>JAUQWL010000015.1 GCA_030835185.1 Solirubrobacterales bacterium | reverse complement strand
TTCTCGGCTGGGGATTCGCCAGCGCTCTCGGACGCACGATCACACCGGCGATCCTGCGGCGGATGGACCCGAGTACGGCCGGCACGGTCACCTTCGTGATCAAGCTGGTCACGATCGTGCTGGTCGGCGTGATCGCGCTTCACATCTCCGGGGTCAAGACCAGCACACTCGCCGTAGGCGGTGCTTTCACCGCGGTGGTACTCGGCCTGGCGGCCCAGCAGACCCTGGGCAACGTATTCGCCGGGATCGTGCTGCACGGGACGCGCCCCTTCAAGGTCGGCGAGAAGGTCCGGCTGATCGGCACGGGACTGGCCGGCTCACTCGAAGGAACCGTCAGTTCGCTGGGCCTCTTCCACACCTCGATTCTCGACGGCAAGGACCGCATCATGGTCCCCAACAGCGCCGTGCTGACCATGGCGATCATGCCGCTTCGCGAACCGAAAGGCATCGACATCAAAGCCCGCTTCGACAGCCATACCAGCCCGCGTGTGGTCCAGGAGATGCTCCGCCAGGCGATCACCGTCCCGACCATTCGCGAACCCGGTATCTGGCTGGATGAGATCGACCGCGACGAGGTCGTCCTCCGGATCAGCGCGGTTCCGGTCGATCCCGATGACGGAGCACAGCTGGCCGACCAGATCCTCTCGGTTACCCGCGGCACCTTCGAGTTCGACCTGCCGGAAGGCGACGGCTCCGACGGCGACGGCGATTCAGCCGACGACGAGCCCGCCCGGCAGGACCCCGACCCGGAAGTTCCGACCGGCCACTCCTGAGTGGCAACCTCGTCTCCGCCTTCGTACGCTCTCCCTGTCTTCCAGATTCTCCCGATGCCGAGAGCAGAACTGCCGAGCCTCGGGATCAGCGGCGGCGTTCGACCTCTTCGACCATCAGCTTGGTGTGGAGGGCGGCGATGAAGTCGCGCAGTGGCTCGGCGCCGGACTCGATCAGTTCGACCGCCCGGTCGGGCTCGACCTCGCCTTCAAGCCTCTCCATCAGCACGTCGACCTCCTCCTTGACCAGGGCCTCCAGGGCGCGGCGGTAACGCAGGGTGTCGTAGACGGTGAAGCCGATCTGCTCGTCGTAGCCGCTCGCCCGGAAACGGGAGATCGCCTCGATGATGCTGACATCGGACGATGAGTAACCCCGGCTGTCGGGGGTAAGGATGCCGATTTCGGCCAACCGATCGAGAACTTCCGTCGGCATGCCGTAGGCCTCGCGGACCTCGGCGACGCTGGTCCGCGCCCGCTCCCGGGCGAAGGCGCGATCGATGATCCGGTCCTCCACCTCGAGCAGGGCCTTGGCCTGGTCCGGATCCTCGGCGAGTACTGCCCGGATCGCTTTCAGCGGCATGAACCGTTCCTCCTGCAGGCGTTTGATCACCTCGATCCGTTCGACCGTCTCCGGGCGGTACCAGGCCATGTTGCGGCTGGTCTTGATCGGCTCCGGCAGCAGGCCCTCGCGCAGGTAGTGCTTGATCGTCGCCCCCGGAACGCCCGAGGCCTCGACCAGCTCCGACATCTTCAGCAGCTCCTGGTCGCTTCCGTTGACCCGCACCGTCGCACTCATACCCGAAAGCCTTCCCCCGCGTCTGAACCGCCCGGACCGGCGGCGGCGCCCGACGCGATCAGCGCCTCGATCTCGGCCGCGGTGAAACCCGCCCCCTCGAGCACCTCGGCGGTGTCGGCGCCGATTCCGGGGGCGGGGCGGGGCTCGAGGGCCGGCGTCCCGGAGAGTTTCACCGGGTTACCGAGCTGCCGTACGGTGCCGGCACCCGGCTGCTCGAACTCGACCACCATCCCGCGCTCCCGGACCAGGTCCGACTCGAGTGCTTCGTCGAGCTCGAGAATCGGCTCGATGCAGCAGTCGTGCCGGTCGTTGAAGGCTTTCCACTCATCCCGGGTCCGCTCGCGAAAGACCGCGGCGACCTTCTCCCAGCCCTCGCCGCCCGGCTTCTCGAACTGAACTTCGACCAGCTCGGGATGACCGCTGCCTTCACAGAAAGCGCGCCAGAACTTCGGTTCCAGCGCACCACAGGTAATCCAGCCGTCAGCCGCCTCGTAGGGCAGGTAGCAACAGACGCCGCCGTTGAGGATCGATGAACCCCGCCCGGGAATCTGGCCGTCCGCAAAATGAGCAGCCGCCGGCATTGCCAGCCAGGACAGCGCGCCGTCGGTCATCGAGATGTCGATCATCTGCCCTCGGCCGGTGCGCTGCTTTTCGAACAGCGCGATGAGGATGCCGAATGCCGAGGTCATCGCGCCGCCACCGAGGTCGCCGATCTGGCCGGCGGGCTGAACCGGCGGGCCGTCGGCCGCGCCGGTCATCGCCAGCAGCCCGGTCGAGCCGAGATAGTTGAGATCGTGGCCGGCACGGTCGCGGCTGGGGCCGTCCTGACCGTAGCCGGTGATCGAGCAGTAGACGATGCCCGGACTGACCTGCTTGACGCTTTCGTAGTCGACACCCAGCCGCTCGGTCACTCCGGGCCGGAATCCTTCGACAACCACGTCGGCGGCCTCGGCCAGGCGCATGAAGGCGGCACGCCCGTCGTCGCTCTTGAGGTCCAGCCGGATCGAGCGCTTCGAGCGGTTGAGGGAGAGGTAGAGCGCCGAGCGGGTGCTGGCGATTTCAGCTTCGTCGTGACCAGGCTCGGGCTCGTAGTACGGCGGTGCCTGGCGGATGTAGTCACCGGCACCGGTGTCCTCGACCTTGATCACGTCGGCGCCGAAGTCGGCCAGGAGTTGCGTGCAGAATCCGCCCGGCAGCAGCCGGGTCAGGTCGAGAACCGTGATTCCGCTCAGTGGGGCCATCGTGCCCGTCCGCCCCTGCCTCAGGCCTTCTTCAGGCCGAGCAGACCTCTCGCTTCGGCCACGGTCGCGACTTTTCGGCCGGCGTCCTCGACCATCTGGCGGGCCTTGGCGATCAGGTCACCGTTGGAGCGAGCCATCGAGCCATCGGGAAGGTAGAGGTTGTCCTCCACCCCGGCCCTGACGTTGCCGCCGAGGGAGATCGCCGCGGCGAGCAGCTTCCACTGGTCGCGCGAGATCCCGATCACCTGCCAGTTGTTCGGGCCTTCCGCTCCCCCGGGGATCTGGTCGGCCATGACGCCGACGTTCCTCGGGGTCGGGCGGATGCCGCCGGTCACCCCCATGACCAGGGAGATCTGCAGCGGCTCCTCCAGCAGCCCCATGTCGATCAGCGGATCGACATTCGCCACGTGGCCGGCGTCGAAGCACTCGTGTTCGGGCTGGATGCCGAGTTCGTTCATCGCCGTGATGAACTCGATGATCGTGTCGAAGCTGTTCTCGAAGACCGCCTTGAAGACGAACTCCTTGCGCCGGCGCGAGTACTTGGCGTAGTTCATCGAGCTCATGTTGAGCGCGGCGACGTCCGGGCGGCAGGCACGCAGGTACTCGATCCGCTGCTCGATCGGTACGCCGATCGCACCGGTCGAGTAGTTGATGATCACATCGCCCACCTCGGACCGGATCGCATCGGTGATCGCCTGGAAGTCCTCGGTGTCCCAGGACGGCGTGCCGTCCGGCTTGCGCGCATGGATGTGGATCTGGGAGGCGCCCTCGTCGACCGCGCGCCGCGCCTCCGACGCGTACTCCCCGGGCGTATAGGGGATCGCCGGGCACTGGTCGCGGTTGGCGATCACCCCGGAGATCGAGTTGCTGATGATCACCGGATCTTCGAA
>JAUQWL010000148.1 GCA_030835185.1 Solirubrobacterales bacterium | reverse complement strand
AGGGTGCCGACCGTGAACTGGACCAGGAAGCGGTCGTGGTTGAAGATCTTGTGCTGGTGGAGGATCTTCTCGATCACATCTTCGGGGCTGCCGATGAAGTTGGCTCCTTCGAGGCTGCGGCTCGCGTCGTACTGCTCGCGGGTCATCGGTGGCCAGCCGCGCTCGCGGCCGATCCGGTCCATCATCGTCTTCATCGGCAGGAAGAATTCCTCGGCCGCCTCTTCCGAGCTGTCGGCGATGAAGCCGTGGGAGTTGATGCTGAGCGGCAGGTCCTGGTGGCCGGCTGCCTGGCCGGTCCTTCGGTAGAGCTCGGCGAAAGGTGCGAACTGGGCCGGGTTGCCGCCGATGATCGCCAGGGCGAGCGGCAGGCCGAGGGTGCCGGCTCGAACGGCCGAGCCCGGGTTGCCTCCGGCGGCCAGCCAGATCGGCAGCTTCTGCTGGACCGGACGCGGGTAGACGCCACGGCCGTCGATCGAAGCTCGGTGCTTGCCTTGCCACTCGACGATCTCGTTGTCTCTCGCCTCGATCAGCAATTCGAGTTTCTCGGCGAACAGCTCGTCGTAGTCTTCAAGGTCGTAGCCGAAGAGCGGGAAGGACTCGATGAAGGATCCGCGGCCGGCCATGATCTCGGCCCGTCCACTGGAGAGCAGGTCGATCGTGTTGAAGTCCTGGATCACCCGGATCGGGTCGTCGGAGCTGAGTACGGTGACGGCGCTTGTCAGGCGCACGTTCTCGGTGCGGGCTGCAGCTGCTCCCAGTACTACCGACGGGGCCGAGACGGCGAAGTCCGGGCGGTGGTGCTCGCCGATCCCGACCACGTCGAGCCCCACCCGGTCGGCCATCTCGATCTCCCCGAGCAGGTTGGCGAGCCTCTTCTCCGGGCTGATGATCTGCCCGGACCGATCGGCGGTGAGCTCGGCGAAGGTGTAGGTGCCCAGTTCCATGGACGGCAACTGTAAGGTCCGGGCGCAGTGGACGAGCTGACGGCAGAAGAGATAGTGCGCATCCTCGAACTGGAGCCCCTGCCGGGCGAGGGCGGCAGGTTCCGGAACACCCTGGACGACGGGGTATCGACCGCGATCTACTTCCTGATCGAGCGGGACAGCCCGACCATGCTGCACCGGCTGCCGGGGCCGGAGATGTTCCATTTCTACGCCGGCGACCCGGCCCGCATGCTCGTCCTCTCGTCGGGTGGCGGGTTCGAATGGCCCGTACTCGGCACCGATCTGGCTGCCGGACAGCGGCCGCAGCTGCTGGTCGAGGGTGGGCAGTGGCAGGCGGCCGAGACCCTGGGGGACTGGTCGCTTCTCGGAACGACGATGGCCCCGGGTTACCGCCAGGAGGATCTCGAACTGGGTACGAGGGTCGAGCTGCTGCGCGGGTGGCCGCATGCGGCCGAGGCGATCGAGCGCCATACGCCCGCCTGACCCCGATACTGCATGAGTGAGCGAACACCGATGAGCGAATGTCCTTTTTGTGAACGAATCAGCAGTAGAGACGACATCTACGCGACGACCGAGTTCGCGGTTGCCTTTCCTGACGGCTTTCCGGTGAGCGATGGCCACACCCTGGTCGTTCCGAAGCGCCATGTCGCCCGGGCCGAGAAGCTCGAGCGAGCCGAATGGGCGGGGCTGTTCGACCTCGTCCGTGAGGTCAGTCGCGAGCTGGCCTCACTGCCCGGGGTCGAAGGCGTCAACGTCGGCGTCAACAGCGGCGAGGTCGCCGGCCAGACGGTTCACCACGCCCACGTCCACGTGATCCCGCGCCGCCCTGGCGATGTGGAGGACCCGCGTGGCGGCATCCGGTGGGTGATCCCCGACAAGGCCCGGTACTGGCCTGAGGACTGAGGCGCGGTCCCGGAGCGGCCGGTTCGTCGCGTGTCAGGCCGGCCGGCCCGCCTGTTCCTTCCCGGGGAGGATGAAGTAGACGGCGGC
>JAUQWL010000147.1 GCA_030835185.1 Solirubrobacterales bacterium | reverse complement strand
GGAACTGTGGCATTGAGGGCGCGACTGCAATAGAAAAGACCGGCCCCCTCAGACCGGTCTTTTCGCACTTACCCTCTCTCCTGAAAGTCCCTCGCCATCGAGGTACGGAGTCCTACCCATATCCATGTCACCACAACATCCGGTTCACCGGATTTCCTGTGTGACGGTGCTCACATACTACACAAAAAGGAGGCGGTCGTGGTCACCTGCCGACGAACCGGGAGGCGCGCTCCCTTTTCAGTCGACCACGGTGAGATTCTTCGGATGCGAGCTCAGGTTGCGACTGATTCCCTCCGCCCCGACAACGACCAGATCCTCGATCCTGACTCCGTGTCTGCCCGGAAGGTAGATGCCGGGTTCGACCGTGACGACATCGCCCTCGACGAGGGTGTCTTCGGATCGCGGACCGAGGCGGGGTGCTTCGTGAACCTCGAGCCCGACGCCGTGACCGAGTCCGTGACCGAAGTGCTCGCCATAACCCGCCTCCTCGATCAGATCCCTGGCGACGGCGTCGATTTCGGAGGCGCCCTTCCCGGCAGCGATGGCCTCGAGGGCACGCTCGTTGGCGCGCAGGGTAACGTCGTAGATCCCGGCCGCTTCCTCGGGAAGTGTCCCGGTGGCGACCGTACGGGTGCAATCCGAGCAGTAGCGGTCGACCCTCGACCCCATGTCCATCACGACCAGCTCGCCCGGCGAGATCTTCCGGGACCCGGGTTCAGCGTGTGGCAGAGCGCCGTTTGGTCCCGAGGCGATGATCGGAGGGAACGAAGGTTCGGCTCCGAGCTCGCGCATCCGGGAGACCACGAAGCCGGCCACATCGGCCTCGGTGCGGCCGACCATCCCCCGGTCGAAGACCTCCGAATAGATCGAGTCCGTGAGCATGGACGCCGCCGCTATCGCGGCGACCTCATCGTCGTCCTTGGAGCGGCGCAGGAACTCAACCAGGCCCCCGGCGTCCGTCAGGGACGTTCCGCCGGACAGATTCTCACCGAGCAGGCGGCTGGTCCGGACGGTGACGTGATCGTCCTCGATGCCGATGCTCCCATCACCGACGGCAGAAGAGATGAGCCCGGCAAGGCCCGAGAGCCACTCGCCGGGGACGATCTCGACCTCCCATCCGGCGATCTCTTCTGCCGCACGGGTCGCGTACCGGAAGTCGGTGTAGAAGATCCGCAGGCCCGACCCGACGAGACAGGCACCGTTGCTGCCGCTGAAACCGGTCAGGTACTCGACGTTGTTCATCTCGGTGACCAGCAGCGCGTCGATATCGCTTTCTTCGACAGCACCATCGAGTCGCTCGGCGCGCGAATGCGCGGCCGTTCCCCGGCCGGGGTCAGCCACTCTGCGTACCGAGCAGTTCGGCGAGCAGACCGAGGGCTTCACGATAGCCGTCCGGACCCTTGCCGCTGATCTTCGCCTCGACCAGCCCTTCGAAGACGGAGATGCGCCGCCACTCTTCGCGGTTTTCGACGTCGGAGAGGTGAACCTCGACCGCCGGCACAGGGTCGACCGCAAGGGCGTCACCGATAGCGCGGCTGTAGTGAGTCCAGGCGCCGGCGTTGATTACCGCTGCGTCCGAGCCCGCACTCAGCCGGTGCAGATAACCGCAGAACTCGGCTTCTGAATTCGTCTGGAAGAAGGTCGGCTCGAGTCCCAAGTCGCGGGCCCACCCGGTTATCCGGTACTCGAGTTCGCCCAGGGCGAGTCCGCCGTACAGATCGGGATCGCGCCTCTCCAGGACGTCGAAGTTGACCCCGTGAAGGATCGCCACCCGGTTCTGGGCCCTGCTCATGAGTTCAGCTCTTCCACCGCGGCTCGCACTCTAGCGCCCTCGATCAGGCAGTCGCTACGGGGTTCGCCCGGCCTCCTCAGCAGGACGAAGCCGACTCCTCTGGCGGTGCGCTTCTTGTCGAACTGGACAGCGCGCAGCACCTCGTCGGCGTCCAGGGCCGGCTCGAGGTGCACCGGAAGCCCGTGGCGACTGCTCCATTCGCGTACCTCTTCGCGAAGATCCTCGGCGTCGGACAGCCTCAGCGCCGCCAGCAGGCCGAGTGCGACCGCCTCGCCGTGGCGGTAGCGGCCGTAGCCGGTGACCGCTTCGATCGCGTGGCCGACCGTATGTCCGAGATTGAGGACCGCCCTCAGACCGTGATCCTGCTCGTCGGCTGCGACCACTCCACACTTGTAACGGGCGCAGGCGAAAACCAGATCGGCCCTGGAGGTGATCTCCCCCGGCTCCAGGGCTCTGACCTGCTCCCAGAGTTCGCCGCCGGCCAGAAGAGCCGTCTTGACCACCTCAGCCAGTCCTGCCCTGATTTCCCCGTCGGGCAGGGACGAAAGAGTGTCGACGTCGGTGATAACCGCAGAGGGCAGGTGAAAGGCCCCGACGTAATTCTTGCCTTCGGGAAGATCAACTCCGGTCTTGCCGCCGTAAGCGGAGTCGACCTGAGCGACCAGCGTCGTCGGAACCTGGACGTAAGGCAGGCCGCGCTGATACGTCGCAGCACAGAAACCGCCGAGATCGCCGACCACTCCGCCGCCGATGGCGATCAAGCGGTCGGATCTGGTCACCCCGAGCCGTGCCATCTTCCGCAGCGAATCCTCGGCCTGGGAAACAGTCTTTGCGGTCTCCCCGGGCGGGACCGAAATCGTCGCTTCGAGGCCGCGAACGGCGCCGGCGTAGAGAGGGCCGACCGAGTCGTCGGTAAAGCCGTAGGAGCGGCCCCGGCCGGGCATGACGGGTCCGTCGCCTGAAAAAAGCGGGCCGTCGAGAAGATCCCGTCCGACATAAACGGGGTAATCGCCGTTCGCGCTGGCCGCCCAGAGCAACCTGGTCCCGGCCGGCAGCAGATCCAGCATCCTCACCGACTCGAGGGCGCGGTCCCAGATCCGGATTGCCACAGCGGGCAGAATGGCGTCGGCGATCGAGCCATACAGTGGCCGGCGCTCGAGGAAGAGCGCGCGAAATGCGTCCTGGTCGCGGGCCAGAGGCCGGTCGCTGTGGCGAACTCGCCGCCAGGCGGCCTTCTCGTCGATCTCGAGCCAGACGACAGTGTGTTCCGGCGCCGAAAGGGCTTCCCTCAGGACCGGGCTCGACACCGTTCCTCCGCCGAGGGCGAGAACATCGATCCCCCGGTCCTTCAGAGCCGCGAGCACGACCCTCTCCTCTATCTCGCGGAAGTCCGCCTCGCCTGATTCTTCGAATATCTCCGGGATGCTTCTGCCGGCTTCGTCCTCGATCAGCCGGTCGGCGTCAGCGGTGCGCAGGCCCTTCGCGCCGAGTTCGGCAAGGGCAGTCGATTTGCCCGCGCCCATGAACCCGACCAGGCAGATCATCGCCAGCCGATTCGGTCCCTGTAGGCGTCCAGCGCGCCGATCACGTCATCGATGTGGTCGCCGCCGAACTTCTCGCGGTAGCACTTCGCCAGCACGAGGCAGATCATCGCCTCGCCGACCACGGCCGCAGCCGGGACCACGGTCGAGTCTGTCCGCTCCTTGTGGGCCTTGGCCGGCTCCCTGGTCTTGATGTCGACCGAGCGCAGCGGTTTGGTCATGGTCGAGATCGGCTTGATCGCCGCCCTGACAGAAAGCGGCTCGCCATTGGTCATGCCGCCTTCGAGGCCGCCCGCGTGGTTGGTCTCGCGGTACCAGCCGCGGTCTTCGGACCAGAAGATCTCGTCATGCGCCTCCGACCCGGGTCGGGAGGCAACGTCCCAGGCTTCGCCGATCGATGCACCCTTGATCGACTGGATCGAGCAGATCGCCTGGGCAAGCCGGCCATCGAGCCGGTCCTCCCAGGAGATGTGACTGCCAAGCCCCGGCACGAGCCCGAAGACCCGGACCTCGAAGGTCCCGCCGAGGCTCTCGTTCTTCTTGCGAAGCACGTTGATCCGCTCGACCATGCGGGCCGACGCCTCGGGGTCGAGGCATCGCACCGGATCGTCATCGACGCCGTCGAAATCTTCGGGCTTCAGGTCCTGCCGTTCGGGAGCCTCGACCGAGGCGATCCGGGTCACATGGCTTCTGACGGTCACCCCCATCGCGGTCAGGAACGCCCTGGCGATCGCTCCGGCCGCTACTCGGGCCGCGGTCTCCCGGGCGCTGGCCCTTTCGAGGATGTTGCGAAGGTCGGTCTGGTTGTACTTCCACATCCCGGTCAGATCCGCGTGGCCCGGCCGCGGCAGGGTGATCTCGGGAATATCGGCCTCGACCGGCCACGGGTTCATGCGCTCGTCCCAGTTCTTGTAGTCCCGGTTGGCGACCAGGGCTGCGATCGGGCTGCCGAGCGTCTTGCCGTGGCGGACGCCGGTGCGGATCTCGACCGTGTCGGTCTCGATCTTCATCCGGCCGCCACGGCCGTGGCCGAGCTGGCGGCGGGCCATGTCCCGGTCGAGCGCTTCGCGGTCCAGTTCGAGGCCGGCAGGAAGGCCTTCGACGATCGTAACCAGACCGGGTCCGTGGGACTCCCCTGCGGTTGTGAAGCGGAAGTTCATTGCGACGCCTAGGCTATTGCCTCAACCATGACCGATGCCTTGAGCGTGAACACCTGATGGCCGCCCGCCGACTGATCGTCGTGATGCTGGTGCTGCTCGGCGTCTCGACCGTGATCGCGATCATCGCCCCCGACCCGGTCGAGGATTCGGTCGAAAAGAGCCAGAACGGCGATACGAGCGGATCCACCGGTGCCACGGATGTGACAGATGCTGCCGGCGTGACTGGGACAACGGGCGATACGGGCAGTAGCGAGGGAGTCACGGGCGATACGGGCAGCAGCGGGGGCGGCGGCAACGATCCGGGCGACACGGCCGCCGGCGGTACGGGCTCCGGCGACGTCGAACGGAGCGCCGATGGAAAGACGGTGACCATCACGACCAGAGTCGGTCCCGGCACGGTCGATATCTGCGTCAGACCGGGTACACGCCTCGTCCTCAACCTCCGGACCTCGAAGCCGCTCGATATCGAGATCTCCCGGTTCGGAAGAACTGTCACGGCGACCAGGTTCGCACCTGCGGTTTTCGACCTGCTGTTGCCGTCACAGCCCGGCAGCTTCGCGGTGACCGAACTCGAATCTGAACGAAGGCTGGCCACGGTACACAGCACGCGTGCCTGCGGCCGGGTAGGCGCCGAACGGGCCGGGTCCGGAGCCTACGATGACACCGCTGCCGGCGCCGGTTCCACCGGACCGGACAACCAGAGCGACGGCAAACCGGGGGGAGACGGCGGGCCGGCGCTCTCGCAGCCTGCCGCCCTGACCGCCATCTGAAACGCCCCCGGGTACGCCGGATGATCCGTTCAGCCGCGTGCCGCGAGGCGCATGACTTCCAGTGAAGGTTTGCGGCCCGTCCAGATCTCGAGCGAGCGGGCACCCTGGCGGACCAGGATCTCGAGCCCGTCGATGGTCTCCGCTCCGGCGCGTCCCGCTGCCTCGAGCAGCGTGCTCGGCTCGTCCCCGTAGACCATGTCGACCACTTTCTGGCCCGGCCGGAAGTCTGCCCGATCGAGCGGAAGCTCGTCCATTGCGCCTGTGCCGCCGAGACCGGCCGCGCTGGCATTTACAACGAGGTCGAAGTCGGCTCCCCGCGGCGCATCGACGCACTCGCCGCCGAGTTCTGCGGTCATCGCTTCGGCGCGCGCCGCAGTTCTGGTCCACACAGACACCTCGCAACCGGCACCGGCCAGGGCCCAGAGCACGGCCCGCGCGGCTCCGCCGGCTCCGAGCACCAGGGCCGGGGTACCGGCTCCGACAGACCCGACGGCGTCCAGCAGTCCCGGGGCGTCGGTATTCTCAGCGCGCACAGAACCGTGTTCAAAGATCAGGGTATTGGCCGCTCCGATCTCTGCCGCGGCCTCGCCGGCCTCGGTGGCGAGCCTGAGCGCGGCCTCCTTGTGGGGGACGGTGACGTTGACGCCCACGAAACCGTGGTCGGGGAGACCACGGACCTTCGCGTCGAATTCGTCCGGGTCGACGTCGATCGCCTCGTAGCTCCATTCAGGGGCCAGGCCCAAGTCCGCCAGCGCCGCGTTCTGCATCGCCGGCGAGCGGGAATGGGCCACCGGGTGGCCTACGACGGCCAGACGGCTGCTACCGCGTGATCGCTCTCCGACGTTCATCGCAGAGGCATTTCGCCGTTCACCCGCAGTCGGTCGGCGAGCCGCCGGCCGCCTCCTGCGCCGCCTGGTACTTGGCGACGTTGGCGTTGTGCTCTTCAAGCGAGGAGGAAAACGTGTGCTCTCCACAGGTGCCCGGTTTGACCACGTACAGCCAGACGTCGGTCCTGGCCGGTCTGGCGGCCGCCTCGATCGAAGCGAGGCCCGGGCTTCCGATCGGCCCCGGAGGGAGGCCGGCGTTGGTCCGCGTGTTGTACGGCGAATCGACGGCGAGGTCGCTTTCAGTCAGTGGCTCGGTCCAGTTGTCGAGGGCGAAGCGGGTGGTGGCGTCGATGAAAAGTGGTTCGCCGCGGCTGAGGCGGTTGTAAATCACGGCGGAGACGATCGGGCGCTCCTTCGCAATCGAAACCTCGCGCTCGACCATCGAGGCGATCGTCAGCACGTCGTACAC
>JAUQWL010000146.1 GCA_030835185.1 Solirubrobacterales bacterium | reverse complement strand
TCGGAGCCCCGGCCGCAGATGGCGCAAGGACCGATCTTGAATATGGGCAGAGAACAAACTGAATCCGAAGTCTCGAGCGAAATCCTCTCAAGGAGGGAGCGCGTCCTGGCTTCCATCTCCGGATCCCGGAGCGAGATCGAGGAGACCGTGGCCTTCGTCCATGCACATCCCGAACTGGCACACGAAGAGCGGGAATGCTCCCGATTCCTCGCCGGCCGCCTCGAAGCTGCAGGATTCGAAGTGGAGCTCGGCATCGCCGGTCTGGAGACCGCTTTCCGAGCCAGCCTCAAGGGTGGCGACGACGGTCCCTCGGTGGGCATCGTCGACCTCTACGATGCGGTTCCGGCAGTTCGCGAGGCCGGTCGTCTCGAAGCGGTTCACTCCTGCGGCCACGGACCGATCGCGGGAGGGGTGGAGGCTGCAGCCCGGGCCCTCGCCGGGGTACGTGATGACCTCCGCGGATCGGTCGAGATCATCGGCTGCCCGGCCGACGAGCTCCACGCTCCCGGCACCCGCAGACTTGGCGGCGGCAAAGCGCTGACGGCCGAAGCGGGGATCTGGGACGGGATGGACGCCGCGCTCTACGCCCACCCGGAATACAACGACACAGTCACGCTCAGGTCGCGTTGGATGCGGCGTCTGGTGGCAAGGGCGGAGAGTCCGCGCACGATGGACGCACTTTGTGAGTTCCCGCGACAGGCCGCTGCCGACGCACTCCGTGCGGTGGATGGAGAGCGCTCCGACCGCCTGATGATCGAGAGCATGCTCATCGATGGCGACGTGGAGGAAGGCTCCGGGCTGGGCGTGCGTGCCGACTTTTTCCTGACAACCGATTCCGAGGCGGAACTCGACGAACTGGACCGGGATCTCCGTCGGCGCCTGCCCGGCGTCGAATGGACCGAAGCGAGAACCGTCCCGGGCATCGAGCCCGATGATCGCGTCCGGTCCGCCGTCGCTCGAGCCGTCGCGGCATCCGGTCGCGAGTTTCTGGAGGAGCCGCCCCCGCTTCCTTTCGCCACAGACTTCGGCAACATCTCCCGGCGGGTACCTTCGGCACTGATCGGCATCGGCCGAACGGGCGGCTGGCAGTTTCATACCGACCAGGGAGCGGCCGAGTTCGCCTCTGAAGACGGGATCGTTGCGGCGATCGGTACTGCGGAAGTCCTGGCCCTCACCGTCCTTGACCTGATTGGAAGCAAGTGAGCGGGCCCACCGGCACAGCCTCAACGGAATCCGGAACCTCCGGCACTCCCCTCCTTGAGCTCCGTGGGATCAGCAAGTCATTTCCGGGCGTACTCGCCAACGATCGCATCGATCTCGAGCTTCGGGCCGGTGAAGTTCACGCCCTGCTCGGCGAGAACGGTGCCGGCAAGTCGACCCTGATCAGCATCCTCTCGGGCATGTACCACCCCGATGCGGGCGAGATTCTGTTTGAGGGTTCGGAGGTGCGCATCGACTCACCGCGAACGGCGATCGAACTCGGAATCGGCACGGTCTACCAGCACCTGACCCTGGTCCCGACCCTGTCGGTCCTCGAGAACCTGATGCTCGGTTCCGAGGGGGGGTTCGGAAAACTGGATCTCGAAGCCGAACGGCGCCGGTTCGACGAACTGGCCGAGTTGCTCGGGGTCGATTTCTCCCCGGGTGCGAGGACCGGCGCACTGGCGCTCGGACAGCAGCAGCAGGTGGAGATAATGAAGGCCCTGTGGCGCGGCGGGTCCCGGATCCTGATCCTCGACGAACCGACCTCGATGCTGACCCCCCAGGGCTATGAGGATCTGCGGAACGAGGTAAAACACCTCACGGCCGATGGCCTCTCGGTTGTCCTCATCACCCACAAGCTTCACGAGGCGATCGAGCTGGGTGACCGGATCAGCGTTCTGAGGCGTGGACGCAAGGTGGGCGCGGTCAGTCCGGCCGAGTTGCGCGATCAGAGCGAAGAGCAACTCTCGGAGCAGATCGTCGGAATGATGTTCGGTGAACAGGCCTCTGAACTCGGGGCCGTCGAGCTGGAGCCGGTAGCGGCCGGGCGACTCTCGCCCGACCGCAAGCTGGGCGAGGTCGCCCTCACCGTCCGCGACATTGACCTCGAGCCCGACGATGATGTCACCGGGCTGAATCAGGTCAGCCTCAAGATTCGCGCCGGTGAGATCCTCGGGATCGCCGGGGTCGACGGCAACGGGCAGCGGGAGCTGGCCGAGGTTGTCGCCGGCCAGCGACGGCATGTCGGTGGCGAGTTGCTTCTCTTCGACCAGGATATTTCCGGGCTGGGAGTCCGAAAGCGGGAACGCCGGGGCCTGCGCTACATCACCGACGACCGGCTCGGGGAGGGCACGGTAGGTGATCTGGACGTCGCAATGAACTCGGTTCTGAAGCAGATCGGCAGCCCCCCCTTCTGGAAGCGTGGAGCTGAACGCCGTGACGAAATCGACCGGTTCGCTGAAGATCTGGTCGAGCGGTTCGACGTCAGGACTCCGAGCGTGCAGACCCGGATAGCCAATCTTTCTGGAGGCAATGTGCAGAAGCTCCTGCTTGCCCGCGAATTTTCTGGCGACCCCAAGGTTGTCATTTTCAACAAACCCACCCACGGCCTCGATGTGAGGACTGCGGAGTTCGTCCGTGACCGGATACGCGAGGCTGCGTCTGGCGGCCTGGCTGCTCTTGTGATTTCGACCGAGATCGTCGAACTGGTCGGTCTCTGTGACCGGATCGCGGTCATGTCCCGGGGCGTGATTACCGGTGAAGTCGAGAATCGGCCTGGAGTCGAAGAGGAGATCGGGGCGTTGATGATCGCCCGGGCAGGGGGGAACTCATGAAGGTAAAGCTCCTGGAGCTTGGCAGGGCGGTGTTGATCGCTCTGATCCCGATCATCCTGGCGCTCGCTGCCATGGGGGTTGTGCTGCTGACCCTGGGACGCGATCCGGTGTCCTTCTACAACGACATGTTTCAGCGGGGGCTGTTCGAGTGGCAGGGCTTTCAGGAGAGCATCATCCGGAGCGCTCCCCTGATCCTGATCGCAGCCGGATTCATTGTGGCCTTCCGCGCCAACCTCTGGAACCTCGGTGCTGACGGGCAGTTTCTTCTGGGTGCCGCGATGACCGCCGGCCTGGGGGCCAGCCTGCTGGGCTCGATCGGAGTCTGGCCGATGTTGATCGTCACCATGCTGGTGTCGGCAGCCGTGGGAGGCGCCTGGACCTTGATTCCGGCTTACCTGCGCGGAAGCCACGGGGTCAACGAGATCATCACCACGCTGATGATGTCTTTCATCGGTATCGGAGTCGCGAACGTACTGGTCAAAGGACCTTTCCGGACCGATGTCGGTGGCGTCGCGCGAACTGACGTGATTCCGTTCGATGACCGTTTGCCGACGCTGTTCGGAACGCGGATCCATCTCGGCTTCCTGATCGCTCTGGCGGCGATCATCGGGGTTCATATCCTCATGACCCGGACCTCGCTCGGCCTGCGTCTGCGCATCCTGGGGGCCAACCCCCGTGCCGCCCTGCATGCCGGGCTCAATCCGCTGATGCTCACGGTGATCGCCTTTGCGATCAGCGGTGCCTTGATCGGACTTTCCGGTTCGATCGAGATACTCGGGATCCAGGGATCGTTCCGGGCCGATTTCAACCCTGCCTTCGGACTGCTGGTGATCCCGCTGGTTTTCCTTGCCCGACTCAACGCGATCGGTTCGCTGGCACTTGTGATCCTGTTCTCGGTGATTCAGATCGGAGGCGAGTCTGCCGCCCGCCAGGCCGAGATCACCAGCGACATTCTGCTTGTCCTGGTCGCGTTCATCCTGTTTTTCATGGCGATATTCGAGTACTTCCGCATCATGCGCGGGCAGGAACCCGGCTACGTTCCCGCCGAAGTGATGGATCGACTGCGGGCGGGTGGCGACGCGGACGACCATGGAACCCCGGAGGGCGCACTTCAGTCCGGCCCGGGAGATAGCGACGGAGCGGGTCTGAAAGGAACAGAAAATGAGTGATCTGCTGAGCCAGGATTTCCTGACAGCCCTGATTTCGGGGGCGCTGGTTGCTTCGGTCCCGTTGCTCTTCGCCAGTCTCGGGGAACTGATCTCCGAACAGGCCGGCGTCCTCAACGTGGGACTCGAGGGCTACATGCTCTTCGGTGCTTTCCTCTCGTTCGTGATCGCCTACAACACGGGTTCGGAATTGCTCGGGTTGCTCGGCGGCATTGTCGCCGGGGCGTTCGGGGCACTGATAATGGCGGTGCTCTGCGTGCGCATGAACCTGGACCAGATCGTGATCGGGATCGCGATAATCCTCCTGGCCGAGGGATCTACGAGTTTGCTCAACGACGCGGCTTACGCCGAAACGCGCCCCAGCCTCGGGACACCGTCCGAATTCGCGATTCCGCTGCTCAAGGACATTCCGATTCTCGGGGAGAGCGTGTTCAGCCAGCACTGGATCGTGTACGTGGGCATCGCGCTCGCCTTCTTCGTGCGGTGGATGCTGCTGCGCACATCCGCCGGCCTCAGTCTGAGGGCGGCCGGAGAGCAACCGCAGGCGCTCGACGTTGCTGGAGTCAGTGTCGTCAAGACCAGGATGCTGGCGACCTTGTGCGCCGGGGCATTAGGCGGCCTGGGCGGCGCTTTCCTGGTGATTGTCGGCGCCGGGAGCTTCACCCCGTTTATTACTCAGGGGGCCGGTTTTATCGCGATCGTGATCGCGATGCTCTCACGGGGGCGGGCACCCTGGACGATCCTGGGCTCGATCCTGTTCGGAATTTCCCTGTCGGTCGCAACTGCCCTGCAGCTGATCGGGATCAGTATCCCCACCGACTACGTGCAGATGCTGCCGTTCATAGTCGTCATAGTCGTCCTCGTCCTTTTTGCGCGCCGCTCGTACCTGCCCTCGGCTCTGGCGCTGCCGTACGTACGTGGAGAACGGTGATATGAAGATCGAGAACGACTTCAACGTTCCGGCTGATCCCGGAGATACCTACGGCCTACTCGTCGATCTCGAGCGGGTCGGTACATGCATCCCCGGCGGCGAGGTCGGAGCGTTGACCGAAGACGGATCCCATCCGGTGAAGATTGCAGTCAAGCTCGGGCCGATGCGGATGACCTATGGCGGCAGCGCCCGGATCGACGAACGCGATGACGACTCACGGCGAGCCGTGCTGTCGACCGAAGTCAAGGAACAACGCGGCCAGGGGTCTGCCCACGCCACGATGACCATGACCGTCGAAGCCGGCGACGCCGGATCGCGGGTAACCACCGTGACCGACGTGAAGCTCACGGGTCGGGTCGCCCAGATGGGACGCGGCGTTGTTGACGACGTGGCCGCACGCCTGGTCGCCGACATGGCTGAGTGCATCGCCGGGCGGTTGGCGCCTGAGGATCCGTCGCAAGAGGTGTCCGGCCAGACCGAGATCGCGCCGGCCAAGCCGATCGGGGGATTCAGGCTGGCGTTGCGCGTGCTCTGGGGCCGTATCAAGAGACTGTTCAAGAGACTGTTTCAAAGACGAAGAGAAAGGTGATCATGAGCGAATCGACGAAGAAACTGAGGGAGCCGGACTTCACGCTGAGCGCCGGTCCGACGATGTCGTCGACCCGGGTCCAGCAGGCCCAGGGCAGGCCGATCATCTTCGACTACGATCCGGTTTTCCAGGAGATCTTCCGCGAAACCGAGCGGATGGCGGGCGAGTTGATGCGCACCGACAAAGACGTGATCCTGATGCAGGGAGAGGCGGTCCTGGGGCTCGAGGCAGCCGCGCGGGGCGTGGTCCGGCCCGGCATGAAGTGCCTCAACCTGGTTTCCGGTGTCTACGCCAAGTGGTTCGGTGACTGGCTGCGTTCCTATGAAGCGGAAGTAGTCGAGATCGAGGTGCCCTTCGATCAGGCGATCGAACCCGGGTCGGTCCGTGAGATGCTCGAGCAGCACGGGGACTTCGAGCTGGTCTCTCTGGTTCATTCGGAGACGCCGTCGGCCATCGAGAACCCGCTCGCCGAGATCGGACCGATTGCCAAGGAGGCAGGTGCGCTGGTCTTCGCCGACGTTGTTTCCGCGGTCGGCGGAACCGACGTCCGACCCGACGAATGGGGCGTGGACATCTGTATCGGGGGCCCCCAGAAATGCCTGGCCGGACCTCCGGGGATGTCGATGGTCGCCGTCGGGGACGATGCCTGGGCGGCGATCGAAGCCAATCCGAACGCCCCCCGGGGCTCCTTCCTGTCACTGCTCGACTGGCGCCAAACATGGATCGAAGGGGGCAGGGTGAAGTTCCCCTACACACCTTCCGTCTCAGACATATTCGGGGTTCACGCCGCTTTGTCCGAATGTCTGGAAGAAGGCCTCGACGACGTGATCGCCCGTCACGCCGCTGCCGCGGCGGCATGTCGAGCCGGGGTGGAGGCACTCGGACTCGAACTCTGGGCGCGTGATTCGAGCTATGCCGCCAACTGCGTGACCGGCGTCCGGTGTCCGGAAGGGGTGACCATCAGCCAGACCCTGGCTCACGTGCGCGAGAACTACGGGGTCATGCTTTCCGGGGGCTACGGCGAGATTTCGGACAAGCTGTTCCGCCTGACGCACATGGGTCCGATTTCCCGGTCCCTGTATCCGCTGGTCTCCGTATCAGCACTGGGCCGGGGGCTGCGAGATCTCGGAGTCAGCGTCGATCTCGGTGCCGGTGCCGAGGCGGTACTCGAAAGCCTCGCTCAGGTGCCGACGAAAGCGGACTGATGACCCGACTCGCGGCGTTCGAGCGCCACTGCCCGGATTCGGTTGAGGGTGTCACCGAACTGCTCGATTCCCTCGGCGACGAAGCGATCGTCTACGCCGGGGGGACCGAACTCTTCCTCCTCTCCAAGTTCGGCTTTGCCGAGTACCCGCACGTGATCGACCTGAAAGGCGTCGAAGAGCTCCGCGGCATCGAGCGGAGCGGCGGACGGCTGAGAATCGGTGCCACCGAGACCCACCGCTCGATCGAACGCCACCCGGAGGTCCGCAGGGATTGGCCGGCGTTGGCGAGCATGGAGCGGGGGGTGGGCAACCTGAGGGTTCGCACGATGGGCACGATCGGGGGCAATCTCTGTTTTGCCGACCCCCATTCCGATCCGGCTACCTTCCTGCTCACAGTGGATGGAGAGATCGAGGCGCGGCGTGGCGATGGCGACCCGCGGCGAATGAAACTCGAAGACTTCATCGTCGGCCCCTATGAGAACGCACTCGAAGACGGGGAGCTTCTGACCTCGATTTCAGTTGGCGAGCTGGCGCCGGATGCCGGCGTGGCACACCAGAAGTTCATCCTCACGGAACGCCCCGCGATAACTGCGGCCTGTCACCTCCGGATCGAGGACGGATCCCTTGCCGACGTGCGTCTGGCGGTGGGGTCGGCCGGTGTAAGGGCAGCCCGGGCCGAGGCCGCCGAAGGGCTGCTCAACGGGTCCGGCATCTCCGATCTCGACCGTGTTTTCGAGGAAGCGGGCCCCCTCGCGGCAGATGCTGCGGAACCGGTGGAGGATGCGAACGGCTCGGTCGAGTACAAGCGCCACGTTGTGGCGGTCGTCTGTCGTCGGGTGGTCGACGAGGCGATCTCAGCGATTGGCCAGGAGAACGACATCCGGCCGCTGTGAACACGGGAACCCCGGCTGACCTGGCTCCGCGGCTGCGATCTGCGGCGGATGCGATTCGCGATGAACAGCTGGCGAGGCTTCGCGAGATAACGGCGCTCGATGCGCCAAGTGGCGATTCCCGGGCGCTGAAACCCGTCGAAGAACTCCTCGCGAGCTGGCTGACCGAGCTGGGTGGTTCACCCGTGTTGCATCCGGGACCGGCAGGAAGCTGTATCGAGGCGCGCTTCGAGGGCAGCGGTGGATCGCATCGCCAGCGAGTCGTCCTCTGTCACTTCGACACGGTCTGGCCCAGCGGGACCGCCGCCTCCAGGCCGCTCAGGCTCGACGGCGACCGAATCTCCGGCCCGGGCGTGCTCGACATGCGCGGGGGCATCGTCGCGGCGCTGGGTGCTATCGAGATCCTCCTCGATCTTGCGGCGCTCGCCGATCCGGTGACTGTCGTGTTGACGCCCGACGAAGAAACGGGAAGCCGTTCGTCGCTCGAAGTCATCACGCGCGCGGCCCGTTCAGCGGAAATCGTGCTCGTTCCCGAGCCGGCCTTGCCCGGGGGAGCCCTGAAGACTTCGCGAAAGGGGTGGCTCAGCTACGAACTCCACACACGAGGCCGCGCGGTCCACGCGGGGTTGGAGCCCGAGTCCGGGATCAATGCGATCGACGAGATGGTCGACCAGCTGGTGGAGCTCAGGCAGCTTGTGCGAGGCGATGTCGGAACCACCGTCAGCTGCGGCTTGATCCGTGGCGGGACCGAGGTGAACGTCGTGCCCGACCGTGCGGTTGCCAACATCGATATCCGGGTGCCCGATCGGTCCGAAGAGACGAGGGTCCGCGGTTTCCTGGACGGGCTGAATCCGGTTCGGGCCGATGCCGGCCTGACCGTGGAGTTGCTTCATTCCCGTCCTCCCCTGGAGCGTTCTCCCGCGATCGCGGCAGCCGCTGCACGCGCGAGCGAGCTCGGCCGGTTGCTCGGAATGAAGGTGGGCGAGGGCGATGCCGGAGGTGTCAGTGACGCCAATATCGCGGCCGCTGAAGGAGCGGTAGTGCTCGACGGACTCGGTCCGGTCGGGGGCGGTGCCCACGCGGTGGACGAATGGGTCAGCCGCGATTCGATCACCGATCGCACCGCTCTCATCGCCTTGCTGCTGGCGACCTCATGACCGGTTTTCCCGGACGGCCCCTGTACACCGGAGGGGCGGATACTGCCGCAGCCGGAACGGCCCGGGAGTCAGGAAGTGCTGCGGCATAATGCGCAGGATGGACCGGTGGAAAACGTGAGCACGTCGCAGCCCGGACGAATCGCCTCTGAATGGCTCGCCGAGGGTCGCCGCGTCGTGGCCGCCACGCTCATCGACCGGATCGGATCGTCTCCGCTGGACCCGGGGGCCGAAATGTTCTTCGATGACCGCGGCCGGGTCGAAGGCACTGTCACGGGCGGCTGCGTCGAATCGGCCCTCGCAGAAGAAGCAGGTGAGGTGTTCGATGGCGGCGCACCGAGGATCGTCAGCTACGGCGTGAGTGACGGTGAGGCAGCGAGCGTCGGTCTTATGTGCGGGGGGACCGTCCGGGTCTTCCTGAGCGAACTGAAGCCGGAGTTCAATGCGGCACTCTCGGCTGCTACCCGGGCTCGGGACCGGGGCGAACCGGTGGCGGTCGCGACGCTGCTGGCCGGCCCGGACGCCGGTTCGAAACTGACCGTCACGGAGCAGGGTACGGTCGGCAGTCTCGGGATCGACCTGCTCGACCACAACGTCGAACGGGAGTCACACGGCTTCGTTGACGAGGGTACCTCCCGGGTGCGGAGCTACGGGTCGGGAGGCGAGGTGATGGGTGACGATCTGCCGGTTTTCTTTCAGTCGTTTCAGAGGCCGCCCGAGATGCTGATCTACGGAGCCATTGATTACTCGGTCGCGCTGGCCCGAATCGCCCGTGAGATCGGTTACCGCGTCTCGATCTGTGATGCCCGCCCGCCGTTCGCAGCGGGACGGCGGTTTGCCGAGGTTGCCGAAGTGGTTGTCGACTGGCCGGACGACGACCTGAAGGATCGCAAGCTGGGATCCAGGGATGCCGTCCTGGTGTTCACCCACGACCCGAAGTTCGACGAACCGGCCCTGATCGGTGCGCTCGCTTCCGGTGCGGGGTATATCGGTGCCCTCGGCAGCCGGAAGACCCATTCGGACCGGGTGGAAAGATTGAGGCAGGCGGGCGTGGACGATGATCGACTCGCGCGCATCCACGCGCCCTGCGGGCTGGATCTCGGGGCTCGGACTCCGGAGGAGACCGCGATCTCGATCCTGGCCGAGATCGTTGCTTCGAGGACCGGCAGGGGGGGCGAACCCCTGCGCGATTCGGACCTGCCCATCCACGCCGGCGGATAGCTTACGTTCGATCGACCCTCTGCGGGGCTTTCAGCCTGGCCCGGGCTTCGATCAGGTCGGATTCGACGTCGATGTCGAAAGGGTCGGCAATGTCGTCGCATGGGACTTCGAGCGTTCGGGCTCTTTCGAGCAGATCGCGGGCGCCCTGGTCACCCGTCAGACGGTCGATGCTGCTGAAAAGCGAACGCTCGACTATGACCGGATGACCCGGCCGGCCGCCGTAAGACGCCCGGATCGCCTGATCGCGCCCGGTTCGGTGATGCAGCAGACGATCCACCGCAGCCGTTGTGACAAGGGGCTGGTCGCCGAGCAGGATCACCGCTGCTTCGAGATCGGAAAGAGCTCGAATCCCCGTCCGGAGGGAAGCGGATTGACCGTCCCGCCAATGGCCGGAGCGGACCGCCTCGACACCGAGGAGATCCACCCGGTCGAGGATCGCGTCCGCATTGGCTCCGAGGACCACGATCCTTCGCCCGGCTTCGACCGCTCGCGCGGTTGCCAGTGCGTACTCCAGCAGGGGTTTGCCACCCAGGTCGGCCAACTGCTTGATTCCGTCGAAACGCTCCCCGGCTCCGGCGGCCAGCACGAGGCAGCCGATCCGATTTTTCCGACGCACTGACCCTCCATCTTCGCCCAAGCCGGTCATTCTCAGGTTCTTTGCGCTGATACGGGATGACGGAATCGCCCCACGAGGATCTCCCGTCCGAGACCCCAGCGTAACCGACGCAGGCGCAAGTCGTTGCGACACCCGCCTCACCCGGAAAAGGGTCCCTGGCCGGGTGGATCCAAGGGTGAAATCCGGTCACCCGGACCGGCCGGTTACGCGTTGCGTTACTGCGGTAGTGTTGGGCCCGGATGCGCCGGATTACCTTCTCTCGCAACTACACAATCTCCCTCTCCCGTACCTGCCAGTGTTACTGCAAGTACTGCGCTTTCGCGACCCATCAGGCGCATATCCATGCGCCGGACGAAGTCGAGCGGCGGCTCGACGAGGCGGTCACCCGCCGGACCAAGGAACTGCTCTTCCTCACGGGTGAGAAACCGGAGGTCAATCCGATCGTCGCCGAACAGCTCCGCTCCTGGGGTCACGAGGATTTCACCGCTTACGTGATCTGGGCCTGCGAACGGGCTCTCGAGCGGGGCATCCTGCCGCATACGAACATCGGTGCCGTGTCCGAAGGCGACCTCGCCCGCCTTCGCGAGGTGACCGCCTCTCAGGGGTTGATGCTCGAATCTTCCTCCGAGCGACTGATGCAGACGGTTCACGCCGGCTCGCCGACCAAGCACCCCGCCCATCGCCTGGCGACGATCGAAGCCGCCGGCCGCCTGAAGATCCCGTTCACGACCGGCATCCTGGTCGGCATCGGCGAGACGCCCGAGGAGCGGATCGAGTCGCTCGAGGCGATCGCCCGCCTTCAGGACCGCTACGGGCACATCCAGGAAGTGATCATCCAGAACTTCGTACCGCATCCGCGCTACTACGGACAGGAGCCGGCCGATATTGCCGCTGAAGCGTCCGACCGGCGCTGGCGTGGCCAGGCCGCTCCCACGGCCAGCCTCGACAGCGGTCTCTCCGCATCGCGGGACGCGGGCACGGCGGCGGGTGCCGGCGGCATCGAACCCGCCCGGGCCGCCGAGGGTCCCGCTGCCGGTACTGACGGCCGTGAAGTCGCCCTCCCCGACTGGGCCTGCCCGATCTCGATCGGCGACCTCGAGTTCCTGATCTCCGAAACCGCCAGGCTGATGCCGGACGTGGGAGTCCAGGTGCCGCCGAACCTCTCCGACTGGTGGCCCGAGCTGATCGACGCCGGGGCGACCGACCTCGGCGGCCTCTCGGCCAACGGTGATCACATCTCGCCCGAGCATCCCTTTCCGAGCCCGCACCAGGTCCGCAAGGAGCTCGCCCCCCGCGGACAGGCACTGACCGAGAGGCTCTGCGTATATCCGAAGTACATGAACTCCGAGTGGTTGGAGCAGGGCGTCCTCGACGTGATCAAGCTCAAGTACTGGAGCTTCATCCCGCGCTTGGGTTCGGGCCGGATCAGCGAAGAGAAGATCGACCCCGGAGTGGCTTTCGAGGCGATCGCCAAGGGGCGTGAGGGGGTTCGCCTGAGCGAGCACGAACTCACCGCACTGTTTGCCGAGACACGGCCCGAGGTGATCGAAACCATGAGGGTCGCAGCCGACAGCCTGAGGGCCGAGCTTGCCGGGGAGACAGCCACCTTCGTGGTCAACCGCAACATCAACTTCACCAACATCTGCACGGTCGGCTGCGCCTTCTGCGGGTTCGGGCAGGGCCGGCGTTCCCCGGATGCCTACGAAACCAGCGAGGCCGAGTTCGTGGCAAGCGTCGAAGAGGCGGTCGAGTTCGGCGCTACGGAGCTCTGCATGCAGGGCGGCATCCATCCCGAGATCACGCTCGAGGACTACGGAGGCTGGCTGAAGCTGGCCAAGAGCGTCGCCCCCGAGATCCACCTCCACGCCTACTCGCCGATGGAAATCGACCACATGTGCGAAATCTCGGGGTTGCCGCCGGTCGAGGTGTTCGAATACCTGATCGAGTGCGGACTGGGTTCGACCCCGGGCACTGCGGCCGAAGTCCTTGACGACGGTGTCCGCCAGCGGATCTCCCCGAACAAGCTGCCGGCCGCGCGCTGGGTCGAGATCATCGAAGCCAGTCACGCCGCGGGTCTGAGGAGTACCTCGACCGTGATGTTCGGTCACATCGAAGAGCCGCGTGAGCTCGCCCGGCACATCGAGGTGATCCGCTCGCTTCAGGAGCGTACGGGCGGCATCACCGAGTTCGTACCGCTCAGCTTCATCCCCTTCAATACGTTGCTCGGCCGCACTCACGGGGTCGAGGAGATCTCGATCGAGGAAAACCTGAAACACACCGCAGCCTTCCGGCTGGGACTGGGGCACTCGATCACGAACCTTCAGGCGAGCTGGGTCAAGATGGGCCTGGAAGGGGCCACCGAAGCCCTGCGCTGGGGGGTCAACGACCTCGGGGGTACGTTGATGGAAGAGAGCATCTCCCGCATGGCCGGCTCCCAGCACGGGGTCCGGCTGGAGGTCGAACAGTTGATCGGCGCCGCACACCGGGCCGGCCGCCGGGCCGCGCAACGCGATACTTCTTACCGTGTGCTCCGGGCATGGCCCGACTCTGCCGCCGACGCGATCGCAGTTGACGTGCACCGACCAGACGTTGCGCCGGTGATGGTGAGGTCCGGAGCCACCTGAGGTGAGGGCGATGATCCTCGACCGTCAGCCAGGCCCGCTCAGGGCGGCTGAGGTCGAGGTGCCGGAGCCGGCACCCGGCGAAGTTCTGCTGAGGGTCAGGGCGTGCGGAGTCTGCCGGACCGACCTCCACATCATCGACGGTGAACTGGACCGGGCGAAGCTGCCGCTGATTCCCGGACACCAGATCGTCGCGACCGTCGAATCGTCCGGCGCCGGGGCCGATCGTTTCGGGACGGGTGCCAGGGTCGGTGTGCCGTGGCTGGGGTGGACCTGCGGTGAGTGCCGGTACTGCCGGTCCGGGAAGGAGAACCTCTGCGAGCGGGCGGTTTTCACCGGCTATACGCGGGACGGCGGCTACGCGGATTTCGCCGTTGCCGATCAGGACTACTGCTTCCCGCTGCCCGGCGGCGTCGGCGGGCGCA
>JAUQWL010000014.1 GCA_030835185.1 Solirubrobacterales bacterium | reverse complement strand
CTTGTCTGGTCCCATCGCTTCAGGTGGGACACTGGAAACCTGACTTCAGGATAAAGAGCCGGACAGCACAAGGCAAGCCGACGGAATGTCAAACAAGATGCGTACCGCTTGCTGAAACGTCACTTATTTCCGCCCGCATGAGCCTGCATGATCTAATCCGGCCCGATGACGGGGTTCCCGTCGACAGGGCCTGGGTCAAGACGACCGGTGGGTAATCGTTCGGCTACCGGCCGGCCGCCTGGGAACCCGGGGGCCGTTCGCCGGTGTGGCGCGGCTGTCGGATCGGCGATCCCGGGCTACCTTTCCGTCAGGTCGATGGCCGACCGCTGCCGACCCGGTGAACTTGTATCCGGGACAGCCCTGGTTCGGCCGAACTCCGCCCGTAGTGATCGGAGTCGGCTCCTTCCTGCCCGGATTCATACTGGTTCTGATCCGGAGGAAACACCGGAGCGAGCCGTGCTTCAGACGACGGTATGAGACTGTCGATCCTGCACTTCTTCCGGTATGAGACTGTCGATCCTGCACTTCTTGAATACCCCGGCTTGCACTCTCCGGCACAATTCGCATACGGTCCCTTCGTCGGCGTCGGTAAACTCAGCGAGGGAACCGGCCGGTCCGTCCACTTGTGAGGAGAGAGGATTGATGGAAAGCGCAGCAGACCTTCCCGAAGCCGATCAGGGTGAAACACCTCCTGCGAAGGGAGATGCCGGATCAACCGGGAGCGTCAAGCTCGAGGGCGTGACCAAGAAGTTCGGCGGTTTCAAGGCTGTCGACGACATCGACCTCGAGATCGCCAACGGTGAGTTCTTCACCATGCTCGGCCCGAGCGGCTGCGGCAAGACGACCACACTCAGGATGATCGCCGGCTTCGAACAGCCGACCAGCGGCAAGGTCAAGATCGACGGCGTCGACGTGGCCGGCCGGCCTCCGTACAAGCGTCCGACCAACACCGTCTTCCAGAGCTACGCGCTCTTCCCTCACATGAACCTCGAGGAGAACGTCGCCTTCGGCCTGAAGCGCAAGAAGGTCGCCAAGAGCGAAGTCAAGAAGCGGGTCGCCGAAGAGCTCGAACGCGTCGGTCTTGCGGGCGAGGCCAAGCGCAAGCCGTCCCAGCTGTCCGGCGGACAGCAGCAACGCGTCGCCCTGGCAAGGGCACTGGTGAACCTGCCGAAGGTCCTGCTGCTCGACGAGCCGCTCGGCGCGCTCGACCTGAAGCTGCGCAAGGCGCTCCAGGTGGAACTGAAGAACATCCAGCGCGACGTCGGCATCACATTCGTCTACGTAACCCACGACCAGGAGGAAGCGCTGACGATGTCGGACCGGATCGCGGTCATGAACCAGGGGCGGATCGAGCAGTGTGCCGGCCCGGAAGCGGTCTATGAACACCCGGAGACGACCTTCGTCGCCGGCTTCATCGGTGTCTCCAACCTGATGCCGGCCGTGGCGACCGGGGCTTCCGAAGTCGATCTCGACAACGGACCGACAGTCTCCAGCCCCGACGCGGCGAAGTTCTCCAAGGGCGAGCGGTGTTACGCCGTGGTTCGACCGGAGAAGCTCACCGTGACGACCGACGGCGCACCGTCTGACCGGCCCAGCATCGACGGGGTGGTCGAGGCGTCGCTCTATCTCGGAACCTCCACCCAGATGTCGATCGCCGTGGCCAGCGACGTGAAGATCACGGTGCTCGTGCCCAACACGAGCGAAACCGAGCGCCAGCGCCTGCCCGTGCCCGGATCGAAAGTCCATGTGAGCTGGGAGCCGGAGCACATGCATCTGGTGACCGAATCGCCCGACGCGGGCGCAGACCAAGAGATAAACGAATGAATCAACGAAGGAGAAACAGCGTGATTGAAGCCTCGAAAAGCCAATTCAAAGTACTCCTGCTGGCACTGGCCGCACTGGTCGCGTCCGTCACACTGGTCGCCTGCGGAGGCGATGGCGGCCTCTCCGGCTCCGACAGCTCCGAAGCGACCGTAGCCGAAGGAGGCGACCCCAACTCGCTGACCATCTCGAGCTGGCCGCTCTATATCGATTCGAAGACGATCCCCGAGTTCCAGAAGGAAGAAGGCGTCGAGACGACCTATAACGAGGACGTCAACGACAACAACGAATTCTTCGGCAAAGTCCAGTCACAGCTGGCCAACGGCAAGTCCGGCGGTCGCAGCATCATGGTCGTCACCGACTGGATGGCCAAGAAGATGTGGGACCTCGGTTACCTCCAGAAGCTCGATCACGACAAGCTGACCACGGTCTTCGACAACATGATCCCGAGCCTTCGGAGTCCGAAGTTCGACCCGGACCGCGAGTTCAGCGTGCCGTGGCAGTCGGGCCTGACCGGCCTCGTGGTGCGATCGGACCTCGCGCCCGATGTGAAGTCGATCAACGACCTGTTCGACCCGAAGTACAAGGGCAAGGTCACGATGCTGGCCGAAATGCGCGACACCGTTCCGCTGGTAATGGCGGCCGACGGCGTTGACGTCGAGAACGCAACCACCGACGACTGGATGGCCGCGATCGACAAGCTCAAGGAGAACGTCGACAACGGGCAGATCCGCCGCTTCACCGGCAACGATTTCGTCCAGGACATGCTCAAGGGCGACGTGGTCGCGGCGATCGGCTGGTCCGGCGACACGGTCCAGCTGGAAACCGACAACCCGAACATCGACTACGTCCAGCCGGCCGAGGGCTGCTCGCTCTGGTCCGACAACATGGTGATCCCGGTCGGCGCACCGAATGCCGACGCGGCCTACAAGTACATGAACTACGTGTACGAACCGAAGAACCAGGCCCAGATCACCAAGTACGTGAACTACGTCAGTCCGGTCGCGGGCACCAGGGAGGTGCTGCTCAAGCAGGATCCCGACATCGCCAACAACCAGCTCATCTTCCCCACCGACGAGTACACGAAGGACTGCTTCACGCAGATCTCGCCGCCCGGTGACGAAGCCGAGCAGCAGGAAGTCGAGCAGGCATTCCAGGATGTGATCACCGGCTGAGTCCAGGCACGGTCGCTGACGGGGCAATCGAACAAGTGAGATCAACTCGATGAAAACGCTCCGTCAGCGGCTCGTGCCCTACGGCCTGATGGGCCCCGGCCTGATCTGGCTCTTCGTCTTCTTCGTCATCCCCATGTACTTCATGGGGCAGCTTTCGCTGAAGACCGGGTCGCTCGGAGCCGGCTACGAGTTGACCTGGGCCTTCGAGAACTACACCGACTCGATCTCCCAGTACTCGGACCAGTTCCTGCGGGCCTTCTACTACGCGGGTGTCGCTTCGTTTCTCTGCCTGCTGATCGGCTACCCGCTCGCTTACGCGATCGCCTTCAAGGCCGGGCGCTGGAAGAACCTGATGCTGTTCGCCGTGGTAGCACCGTTCTTCACCACTTACCTGATCAGGACGATCGCCTGGAAGACCCTGCTCGACGATACGAGTCCGATCGTGAGCGTGCTCAAGTTCCTGCAGATCGTGCCGCAGGACGGCCGGGTCCTGGCCACCAGCGGGGCCGTGATCGCGGGCCTCACCTACAACTTCCTGCCGTTCATGGTGCTACCGCTGTTCGCCTCGCTCGAGCGACTCGACCGGCGCCTGCTCGAGGCCGGCAAGGACCTCTATGCCTCAGCCGCCCAGACCTTCTGGCGCATTACACTGCCGCTCACCGCGCCGGGGATAATCGCAGGCGTCCTCCTCACCTTCATCCCGGCGGCAGGTGACTACGTCAACGTGATCTTCCTCGGCGGCACCAAGCAGGCGATGATCGGCAACGTGATCCAGTCGAAGTACCTTGTCGTCAACGACTACCCGGATGCCGCCGCGCTTTCGTTCACGCTGATGGCGATAATCCTGGTCGCCTTGATCATCTACATCAAGTTTGCCGGAACCGGTGCCCTGATGGGCGACGAGGAGGAAGCAACATGAGAGCCTGGCGCTGGCTGAAGGAACATGCGGTCCTCGGGGTGGGAATCCTCGCCCTGATCTACATGCTGGCCCCGATCGCGATCATCGCCATCTTCTCTTTCAACGATCCTTCGGGCCGCTACAACTTCGAATGGGTCGGGTTCACAACCCAGTACTGGCAGGAGCCGTTTGCGATCGAACCGCTCACCGATGCGCTGCTGCTCAGCATCCGGCTGGCCTTCTTCACCGCGATCGGGGCGACCATCCTCGGCACCCTGCTGGCGATCGCCCTGGTCCGCTACGAGTTCTTCGGCCGGCGAGCGGCCAACCTGCTGATCGTGATCCCGATGGCCACGCCCGAAGTAGTGATCGGCGCCGCGCTGCTCTCCTTCTTCCTGTCGGCCAGCTTCGCGCTCGGCTTCACCACACTGCTGATCGCCCACATCATGTTCTCGATCAGCTTCGTCGTGATCGTGGTCCGGTCGCGCCTGATCGGCTTCGACCGGCGCCTCGAAGAGGCGGCCGCCGACCTCGGCGCCTCACCGGTGACCACATTCCGGAAAGTGACGCTGCCCCTGCTCGCCCCGGGCGTGGCATCGGCGGCGATGCTCTCATTCGCGCTCTCGATCGACGACTTCGTGATCTCGAACTTCAACTCCGGGGCAGTTGTCACGTTCCCGCTCTACATCTTCGGAGCCAACCAGCGCGGCATCCCGGTTCAGGTGAACGTGATCGCGACGATGCTGTTTGCGATCACCGTCATGGCAATGCTCGCAGTGATCATCCAGCAGCGCCGCGCAGAGAAGATGCAGGAGCGGCGAGCCGACGACGACAACAAGGCCACCGTCTCCGTCCCGATCTGACCCGTACCAGTACCCCGGTGGGTGCCGCCCTTGCGACCGGGGGGATCTCCACGCACATGGGTTGTCTCCTTTCAGTCCCGGTGGACTTGCGGCTGCTTCCGGATCACGGGTGGGTGGCTGCGGGGTGCTCCGGTGACGGAGGGTGGGCTATTTTTCGTCCATGGGATACGAGACGCGTTTGCTGATTGACGGAGAACTGGTCGAGGGCGAAGGCGCCGGGGTGGAGGTAGAGAACCCGGCGACCGAGGAAACAGTCGCTACGGTCGGCTCGGCCTCTGCCGGTCAGCTCGACTCGGCAGTCGAGGCCGCCCGGCGGGCCGCGGTCACCTGGGCGGCGATGCCCGGGGTGGACCGCACTCCGCTGCTGAGGTCCGTCGCCGATGCACTTCGCAGCCGGACCGAGGAGCTGGCCTCGATCATGACGACCGAGATCGGCAGGCCACTGACTGAATCACGCGACGAGGTGGAGTGGTGCGCCGCCTGCTTCGATTACTACGCCGAAGTAGCGCGGTCGGAGATCGGCCGGGTGATCCCGCCGATCGAGTCGAGCCAGTTCGCCGTGGTCGTGAAGGAGCCTCACGGGGTAGTCGGCTGCATCGTGCCCTGGAACTTCCCGCTGCTCCTGCTCTGCTGGAAGCTCGCCCCCGCGCTCGCCGCCGGCAATACGGCCGTCTGCAAGCCGTCCGAGCTGACGCCGCTCTCCACCCTGGCCCTCGCCGACGTATTCGCCGAGTTGCCGGCCGGCACCGTGAATCTGGTTGCCGGCGCGGGAGAGACCGGCGCCGCGATCAGCGCACACCCTGGCATCGACTGCATCGCCTTTACCGGGTCGGTCGAGACCGGCAGGAACGTAGGGATCGCGTGCGCCTCGAGAAACGCGCGTGTGAACCTCGAGATGGGCGGCAAAGACCCGTTCATCGTCTGCTCTGACATCGGCAGAGACGGTGTCGGGATTGCCGCCCGGGGCGGCGCCTGGGCGGCCTTCCTCAACGCCGGACAGGTCTGCACTTCTTCCGAGCGCTTCTACGTGATGGAAGATGTGTTCGACGACTACGTGGCGGCCTTTGTCGCCCACACGCAGTCCCTGATCGTCGGCGACCCGCTCGATCCGAAGACCGACGTCGGGCCGATGGTCTCGGCCGGCCAGAGGAAGAAGGCGGTCGACCAGGTGGAGGCAGCAGTCGCCGCCGGTGCCGAGGTGCTCATCGGTGGCGGTGGAGCCGGGATGTCAAAGGGCCACTACCTCGAGCCCTGCGTGCTGACCGGGGTCCCGGAGGACGCGGCCCTGCTCACCGAAGAAACTTTCGGCCCCGTCGCCCCGATCGTGCCTGTCAAGGATCTCGACCAGGCCATCGAGAGAGCCAACTCGCTCGACTTCGGACTCGGTGCCAACATCTACACCCGCGATCTCCAGACCGCGATCCGCTGTCTGAAGGAGGTACGCGCCGGGTCCGTCTGGATCAACGACCCGCTGACGGACAACGACGCCGGACCGTTCGGCGGATTCAAGAACTCGGGAATCGGCCGCGAACTCGGGACCGAGGGCCTGGACGCCTTCCGTGAGGCAAAACATGTCCACATGGATTCGGTGATCGAGGTCAAAGACTGGTGGTACCCGTACGGGTAGGCTCCGCTGATGAGCAACCAGGACCGCACCCCATACGTCGATGCCCTTCTCGAATTCGCCCAGAGCGATCCGGGCCGGTTCAACGTTCCGGGGCACCAGGGCGGTATCGGGGCAGACGACTCACTTCACCTTCTGGTCGGCCAGACAGGACTGACCGACGACATCCCGGCGCTGATCGAAGGGATCGACGTTGGCGAGAACAACTCCTTCCAGGAGGCACAGCAGCTCGCGGCCGAAGCCTGGGGGGCCCGCCGGACCTGGTTTCTGGTCAACGGCGCATCGCAGGGGAACCAGGTCATGTGCATGGCGGTGGCTCACCGGAGTCCCGAGATCGTCGTCCAACGTAACGTCCATTCTTCGGTGATCGACGGGATGATCATGGCCGGGCTGAAGCCGACCTTCGCCGCTCCCGAGGTCGATCCCGATCTGGGAGTGGCCCACTGTCTGACGCCCCGTGCGCTGGCCGACGCGCTCGACCGCTGCCCGAATGCCGGTGCCGCAGTAATCGTCTCGCCGACCTACTTCGGCGCCTCGGCCGACGTCGCGGCACTGGCCCAGGTCGCTCACGATCGCGGTGTGCCGCTGGTCGCCGACGAAGCCTGGGGCGCTCATCTCCACTTCCACCCCGACCTCCCCCGTGACGCGCTCGACTCCGGTGCCGACCTCGTGATCTCATCAACGCACAAGATTGTCGGCAGCCTGACCCAGTCCGCAATGCTCCACCTCGGCTTCGGCGACCGCTTCGAGCCCGAGATCATCGACCGCTGTGTGAGCATGACCGAGTCGACCAGCCCCAACTCCCTGCTCTGCGGTTCGCTGGACGCGGCGCGGAGACAGGCGGCGATCGATGGCGAAGAAATGCTCGGCGAAACGATCGCAGTGCTCAAAGAGGCCCGAGCCGAACTGCGCGAGATCGACGGTATCGACGTGCTCGACCACAGCCTGCTCGACAACGAGAGCGTCATCGCCTGGGATCCCCTGCGACTTACGATCGACGTGCGTGGCACCGGCGCCACCGGCTACCGGATAGCCCACCTCGCCAGGGAGATGGCGAACGTCAACTTCGAACTCGCCTCAGACACCGTCGCCGTAGCCGTCTTCGGACTCGGCACGGGCACACCGGCGCGATCGCGACGGCTGATCGACGGGCTGCTGACCGCCCTGGAGCACCTCGAGGCCATCCCCCCGGACAGGAAGCCGGAGTTCGCACTGCCGCCGCCCTGGGGGGAGACGGCGATGTCACCGCGCGAGGCTTTTCTCGCCAGCCAGGACGTCGTTTCGTTCAGGGAGGCCGAAGGAAGAATTTCTGCCGAGCCGCTCGCCACCTATCCACCCGGCATTCCGAACGTTCTGCCGGGTGAGATCCTGACCCGGGAGACGCTGAACTTCATCGCCGACTCGATCGACCACGGAGGCCACGTCAGAGGTGCGACAGACCGCGATCTGACCACACTTCGCGTGGTTTCGACAGACGGGTGATCTTTCCCGGCCGGCCATAGCGAGCCTGGCGCATCTCCCCTTTCCGACGAGCTCAGGCCGGGTTCATCTCGATCAGTTCGATGCGGTACCCGTCGGGGTCGCGCACGAAGCAGAGCAGGGAACCACCCTCGCGGACCGAATAAGGCGGCTTCTCCGGCTCGATGCCCACGCCGGCCAGGCGGCTCAGAGCCTCTTCCATGTCCTCGATCGTGATCGCGATGTGACCGTAGCCGGTCCCGATCTCATAGTCGCCCTCCTGGTCGAAGTTGAAGGTGAGTTCAAGTCGCGGTCCGTCGTCATCAAAGCCCATGAAGACGTTGATCGCCTCGTCGCGGATCGGCAACCGCCCGAATTCCTTCATCCCGAGCTGTTCGTAGAAGGTGACCGATCTCTCCAGGTCGGTCACGCGGTAACAGGTGTGAATCAGTTCTGACATGAAGAAAGCGTAGCTGGCGGGAACGCCGTTTTTCGAAGTTGGCCCAGAGCACGCAGTCCCCGTGGCTATCCGGTGGTCCCTCAGGCCACCCGTCC
>JAUQWL010000145.1 GCA_030835185.1 Solirubrobacterales bacterium | reverse complement strand
CTGGATCCGGGACGGCCATTCTCCGCCGCAGACAATATGATGCTGTCGCTGTGCGTGCCGTTCTGATCACAACACTTGCCGTAACCGCGGCCCTCGGCCTGTCCGCATGTGGATTCGGAGAAGAGGGCATTCAGGTTTCCGAGAACAGTCCGGACCGTCGCGGAGCCGAACTCTTCGCGTCCAACTGTGCCGGATGCCACACCCTCACCCCCGCCGGAGCCGAAGGAACCGGCAACCGCGGGACCCGGGTCCAGGGCCCCAACCTCGATCAGCGTGTCGAGACTTTCGACGCCGCGCTGTACGCGATCCAGAACGGCGGTTACTCCGGCGCGATCATGCCGCAGAACATCGTGGTCGGCGACGAAGCCGAAGAGGTCGCCCGCTTCGTCGCCAAGTACGCCGGCAGCGACGCCGGCGAGTAGCCGAACCTCCGAAGGCGTGCTCGACTTCAAGCTAATCCGCTCCGAGCCAGAGCGGATCAGGGCTGCGCTCGCCAGACGCGGTGCCGCCGAATCGATCGACGAACTGCTCGCCCTCGATCAGCGCCGCCGCGAGCTGCTTCCGGAGATCGAAGCGGCCCGCAGCCGACGCAGGCAGGCCTCCGAACAGATCGGTGCGGCGAAGAAGGCCGGTGAGAACGCCGACGGGGCGATCGCCGAAGTGCGCGACCTCAAGGTCGGGCTCGAACGCATGGAAGTCGAACTTTCCGAGGTTGAGGAGAAGCGCGACCGGATCGCCGCCGCACTGCCCAACCTGCCGGACCCGGCCAGTCCGGACGGCTTCACCGACGAGGACGCGGTCACGCTGCGCGAAGTCGGCAGCCCGCCGGACTTCGACTTCGAGGTGCGTGACCACCTGGAGCTTGCGGCCGCCGGCTCGATGATCGAGATGGAGGCGGCCGGCCGGGCCTCAGGCTCGAGATTCGCCTACCTGAAAGGTGACCTGGTCATGCTCGAATTCGCCCTGGTCCGCTGGGCGATGTCGCTGCTTCGCGGACACGGGTACGAACCCGTCATCCCGCCGGTCCTCGTTCGCGAAGAGGCGCTTTTCGCAACCGGGATGCTGCCGGGCGACCGCGACCAGATCTACGAACTCCCGAAGGACGAGCTCTTCCTCGCCGGCACATCCGAGGTGCCGCTGGCCGCGCTCCATGCCGACGCGATTCTCGATGCGGCCGACCTGCCGATCCGTTACGCAGGCTTCTCGACCTGCTTTCGCCGCGAGGCCGGCGCAGCCGGACGCGACACGCGGGGCATCTTCCGGGTTCACCAGTTCGACAAGGTCGAGATGTTCTCCTTCGTCGAGCCGGACAGGGCGAGCGAGGAGCACGAGCGCATCCTCTCGATCGAGGAAGAGATCCTCAGCTCGCTCGGACTGCCTTACCGCGTGGTCGATATCGCGGTCGGGGATCTCGGTGGCTCCGCCGCGCGCAAGTTCGACTGCGAAGCCTGGATCCCGAGCCAGGGCCGCTACCGCGAACTGACCTCCTGCTCGAATACGACCGACTTTCAGGCCAGACGGCTCGACTGCCGGTTTCGCCCCGGGCCGGAAGCGCCGCCCGAGTTCGTCAACACCCTCAACGGCACTGCGATCGCGATCAGCCGGACGCTGATCGCCCTGCTGGAAAACCATCAGCGCGAAGACGGCTCCGTTCCCGTGCCCGGGGTCCTGTGCGAGCACGGCGCCCCCGAAGTAATCGCCTGACCCGTCTCTACTGACATACTCGCCGGTCAATGGGAACCACAGGAGTCATGATCTGCGACGACCACGAGATCGTCCGCGAGGCACTGCGCGCCCAGATCGAAGCCGAGCAGGACTTCAGGGTGGTCGCCGAGGTCGGCGACCGGGAAGCGATGCTGCGGGCCGTCCGGGCAACCGGCCCCGACCTGGTCATCCTCGACATCGAACTGCCGGATTCCAACGGTATCGCGCTCATGAGCGAACTCCTCAAGGAACAGCCCGATCTCCGGATCATGGTTTTCAGTGCCCACGAGCAGCCGGACCTGATCCGCCTGGTCGCGGACTCGGGGGCCCGGGGATTCGTCGGAAAATCCGAATCGACCAAGGCAATCGTTCCCGCCGCGAGGACCGTGCTCGAGGGCGAGACCCGCTTCCCGTTCGAACCGGGCGATCGTACCGATGCAAACGGGAATGGCAACGAACTGCTCAGACTGCGCTCACTGACGCCGCGCGAGCGGCAGATACTGAATCTGTTGGCCGACGGCATGCGGGCCACCGGGGTTTCCGAGCAGATCGGGATCCACCCGGCCACGGTCTATACCCACGTGCGCAATGCGATCCACAAACTCGGCGTGAAGACCCGTACTCAGGCCGTGGCGATCGCCACCCGCTACCACTTCCTGCAGGACCTGCCCGAAAATGAAGGTCGCGACTGAAGCCGGTTAGCCGTTCCTGTCGGCGAAATTCAGGGCACAGCCGTTGATGCAGAATCTCTGACCGCCCGGGCCCGGGCCATCGTCGAAGACATGGCCGAGATGCGCGTCACAGCTTCTGCAGACCACTTCGGTCCTGACCATGCCGTGGCCGCGATCCTGTCTCAACTCGACATTGGCCAGATTGGCCGGCTCGGTGAAGCTGGGCCAGCCGGTTCCAGAGTCGAACTTCGCTTCCGAGTCGAAAAGTTCAGCACCGCAGCAGACACAGCGGTAGGTGCCGTCGGCCTTGTTGTCGAGGAACGGTCCCGTAAAAGGCCGCTCCGTCGAGCCGAGCCTCGTCACCTCGTACGCTTCCCCGGAGAGTTGGTCCTTCCACTGCGAATCAGATTTGCTGAGCTTCGAATCAGATTTGTCCATCTGCGGCCACCCTTGTCGGTGCTTCGTCAAAGGCCATCGTAGCCGGTGGCGTTCGCGGCGCTTCCGATCCACTGACCGATCCGGTCCGGACCCCGGACTCCACGGGAAGAGCGTCCGCCCCGGCCTCCGGCGGCGGCATAGGTTTACGATGCTGGCGAAATCCCCCGAGGAGAGTGATCATGGCTGAAAAACCGGAGCTCGACGTCCTGCTTGGCACCGAACGGACCTTCCCCCCGCCGTCCGCCTTCGCACGTGACGCCGTGTTGGGCGACCCCGCCGTCTACGAACAGGCGGCCGCCGATCCGGAAGCCTGGTGGGCCGCCTGGGCCGATCGCCTCGAGTGGATCGAGCCCTGGGAAACGGTGCTCGACTGGAGCGACCCGCCGCACGCAAAGTGGTTCGACGGCGGCAAGCTCAACGTCAGCGCCAACTGCCTCGACCGCCACGTCGCCGCCGGAAAGGGCGGGCGGGTCGCCTTTTACTGGGAGGCCGAAGACGCCGACGAACAGGGCGAAGACGGTCGCAAGGAGGTCACCTACGAATGGCTGCTCGACCAGACCCAGCGCTTCGCCAACGTGCTGAAGGGCCTCGGGGTCGGCAAGGGCGACGTGGTCGGCATCTTCATGCCGATGATCCCGGAGACGGCCGCGGCGATGCTCGCCTGCACCCGGATCGGCGCCGTCCACAACGTGGTCTTCGGCGGCTTCTCGGCTTCGTCCCTGAAGGAGCGCATGGAGGTCTCCGAGGCCAAGGCGCTGGTCACCGCCGACGCCACCTTGAGACGCGGGGCACCGATGCCGATGAAGGAGAAGGTCGACCCGGTACTCGCCGGCCTGCCGGACCTCAAGCACGTGATCGTGGTCAACCGCTGCGACACCGGCTGCGAGATGAAGCCCGGTCGTGACCTCGACTGGCACGAGGCCCTCGCCGCCGCAAACCCGGTCTGCGAACCGGAGCCGATGGATTCCGAGGACCCGCTCTACATCCTCTATACCTCCGGATCGACCGCCAAGCCCAAGGGCATCGTGCACACCACCGGTGGCTACCTGACCCAGGTCGCCGCGACCCACAGGATGGTCTTCGACCTCAAAGACGACGACGTCTACTGGTGCGCGGCCGACGTCGGGTGGGTCACCGGCCATTCCTACATCGTCTACGGCCCGCTCGCCAACGGGGCAACCTCGGTCATGTACGAGGGCGCGCCGGACTACCCCGGCCGCGACCGCTGGTGGGAGATCGTCGAGCGTTATCGGGTGAGCATCCTCTACACCGCGCCGACCGTGATCCGGTCCTTCATGAAGTGGGGCGAGGAGCTTCTCGCCGGGCACGACCTCTCCAGCCTCAGGCTGCTCGGTTCGGTCGGCGAGCCGATCAACCCGCGTGCCTGGCTCTGGTACCACGAGCACGTCGGCGGCGGCCGCTGTCCGGTGGTCGACACCTGGTGGCAGACCGAAACCGGCGCGATCATGATCAGCCCGCTTCCCGGCATCACAACCACCAAGCCCGGCTCTGCGACCGTGCCGCTACCCGGCATCGAAGCCGGGATCTTCGACCGGAAGGGCAAACTGATCGCCGAGGGCGGCGGCACACTCGTTCTGACCCGGCCGTGGCCGGCGATGGCCCGCACCCTCTACGGCGAGCCGGAGCGCTTCGTCGAGACTTACTGGCAGCGCTACGGTGCCGACACCTACCTGGTCGGCGACGCGGCGCGCATCGACGAGGACGGCTACTTCTGGATCGTCGGCCGGATCGACGACGTGATCAACGTCTCCGGCCACCGCCTCTCGACCATGGAGGTCGAGTCCGCGCTGGTCTCCCATCCGTCGGTGGCCGAAGCAGCGGTGATCGGCGTCCCCGACGAAGCCACCGGCCAGGCGATCATCGCTTTCGTGACCCCTCAGGACGGGGTCGAGGCCGGCGGGGAATTCACCGCCGAGCTGCGCGAACACGTCGCCGAGAAGATCGGCAAGCTGGCCCGGCCGAAGACGGTCTGCTACGCGGACGACCTGCCGAAGACCCGCTCCGGCAAGATCATGCGAAGGCTGCTGCGCAACATCGCCGACGGGAAGGAACTGGGGGATGTGAGCACCCTGCGCGACCCCTCGGTGGTCGAGGCGCTGACCGCCCAGGTCGAGAACGCGACCGAAGGTTGACCCCGGCCCGGGACCACCGGGCAGCAGGACAGGAGCCAGGGGACGGCCCGCTGGAGCGGGTGATCTCGCGGCGCATGCTGACCTTCTTCGTGATCGGCGATGTTCTCGGAGCGGGTATCTACGCCCTCGTGGGCGAGGTCGGGGCGAAAACGGGCGGTGCGATCTGGGCCGCCTTTCTGCTGGCGCTGCTGCTCGCGCTGTTCACCGCCTTCGCATATGCCGAGCTGGTCACCAAGTACCCGAAAGCGGCCGGTGCGGCGCTCTACGTCAACCGGGCTTTCGGCCGGCCCTTCTTCACCTTCATGGTCGCCTTCGCGGTCGTCGCCTCCGGTCTCGCCTCTGCGGCGACGATCGCCCGCGCTTTCAGCGGTGACTACCTGAGCGCCTTCGTAACGCTGCCCGTCGCCCTGGTGGGCATCGCGTTCATCCTGGCGATCTCGCTGATCAACCTGAGGGGTATCAGGGGCAGCATGCGTTTCAACTTCATCCTGACGACGATCGAAGTGGCCGGGCTGCTGCTGGTGGTCGTCATCGGGGCGGCCGCGCTGGGTGACGGGCTCGGCGACCCGGGGCGTGCCCTGCAGTTCAGGGAAGGAAGCAGCGTCATGATCGCGCTGCTCAGCGGAGCCGGCCTTGCCTTCTTCGCCCTGCTGGGCTTCGAGGATTCGGTCAACCTCGCCGAGGAGACCCGGCGGCCCCGGGTGGATTTTCCCTGGGCATTGTTCGGAGGCCTGATGGTCGCAGGAGTGATCTACCTCTTCGTCACGGTGATCGCCTCGATGGTGGTGCCGACCGGGGTACTGGCGTCGTCCGACGGGCCGCTGCTCGAAGTGACCTCGACCGGGCCACTGGCGGTACCGGACCGGGTCTTCTCGGCGATCGCCCTGTTCGCGCTCGCCAATGGCGCGTTGATCAACATGATCATGGCTTCGAGGCTGCTCTACGGGATGGCCGGCGAGGGCATCGTCCCGCAAGCCTTCGGCAGAATCCACCCTTCGCGCCGCACCCCCTGGGTGGCGATTGCCTTCACAGCAGCCGTCACCGTAGTGCTGCTGCTCACCGGTGAGATCGGCGAGCTGGCCGACACGACGGTCCTCTTGCTGTTGATCGTCTTCGCCTCGGTCAACGCCTCCGTGCTCGTACTTCGAAAAGAGACCGTGACCCAGCCGCACTTCCGGTCGCCGACCGTGATGCCGGTCATCGGCATGGTCGTCTCGGTCGCCGTGATGACCACCAAGGACGCCCAGACCTTCGCCCGCGCCGGAGTCCTGCTGCTGATCGGCGGATTGCTGTGGAAGATCAGCCGGTGAGCAGACGCCTGATCATCACCGCCAGGTGGAGGGCGAGAGCGGAATCGCCGTCCTTGAGATCGACATCAAGGATGTCCTCGATCCTCGCCAGGCGATGATAGAGCGACTGTCGCTCGATTCCGAGCCGTCCGGCGGTCTCGGTCTTGCGGCCGCCACAGTGGAGGTAGACCTCCAGGGTCTCGAGCAGATCGCGGCCGCGCTCGCCACCGAGGTCGAGCAGTGGCCCCAGTCGCTCCTGGCTGAACTCGACCAGCTCGGGGGTACCTCGCATCGACAGCAGCAGCTGGCCGATTGTGGTCCGTCCGGCATAGTGCCAGGCCCGCACGGGGCCGGCCGCACCGGACTCGGCGGCGAGTCTCGCGCGGACCAGCGCGTCGGGCAGCGAAGCCCAGTCGTCGGTGGCCGAACCGATCGCGAGCGCGACGTTGTCGGGGTCCACCTCGTTTCGCTTCAGGGTGCCGGCGAAACGCCTGGCAAGCCGCTGACGCGAGTCAGTGTCATCCGGCCCCGACCCTTTCGAGCCGCGGTCGAGCACACCCAGCATGCAGTTTCCGCGAGAGCCGACCAGCGCCGGCCGGTCCGGTTCTGAAAGTGCCGAGCGAATCGGGGCGATCAGCGGTGTCCAGGCCTGTTCGAAGCCACCCTCCGTCTCGGGCGCGCCCGCTCTCCAGACCGCCGCGACGGGGACCAGCTCACCGTGACGACGAGGGAAGCCGAGGGTTGACGCGCGCCTCGTGGCGGTCAGCGGGTCGATCAGGCCGCCGGCCAGCTCGAACATCAGATTGCCGCGCGACCGGGCGCGCAGTTCTTCTTCCTCCCCGCCCCGCATCAGACCGAGACCGACTGCGACGGCCGCCCGTTCCATCGCGATCGGGACGAACCGGTCGAACTCGACGCCTGACTGGATCGCGATAACCCGGCCCCAGGTCCTCCGCCGAACGGTGACCGGCATGGAGATCGCACCTTCGGCCTCGGTCGAGTCGCGCTCCGACCACTTCAACCCCGACCAGGAATCGATCACCGACGACTCGGACTCCGTAGCCGAGCTGAAGGCGACCAGCTCACCCCGGGCGTCCTCGAGCACCACCGGATTCGAGATCTGGCGCGAAACCTCGGCCAGCACCGCCTCGGCTCCGGCACCCTCGAGCACGAGAGCATCGAGATTCCGGTGCAGCTCTTCACCACGGCGGGCCAGAGCGTAGCCGCTGTTGAGCAGGCTGCCGTTGACCGCCTCGGACACCTCGACAAAACGGACACCGCGCTTCAGCGCGACCATCGGCAGGCCACGCCGTTCGGCTTCGTCGACCAGAGCCCTGGGCAACTCACGGCGCCAGGCCAGGCCGAGTTCGACCGCGACGCCGACAGCACCCTCGGCGACCAGATCCCGGACGAAGGACCGCTGTGCGGTTGCGTCGGCGCCGACCGAAACGCCGGTGGTCAGGATCATCTCGCCGCCGTGCAGGAGGTTGGCGACATCCGGCACGTCGAGGCTGTGGACCCAGCGGACCTCGGCCTCGAGGCCCTGCCGGCCGGCCACCAACTCGGGCAGGGCGGCCTTTACTACGGGAAGCTCGATGAACTCGGCAACGGTCAGAGCCGGGCTGGCCATGGCCTCGGCTCAGCCGCTCCGCTTCTTGCGCTTGCGCCGTTCAATCTGCGGTGACTGAGAAGGCTCGGGGGCTTCGGTCGGCTCGAGGTCGGCAGGATCGATGCCTGTGTGGTCCTCGACCGGCTCGCCGTAGCCTTCCAGAACGGCGCCACCGCCAGATCCGCTGCCAGACGGGTCGCCGTCAGGACCCCCCGGGCCGCCGTCGTCACCGTCCGGATCGCTGTCACCCCGGCGTCCGCCCTTGGGCCAGGGCATCGCCTCGCCGGAAGCCCAGGCCGGAGGCCGTCCGCCCGGCACCCAGCCGGCGAACAGCAGGCCCAGGTAGATGAACCAGACCAGGGTGAAGAGCGTGAAGAAGACGAAGACCGCACCCAGGGCGATTCCGAGCGAACCCCAGAAGCGGGTCAGCAGGCCGGTCCTCATGCCCCAGAGGGCACAGTAGACGACCGAGATCGTGAACCCGAGGAGGCCGGCCAGCCCGAGCCCGGTCTCGAAGCCGGCATATGCGGTACCGGTGCGTGCATCACGGGCTGCGTCGTCGCGACACTCTTCGATGATCTCGGGGGATGCACCGTCGGATTCCGGCCCTGCGACCACGCCACCGCCGGTATCTGCGCCATCGCCCTTACCTGTTGTGCCGGCCGGGTCCGAACCGCTGTCTTCAGCCTGTTTCTCACCGACACACTTGGTGATCTCAGAGGCCGGGGTGTTCTTGAACTCGGTCGCAGCGTCGAGCACCGATGCGGCGCTGAGCAGCCCGCCGATACCGAGGAAGATCGGAGCGGCGATCACCACGCCGATCAGTCCGCGCCGGACCTGGGGTGCCCGGGCCGAAGCCGCTTTGAACAGGTAGACAAGCGGGACCGCCAGCAGGAGCCAGCCGAGGCACTGGACGATGCTGGCGACGATCAGCTCGCTGCGGTTGGCGTCGACCTCCAGCAGCCGGTCGGCCACACCGGCCACGGTCCGGACTCCGGCGGCCGAAGCGCCAAACGAAGCGAGAATGAGAGCCACGCCCGCGACTGAAGCGATGCCGGCGAGAATCGCCCAGCGGCGCTCGCGTTCGAGGAATTGTTTCTTGCTGATCATCGGTGGAGGAAAGGTCCGGGCAAGCCTACCGGCTGCGCACCTGAGACCGGGTGGCGTCTTCCGGGTCTTCTTCCCGGACCGGGTAGTACTCGTAGTCGTTCGGCTCGATCAGCTTCGATATGCGATCGCCGACCGCCAGCACCAGATCAAGCAGCGGCGCCGCCGCGGAGATCGAGCGCTCGAAGCGGTCCCGGGTCTCTGAGTCACCTGCTTCCATCGCTCACTACGCTACAGCGACCATGCGTCCCGACCTGCCCACAGTTCCGCTCGAAGCCGGTGCCGGCCCGGAGAACCCGCCTTGTCCGGCCTGCGGCGAACCACTGTTCGTCTGGGTCGAGTTGCCGGTGGAGACCGGACTCGCACACCGCTGCGAGGCCTGCGGCCTCGGCGTACTCGGCCGGACGGGAACCACCGGGGATGCCCTCGCCGACCTCGATCACGACTCCGGAGAGGACGGAGCGATCATCTTCGAGAACAGGGCTTCCTTCCAGTCGCAGCTCACCGGCGGCGCATGGAGTGGCCTGGGCACCGACCGGGCTTACCGTTTCACACCCGAATCGATCGTCCGACTGGTTTCCAACCGTGACCAGGTACTCGATTCGAGCCGCTGGTTGCCCGGAACCGGGATCCTGATGATGTGGCAGAGCGGGATCAACATGTTCACATTCGGTCACAACCTCGCTCTGGGCAGATTCGGCCGGGCCCGCGCCACGCCTTCCCGCAAAGCGTGGCGGCGACGCCTCGACGCTTTCATCACGGTCGTGCTCGCGGTTCCTTCGATGTTGTTCGCGGTACCTGTCGAGCTGATCGGCGGCCTGATCGGCCGTGGCGGGGCCTCCCGGATTCGCCTCAAGGTCCTCTGAGACCGAACCTCCTCTCGTTCCGGCCTGCATCGGACCCGGCCGGCAGTGAGGATGTCGGGCGGCACCCGACGTTCCGTAGCTCCCGGTCGTTCCGTAGTGCCCGATCGTTCCGTAGCGCCCGATCGTTCCGTAGCGCCCGGTCGCTCACGACATCACATCGGACGGCCTTCAGGCTCGCATCCGACCGACCAGTTCGACGACGCCGGAAGCGCCGTACTCCCGGACCTCGCTCCGCCGCGCCCCGGGGATGCGTGGCACGAGAGCGTCCGCCGCTTCGACCAGCAGCGCCGGAGTGGAAAGTGCCGTGGCCACAGTGACCGGGGCTTTGATCGCGGCCACCCGTACGGGGTCCAGCGACCAGGCCGGAACCGCGGGGAGCTCGACCAGCAGCGTGTGGGGCGCCGCCGGCCCGTCGTCCGCCGGCCCGGCGCCGTCCGCTGCGACGCTTCCCTCTTTCAGACGCCCGGCCCCGGCGCCCAGGGTCGGCAATCCTCCCGAAAGGAACAGCTCCCAGACCGCCTTTTCGCCTCCCTCTTCGGCCGCCTCGCGAATGGCCGCCACGTCGATCGACATCCCCTCGGTGGCCCGTGTCGACGTGTCAAGGAGCGGCGGCTCGAACAGCACGGCGCTTTCGACCAGATCGGGTTCGGCCAGGGCGAGTTCGAGTGCGATCACCGCGCCGAATCCGAGCCCGAGGACACGGGCCCGTTCGACCTGCTGATCCCGGAGCACGCCGGCCGCGACGATCGCCTGCTCGGCGATCGAGGTCTTTCGATAGTCATCCGGAGCTTCCGAAGCGCCCCAGCCAGGCCGGTCAAAGGTGATCACCCGGCCTTCGGTCGTGAGTTCTTCCAGGGCGGCCCCGAACCATGCCGACGAGGTCCCTGTTCCGTGGATCAGCAGGACGGCGGGGCCGTCGCCCCGCGAGATTGAGTGGGGCCGGTTCAGCGCAGACCCTGGCGGGCTTCGCGCACCAGGGTCACCGCCTCGGGAAAGACGATCCGGATCGCGTCCCGGACCTGAATCGCCTGCTCGTCCGTCCCCCCGGTCAGGTCGAGCCGGTTGATCGAGGCCACGGTCATCTCAACCGCAAGCCGGATCGCGTTGTCGGCCCACGCGACCTGCTGCGAGGACTGCATCTGATCGGCCATCTCCTGCATCCTTGCCCGCAGTTCGTCCGGGTCCCCGAACATGTCAAAAGGTGATCCTTCCATAACTGAAATGTAGCTCTTCGGTCTGTGCGGACGTAAATCATGTGAGCGGAACGCCCCTAGTTTCAGGCCATGACAGGCAACACGGCCCCGAACCTGATCCCAACGGAGACCGACCGCGGGGTCCCGGCCGATCGCCCTCCAGCGTGCCGAAGGAGTGCACCGCCCGGCCTGTCGCCACCCGGCACGCCCGGCCTGTCGCCACCCGGCCCTCCGTGCCTCCGGCCTGAATCACCCGGGCCGGCACGGCCCGATTCTGCCTCGCCCGGGACTTCGTCCCCTGGCCGGCCGTCGACCCGAGAATCTTCCCCCGGCCGGGGGTCGGCGGTGTTTCAAGGCTCGAACGGCTCAGCCACTGTCGAACAGACCGGCCTGGTCCTGCTCGTGGCCGGGGTGCTCGCGGTCCTGATCGGATTCGGGGCGCTGACGGGTGGCGACGGAGCCCGCCGCGGACTCGGTGAACGGATCGCCAACCGGATTGCCTGCGGTCCGCGCGCCCCGGACGCCTGTCGTCACCACCCGGCGGTCGAGGCTTACGGCTGGTCCGTCGCCCGGGCCCTCAGGCAGCTGGCCCCCCTGCCGGCTGCGGCGTCGGGGGCCGGCGGCAGGCCGCTCGTCCCGGTCGACTTCCGTTACTGCCGGAATCCGGGCTGCGCCGTTCCGCAATCGGGTGAACGTGGCCTCAAGCTGACTGCAGCCAACCGTCGGGTCACCTACTTCACGGAGGTCGATGACCGGCGTCCATCGGGAGGAGGCGTGAATCTCACCTGGTGGCTCTACCGGCCCGGCATCGGCTGGGAGGCGATCCGGCGCACGATCGGCCCGACGGAGATCGAAGCCGCCTCGGGAACGCGGGTCCTGCTCTCCGACACACCGATGCTGGTCCCGCTGGAAACGCTCGACGGCCGCAATCACGTCCGCTTCCCGGTTGACGAGCAACCTCCCTGGCAGTGGAAAGTCGGCTCGATCCACGAAGGCCGCGCCCGTTAGACGATCACGCGTCTCGTCGAAGCCTTCCGGGCCCGGCGAGCGACAGGCCGGCGTGCGAAGACGGCCGGCCGCAGGAAGACCGCCCCGGGCGCACGCTCCTGCACGGGCTACCAGACGACTGCGTGCTCTTCCATCACCCCGGTCGCGTCGGCCAGATCATGACCGGCGAGCGAGCCGGTGAACTCCCCGAAGCGATGGACGTAATCGGAGCGGATCAGGCCGAAATTGTCGTGGCGGCGACGTTCGGCTCCCGGTGTGAAATGAAAGTCCAGCCGGTCGCCCCCCAGGAAGTCCACCCGGTCGAGGCAGGTGAAGACCACCGGTTCCGGCTCCAGCGGCTCACCGTCGATCCACACCGCGCGTTCGCTGCCGGTGATCGGATCGTTGATCCCGGCGGTCAGGTTCCAGGCGATGTCAAAGCCCTCGACTGTCCGACCCACCCCGGCCGACCAGCTCCAGCGGGTGTGACGGGCCTGGTACCCGGCCGACTGGTCGTCGACCCCGACTCCGTCGACGTCCCACCGACGGCCTGCGCCGGCTGCCCCGCCGGTCACCTCGATCGTGCCGCTGAGGGGGACGCCGGCACGCTTGCGAGTCCATCCCCAGCCCCTGCCGCTCGGGCAGACGACCTCGACCGGCTCGCTCTGCCCGAGAAGAAGCGACGCCCGGACCGGCCCGGATTGGAGCTCCAGCCGGTCGCCGTCGATCGTGAGCCCGGGTCTGCCCGGACGGATGCGGGTGCCTTCCAGGAAACGTCCGGCTTCACGGTCCCAGAGGGACCAGAAAGTGGTCCTGAGCGGACCGACCTCGGCCCAGGCGGCACAGAACATCAGCTGCTCGCCGTAGTAACCGACGTAGCGCCACCGTTTACGCAGGTTCGCCCGGCTGATCGCGGGCATCGGACCGGGTGGCAGTGGAAGATCGGGCCGCCCCGGGCCGGGCCCGCGCCACGGCATCCCGGCGTGGCCGTTCACTCCCCCTCTGAGCCTGCCAATCAATCCGGTCACGTCCGGCTACACTACTTCGCTGTGTCTGAGACCGCCAGGACAAACCAGGAAGAACCGACCGCCACCTACGACCCCGCCGACGACGCGATGTGCTCGCGGGCGAAGGAAAGGTTCACCGCAGACCGAAACCGCCGCCTGCCGCGCCGCAAGGGCCGTTACGACACATTGCCGAACTTCATGATCATCGGCGGGCTCAAGTGTGGCACCACCTCGATCCACCACTACCTCGGCCTCCATCCCGAGATCCACATGTCGAAGCCGAAGGAACTCAACTTCTTCGCCGCCGAGCAGAACTGGGATCTCGGTCTCGACTGGTACCGGGGCCGTTTCGACAGCCGCTTCAAGGTCAACGGCGAATCCTCCCCGCACTACACCAACCGGCCACGGTTCAACGGAGTCGCCGAAAGGATCCACCAGTACTGCCCGGATGCCAAGCTCATCTACATGGTGCGCGATCCGATCCGGCGGATCCTCTCCCACTGGGTCCACGCGACCGGCGCGGGATACGAGACCCGCGACTTCGAGCCGACCCTCTCACTTGCCGACAGTTCGTACATCCAGCGTTCGATGTACTGGATGCAGCTCCAGCCCTACCTCGAGAACTTCGACCGGGATCAGATCGAGGTCATCACCCAGGAAGAACTGGGGAGCGACCGCGAGGGCACGATGCGAAAGGCATTTGCTTTCCTCGAAGTGGATCCGGACTTCACCTCGGAACAGTTCGACCGGGAGTGGGAGAAGTCGAGCGCCAAGCAGGACGACAAGTACCAGTTCATGGAGAAGCTGATCAAGCTTCCGGGCTTCCGTTCGCTCGACCGGAACTTCGACCGTCTGCCGGAATCGATGCGATGGATGGTCGAGAAGGTCGTCCACAGCCCGGACAAGCCACCGGCCCCCAAGCCGGAAATCCCCGACGACCTGATGGTCACCCTGAAGGGCCGCTTCCGCGAAGATGTCGCCGCCCTGGAGGATTTCGCCGGCCACAGGTTCGGCAGTTGGAACGACTACTCCTGATCCCGATCGGCCCCTGACGGTCATGCGCCGACTGTTTCCCGAGCCCGGACCGGCCTCAGTGGACAAAATCGTGACCGCTTACCGGCCGTTCGACCATCCTCGCGAAGACCGGCCTTTCGTCGCGGCCAACATGATCACGACGCTGGACGGCCGGGCGAGTGTCCGTGGCCGCTCCAAGGACCTGGGCAGCGATCTCGACTCCGAGTTCCTGCTCAAGCTGCGTCGGCGTTTCGACGCAGTCATGGTCGGTGCGGGAACGATCAGAGCCGAGCGTTACGGACGACTGGTCAGGGACGCCCGCGCGCGGGCCGAGCGCGAACGGGCCGGTCTGTCCCGCGACCCCCTGGCGGTGATCGTCAGCGGAGAGCTGAATCTGCCCTTCGACGCTCCGATCTTCACTGAAGGTGCGGGCCGCATCCTGGTCTTCACCAACAGCGAAGAACCCGCACCGGAAACCGCCACCTCGATGAGCGTCCGCCGTTTCGACGAAGCGATCTCGATCGACACGGTGCTGCTCCAGTTGAGAAGCGAACACGGAATCCGGGCAGTCCTCTGCGAAGGCGGCCCGCACCTTTTCGGTCAGCTCGAGGCGGCCGACGCAGTCGACGATCTCTTTCTCACCGTCTCCCCCGAACTGATCGGTGGCGAACCCTCGCCGCGCATCCTCGAAGGCGCCCTGGTCGAACCGCGGCGAAAGCGGCTGGAGGAACTGCTGGAGAACGAAGGTGAGCTTTTCGCCCGCTACCGGCCGCGGCAGTAGCCTCCCGGCCATGGACTTCCAAGTAGGCGACGAGATACTGGAGCTCCGTGACCGCCTCAAGGCATTCATGGACGAGCACATCCTCCCGCGCGAGGCAGAGCTTTACGAGGCGCTGGACCGCGAGGTCGGTCCGGGTGTGGCCTATCCGCAGGCGCTGGTGGAGATCCGGGCCCGGGCACGCGAACAGGGGCTCTGGAACCTGTTCATGCCCGGTGACGAGTACGGCGCCGGTCTGAACAACTGGCAGTACGCCGTCCTCTGCGAAGAGATGGGCCGAAGCCCCGGAGTCGCCCCGATGGCCTTCAACTGCGGAGCCCCCGACACCGGCAACATGGAAATTCTCGCCGAGCACGGCAGCGACGGGCAGAAGGCCCGCTGGCTGACCCCGCTGCTCGAGGGCGAGACGCGCAGCTGTTTCTCGATGACCGAGCCCGACACCTCCGGCTCCGACCCGACCGGCCTCGCCGCGTCGGCGGAACTCGACGGTGACGAGTGGGTCATCAACGGGCGCAAGTGGTACTCGACCGGGGCCAACGGAGCCGAATTATCGATCGCCATGGTGATCACCGAGTCCGAAGGCAACCCGTATGCCCGGGCTTCGATGATCTGCGTGCCGATCGACAACCCCGGCTTCAAGCTGGTGCGGCCGATCTCGGTCATGGGCCACTCGGCGGGTCCGGGTCACTGGGAGGTGCTCTTCGAGGACTGCCGCGTACCCGGGGAGAACCTCCTCGGCGTGCGCGGCGCCGGTTTCCTGATCGCTCAGGACAGGCTCGGCCCGGGTCGGATCCACCACTGCATGAGGGCGATCGGCACGGCTGAGCGGGCCCTGGAGATGATGTGCCTGCGGGCAGCCGACCGCGAAGCCTTCGGGGGGCCGCTTTCCGACAAGCAGTTCGTCCAGGACTTCATTGCGCTGTCACGCATGGAAATCGACCAGGCCAGACTGCTCACCATGAACGCCGCCTGGAAGATGGACACCGTGGGCAAGCGGGCCGCCCGTCAGGAGATCTCGATGATCAAGGTGGTCGCAGCCAACATGGTGATGAACGTGCTCGACCGCGCGATCCAGGTCCACGGCGGTCTCGGTGTCTCCGACGATACCCCGCTGGCATCGATGTGGCGCTTCAGCCGAATGCTGAAGCTGGTTGACGGCGCCGACGAGGTCCACAAAATGGTGATCGCCCGGCGTGAGACCGGTCGCCAGCTGAAGAAACGCGAAGCAGCGGGCGAGAACGCAGGCTGAACCTCAGTCGGCGCGTGAGACTGCCCGCAGGGCGGCCCCGGCCAGAGCCTCGACTGCCTCGGCAAAATCGCTGCCGCCGTCCCTGGCATCCTCGCCGTACTGACCGCCGCGGAAGCGGGCCAGCACTCCCTCGAGGATGACCGCCAGCTTCCAGTAGCCGAGCGCGACGAAATAGTCGAGGCCGGAAATGTCACGCCCGGAGACCGCGGCGTAGTGGGCGGCAAGCTCAACCCGGCTCGGGAATCCCGGTTCGACCGTGGCCGGACGGAAAAGCGGAATCACTTCGTCATCGGGCTCGACCCAGTAGACCATCAGCAGGCCGAGATCGGCCAGCGGATCGCCGAGCGTGCAAAGCTCCCAGTCGACCACCGCGGCAACCTCGCCAAGCGGGCTGTAGATGACATTGTCGAGCCGGTAGTCGCCGTGGACGATCGTGGTTTCGGTCTGCTCGGGGATCGTCTCGAGCAGCTTCCGGTGGACCTCTTCGACCAGGGGCAACTCGCGCGTCTTCGACTTCTCCCACTGACCGGACCAGCGGCGCAGCTGGCGGGCAACATAGCCATCATGCCGGCCGAGGTCTCCCAGTCCGATCTCGTCCGGATCGAGTGCGTGAATCGCCGCCATCGTCTCGACCAGTCCTTCGCCGATTCGCCGCCGCTGGTCGGGAGAGGGAAACAACGCCGCCTGCTCGGGCGCCCGCAGGACCGGGCCCTCGACGAACTCCATCACGTAGAACGGGGCACCGGTGACCGAATCGTCATCGCAGTAGCCGATCACCGGCGGAACCGGTACCGCCGTCTCGGCCAGGGCGGTGACCACGCGGACCTCGCGACCCATGTCGTGGGCCGACCCCAGTCGCTCCCCGAGCGGCGGGCGGCGCAACACCCACCGCGAGGCGGCCTGATCGGTGACCAGGAAAGTGAGGTTGGAAAGCCCCCCGTGGATCGTTTCGTAGTCGAGCGGGGGCTCGAGCGTCGGGATCCTGGATGCGAACCACTCTTCGAGTGCTCCGCGGGCGATCCCGTCCTTTTCTGCGTTCATCGGGGCAGCTTATGCGGCCAGGCCGGGCAGACGACGTTATGTTTACCGGACGTGAGTCAAGAGCAAGAGTTGCTGAAGGAAATCCTCGACCGCTTCCCGAGCGCCATGCTCGCTTTCACGCCGGAGTTCGAGGTGATCTGGGTGAATGCCACGACCGCCGCGCTGGCTCCGCAACTGGTCCCGGCGGCAAACATCTACGAAGCACTCGCCGAAGCCGCGCCCGAAGAAAAACTTGACCGGATGCTGCTGCGCGGCGAACGGGTGATGTTCAGCGCCGGACCGGGGCTGCCGTTGCTCGAATGGGTAGTCGCCGACAGGGGTCTCAACGACGGCAATTCAGTACTGATCGCCTGGGATCCCGACCTCTCGGACGAACTGGTCGAGCGCAGGGCCACCTTCTCGATGGCCGCAGCCCATGAGCTCAAGTCGCCGCTGACCGCGCTGATCGGGTTCAGCGAGATCCTCGAGATGGAACGCGGCAATCTGACCGCGCTCCAGAAAGAGGCTGCGGCAATGATCCGGACCAACTCGCTCTACCTCCAGTCTCTGGTCAACGACATGTCCGATCTGATGGCAAACAGCTTCGGTGAACTGAGGCTCGACCTCGAACAGACCGACATCGCGGCTACCGTCCGCGAGGTGATCACGTCGCTCAGTGCCAGGATCGACGACCGCGACCAGAAGCTCTCGGTCGAGATCGAACCGGGCCTGCCTCTTGTGGAAGCCGACAGCCGCCGGATCCGTCAGGCCCTGCAGAACCTGGTCCACAACGCCCACGTCCACTGTGGCCCGGGTACGGAGATCAAGGTCGCCGCAAGAGTCGATGACGGCGGCATCGTGATCACGGTGGATGACGACGGTCCCGGCCTGCCTTTCGAAAATCCCGAGGAGGCCTTCGCCAGCTTCCGGCACGCCGGCACGATCGACACCGAGGAGTTGACCGGTTCGGGCATCGGCCTGACGTTGACCAAACGGATCATCGAACTCCACCGGGGGACGGTCTCGGCCGAGTCCCCGGAAGGAGGCGGTACCCGCTTTCGGATCTGGCTGCCGCTGGACCGGGCGAGGACATTCACCCTCGGGACACCGGGACCGGCATGAGTCGCATCATGGTCACCGAGGACTCGGCTTCGATCCGGCTACTGTTGCGGCGGCGGCTGGAGATGGCGGGCCATGAGGTGATCGAGGCCCGCGACGGCGACGATGCGATCCAGCGACTCGAATCGCTCGAACCTGACGCGTACCCCGACCTGATGCTGCTCGACGCGATGATGCCCCGACGCAGCGGGGCCGAGGTTCTGAAGCTGGTCAAGGCCCACCTCCCGGAGACCCCGGTACTGGTGGTCAGCGCCGTGTCGGATCTCGACCTCTCGGAAGAGTGGTCCGAGGCTGACGGGTACCTTGACAAACCGATCGACTTCGGCGAGCTGCTCGCTCGCATCAGCCTGCTTACCGGCGGGCAACCTCGACCCGGATCTCGGAGCCCTTGAGCTTGGATCCGTCAAGGAACTCGACCGCACGCTCGGCCTGGCCGGCATCGATCTCGACGAAGGAAAATCGGTCGAGCACCCGAACCGAGGTGATCTGGTCGTCCTTCAGGACGGCGCCCTCCCGCAGGGCCCAGCGGAGGTCGTCTTCGGTGATGCCACTGCGGTTGCCGCGATTGACGAACAACTTGGCGATGCCGTCGGGAGCCTCCCGGACTTCATCATCGCCTCTGTCCGCCTCCCCCCTGTCCGCCGCTGTGCTGTCGCCCGCTTTGCTGTCGCCCGCTTTGCTGTCGGCCGCTTTGCTGTCGGCCGCTTCGCTGTCGTCGTCCGAGTCGTCGTCGAGCGGCACGGGATCGTGGCCGCTCCGGCGCCGGCGGCGGGGCGGCGGGGCGTGCTCGATCCGCTCTTCGGGTGACTCCCACGCGGTGATCGTCGTACTCGCGTCCTTCTCTATCTGAAGCAGGTCCTTGCGCTGCTCCGGCGTGATGAAGGTGATCGCCCGGCCGGTCCGCCCGGCGCGTCCGGTGCGGCCGATCCGGTGGACGTAGATCTCGGAGGAGTTCGGCAGGTCGTAGTTGATGATGTGGGTGACGTGGTCGATGTCGAGGCCTCGGGCAGCGATGTCGGTAGCCACCAGCAGCTTCACCCGGTGACCCTTGAAGGCGATCATCACGCCGTCCCGGACACCCTGGCTGAGGTCGCCATGAAGGGCCTTCACATCGAGGCCGCGGTTCTTGAGATCCCTTTCAAGCCGTGACGCACCGATTTTCGTGCGGACGAAGAGGATGGCCTGCTCGGGATCTTCGGCTTTGAGGATCTCGATGAGCTTGTCGGTCTTGCCCCGTGACGGCACCTCCACGTAGGCCTGGCGGATCGCGTCGACGGTCAGCTTCTTCGGCGTGATGCTGATCGTGACCGGATCGTACATGTGGCTCTCGGCCAGCCGCTTGATCGGCGGCGGCATGGTTGCCGAGAACAGCGCCGTCTGACGGCCGCTCGGGCACATCCGGAGGATCTTCTCGACGTCCTCGAGAAAACCGAGGTCGAGCATCTCGTCGGCTTCGTCCAGCACGACGAAGCGCGCAGCGGTAAGTACCAGCGAGCGACGGGAGATCAGATCCTTCATCCGGCCGACCGTGGCGACGACGACGTGCGCACCGGAGCGGAGCTGTGCCTGCTGGCTCTTGATCGGAGCACCGCCGAAGACCGCAACGATCTCGATGTCGAGGTGCTCGGCGTAAGTTCGCAGCGCCTGGGTCACCTGAATACAGAGCTCGCGGGTCGGGGTGAGCACGATCGCCTGGACTTCGTCGTTGTCCGGATCCAGGTACTCGAGCATCGGCACCCCGAAGGCGGCCGTCTTGCCTGTACCGGTCTGGGCCTGGCCAATCACGTCGTGCCCGGCGAGCAGTGGAGGTATGCCCTGCACCTGGATCGGACTGGGCTCTTCGAAGCCTAGTTCGTCGATCGCCTGCTGAATTTCCGGGGAGAACCCGAGGTCCTTGAAGGTGATGATCTCTTGAGTCACTGAGAGGGATCCAACAGTATTTTTCCCATCGTACGCCGCCCGGCCATCTCCCGATGGACATCGGCGGCCTTCTCCAGCGGGTAAGTACCGCCGAGGACGGTCACGAGATCCCCTCGCCCGGCCGCCCCCAGAACCCTCTCCAGACCTTCCCGGGCCAGGTCCGGGCGGGCCATCAGGTGGTTGATCCAGAAGCCGATCACGGCCCGGCCGTTTCGCATCAGGGAGCCGGTCTTGACCAGATTCTGCTCCGATGAGGCGATCCCGAAAGTGACCAGCCGTCCGAACGGCGCCACTGCCTTGAGGCAGTTGTCGAAGGCTTCTCCGCCAGCCATCTCCAGCACCACGTCAACCTTCTCTCCGCCATTTGCCTCGATCAGGGCCTCGGTCAGGTCGGGCCGGCGCGAGTCGAGCGCGACGTCGGCCCCGAGCTGAAGGGTCAGGGCCCGTTTGTCCGGGGTAGAGGCGAGGCCGATGATCCGGCCGGCGCCCATCGAACGGGCCAGCTGAACAGCGAGGCTCCCTGTTCCACCGGCGGCCGCGTTCACGACCACACTCTCTCCGGGCTTCATGCAGGCCGAGATCCGGAGGATGGCATCGGCGGTCAGCCCCTGGATCAGCAGGCCGGCCGCCTGTTCGTCGTCGACCCCCTCCGGCACCGGCACCAGCGAACCCTCGGCCACCGCCGCATACCGGGCATAGGCACCGTTGGGCACGACCGCGGCGACCCTGCGGCCATCCGGAGTGGTTCCGACCAGCTCCGCCCCCGGTATGAGCGGGAGTTCCTGTTCAGCCAGGTAGTCGTTGCGGGTGGCGTGGGTGTCGGCGAAGTTCACCCCGATCCGATTGATTTCGACGAGCACCTCGCCGGGTCCGGGCTCGGGATCGGGGAGTTCGACCATCTCGAGGACTTCCGGACCACCGAAGCTCCTGATCTGAATCGCTTTCACTCGACCATCTTCTCAGGATGGACACGACTTGCGACCACCGGAGGGCCCCGGGTGAGAGGTACCCGGATCGCCGCTGGCTCTAGGATGGATGCCGCTCGCGCAATCCTCTGCGGGGGCGGTACCGGTTCCCCAACGAAAGGTTGTCCCTTGTCGCTGACTGTCGTCGGCTCGATCGCTTTCGACGCCGTAACCACACCGTTCGGAGAGCGGGAAAAGATGCTCGGTGGATCGGCGGTGCATTTCTCCCTGGCTGCGAGTTTCTTCACCGACGTCAGAGTGGTCGGCCCTGTCGGCGAGGACTTCACCGAAATCGAACTCGGCGTCCTCGAAAACCGCGGCGTCCTGACCGAGGACATCGAGCGGGTTCCCGGAGCCGAAACCTTCTTCTGGAAGGGTCACTACGAATACGACCTCAACACCGCCCACACCGACGACACCCGGCTGAACGTCTTCGGCGACTTCGACCCGAAGCTCTCCGAAGCGTCGTCTTCGGCCGACGTGCTCTTCCTGGCGAACATTCAACCGGACCTGCAACGCCGGGTCCGGGCCCAGTGCCAGGGGACGCGCTTCGCCGCGCTCGACTCGATGAACCTGTGGATAGACACCGCTCGCGATTCGCTCTGCCAGGCAATTTCCGAAGTCGACTGCGTCCTGATCAACGACGCCGAGATCCGCCAGCTGACCGATCAGCCGAATCTCGCCCGTGCGGCCCGGTTGGTGATGGAGATGGGACCGAAAGCGGTGATCGCCAAGCAGGGTGAGTATGGCGCCGCGCTGTTCACCCCGTCCGGGTTCTTCGCTCTTCCGGGATTCCCGCTCGAAGACGTACGCGACCCGACCGGCGCCGGCGACAGCTTCGCCGGTGGCTTTCTCGGTTACCTCGACGGCGAGTCGGGACCGATCGACGAACTGGCACTGAGAAGGGCGATGGCCTACGGCACAGTGCTCGCCTCGTTCAACGTCGAGGAGTTCGGCACTGAGCGGGTCGCCCGGCTTACGCGGGACGAGATCGACTCGCGCATGGAAGCGCTGCGCACGATGACCGATTTCGGAGTCCGTAACGCCTGACACGGTTTCGGAGCAGGGTGGCGCGTGCAAACTGCGATACTGGTCGCTGAAAAAAAGAGCGAGAGAAGAAACTCCGAGGAGAATTGATGGGGACCGAAGAAAAGACTGAAGAGAAGGCGGAAAGCGACGTGACGGACACCGGTTCGGTGGACTCGCTGACGGTCACCGACAACCGCACCGGCCGAACCTACGAGCTGCCGATCGAAGACGATACGGTCCGGGCTTTTGACCTTCGTCAGATCAAGGTCAGAGAAGACGACTTCGGCATGATGGCCTTCGACCCGGCCTTCACAAACACCGCGTCCTGCCGCTCGGCCATCACCTACATCGACGGCGAAGCCGGCATCCTCCAACATCGCGGCATCCCGATCGAACAGCTCTGCGAGCACTCGACCTATCTTGAGGTGGCCTACCTGCTGGTCTTCGGCGAGCTGCCGACCAGGCCGCAACTCGAAACCTGGGTCCATGACGTCACCCACCACACCTTCGTCCACGAAGACATCAAGAAGTTTCTGACGGGCTTCCGCTACGACGCCCACCCGATGGGCATGCTGCTGGCCTCGACCAGCGCGCTCTCGACCTTCTACCCGGACTCCAACCAGATCCACGACAAGATCGAGCGTTACCTGGCGACGATCCGGCTGATCGCCAAGATGCCGACCCTGGCGGCCTTCTCGTACCGCCACAACATGGGTCTGCCGTACGTCTACCCGGACAACGACCTCTCTTACTCGGAGAACTTCCTCTCGATGATGTTCAAGATGACCGAGGCCAAGTACGACCCGGACCCGCGACTCGCCCGGGCGCTCGACGTGCTCTTCATCCTTCACGCCGACCACGAGCAGAACTGCTCGACCAGCGCCGTGCGCGTCGTCGGCTCTTCCGACGTCGACCCGTACTCCGCGGTCGCCGCCGGCATCGCCGCACTGTACGGACGCCTGCACGGTGGCGCCAACGAAGCCGTCCTGAGGATGTTGCGCCACATCGGGAAGGTCGAGAACGTGCCCGGCTTCCTCGAGAAGGTCAAACAGCGCGAAGAGAAGCTGATGGGCTTCGGCCACCGCGTCTACAAGAATTACGACCCGCGCGCCCAGATCATCAAGGAGCATGCCGATGGCGTTCTCGAGGCGACCGAGTACAACCCGCTGGTAGAGATTGCCACCGAGCTGGAAAGGCGCGCCCTCGACGACGAGTACTTCACCTCACGCAAGCTCTTCCCCAACGTCGACTTCTTCTCCGGCATCATCTACGAGGCGCTGAAGATCCCGCCGGGCATGTTCACCGTGATCTTCGCGATGGCGCGCACCGCCGGCTGGATCTCCCAGTGGCTGGAGATGATCGACGATCCGGAAAAGAAGATCGCCCGCCCTCGCCAGATCTACACCGGTGTGCGCGAGGCCGACTACATCCCGATCGGCGAGCGCGACGGCGGCGAGCGTATCGACAACGGACCCGCCGTACGCCCTTTCGCCTGAACAGCGTGGGCCTGGAGCTTGGCTGACTGGAAGCTCACAATCCGGGACGGCTCCGACGTGAGCCGGTTGAAGTTCGACGACCTCGACACCGCCCTCGAAGCAGCCCGCGTCCAGATCGACGAGGTTCTCGAACGCCGGCCGCTGGCGACCGTCAAGGCGATCCGGGACTACGAACCGGGCAAACGGGTCAAGGCCAGAATCGAAATCTCCGGCAGGGGTTTCTTTTCGCCCCCGACCGCAGGAGTGGACATCCGCGGCGACAATACGCTGCTCGGCTTCACCGGCGGGGTGACGCGCAAGCCACTCGACGGCAGGACATCGGAACAGGTCATCGAGGCTATGCGGCAGACTCTGCAGCGGTGAGCGACGCAGACGGGCAAGAGATCCCCAAGGGTTCCTACGCAGCGGGACGCAGGGTTCACCTGCCACCCGGCGCATCCGAGCCGATAGTCGTCTACATCAACGGCGTCGCCCAGACCGCCGGTGAGGACTACACGGTGGAAGGCGAAGAGATCGTCTTCGGCAGGGACATCGTCAAGGAGGAAATCGGGATGTCACGCTGGCTGGCGATGTATCTCGGAGTCTTCGGCACCTACCGCAAGGATGAGACGGTCGACGTCCAGTTCCGCCAGAACGGGCGCACCGAACTGGCTTCAGACCTCGAGATCCACGAGTAGCCCGGCCGGTCGGGCGGATCGCCGGAGCCGGGGGTTGCCGATGCGCTTGCAGACCACACGTTCAGGCTCAGGTAGAGAAGCCCGGACCGAGCCGGTTGAGGCAGGACTGGCTGCCGCCTCTGCCCCCCAGAAGGAGTGCCCGGCGGCGCTCTGAGGCGGTTCCATGCGCGGTCGGATTCTGCCATGGCACCCCTCGCGGATCAGCCACGATCAGGACACCGAGATCCAGCGCGTCGAAGTCGACGTTGGAGAGCCTCTGCACATTCGAATCGACGTCACCCAGCCAGGCCCCGGCGAGGCAGTCGGCGTTCAGCTCGCCTTCTATGGTCAGCGGGAACTTGTTGACGATCCCGAGTCGCTGCTGTACAAGGTGGCCGTACTCGTGGGCGAGCAGGAACGCCACGGCTGCGTCGCCGACGTTGCGGTAGAGGTCTCCCCAAAGCCAGTTCCCGTCCCAGGAGATGGTGTCGCTCGCCGGACAGTACATCGCGTTCTCCCAGCCCCCACGCTCCCCGGCACATCG
>JAUQWL010000144.1 GCA_030835185.1 Solirubrobacterales bacterium | reverse complement strand
GCTCGGCCGGGAAGGGAACGTGGTTCAGCGTCCGGAAGCCAGGTGGGCAGCCGTGAGTTCAGCGATCGAATCCACCTACGCACTGATCGTCAACCCCTCGGCCGGCGGCGGCAGAGCCCTCCAGCTGCTGCCTGAGGTCGAGCGCAGCTTCGACGCACGCCGTATGGTCTTCAGGGTCGAGCGCACCCGCAGCAAGGAGCATGGCGTCGACCTCGCATTCGACGCGATCGAGGCCGGAGAGATTCCCGTCGTCATGAGCGGTGACGGCCTGATCGGCGCGATCGGCGGAGCGATGGCAGGCAGCGACGGGGTACTGGGAATCGTGCCCGGAGGTCGCGGTAACGACCTGGCTCGCGGCCTCGGCATCCCGACAGACCCGGCTGCCGCGGTCGAAACCATCGCGACCGGTCGCACCATTTCGATCGACGTGGGGGATGGCAACGGACAGCGCTTCCTCGGTATCGCCTCGGTCGGCTTCGACTCCGAGGCCAACCGGATCGCCAACGACTCCCGGCTGAGCGGGAAGCTCGTCTACGCCTGGGCGGCGCTACGGGCGTTGGCCACATGGAAGCCGGAGCGTTTCGCACTGATCGAAAACGGGATCCAGAGCCGCTTCACCGGCTACACGGTCGCCGTAGCGAACAACGGGTACTACGGCGGCGGGATGAACATGGCTCCGGACGCAGACCCCGCCGACGGTGAGCTCGATGTGGTCACAGTCGGGGAGATCAGCCGGCTCCGCTTCCTGCTCAACCTGCCGAAGGTCTTCCGGGGCAGGCATGTGAACAACGAAGAGGTGCGATCCTGGCGCAGCGGAGCGATCGAGATCCGGGCCGGGCGGGACCTGACCGTCTACGCCGACGGCGATCCCCTGACCAGGCTGCCGGCAAAGATCAGAGTGCTGCCCGGCGCCCTGAACGTGATCGTCCCGGGGGATCTGCCTTGATCCGCACGAAGGTCGCGGCCGCCCGGTGGATCGGCAGGCTCAGCCGGGCGACCGGCCGGGGCGGCGGCACCACTCTGCCGGGCCGGGTCCTTCTCAAGCTCGACCCGGACGCCATCGACAAGCTGGGAGCCTCGCTCCGCAACGGCTCGACCGTGATCAGCGCAACCAACGGCAAGACGACAACAGCCGCGATGCTGGCCGCGATCCTTCGCGCTGCCGGACGCGAACCGGTCCACAACCGGGCCGGTTCGAACATGACCTGGGGAGTTGCGACCGCCCTGCTCGAGCAGAGAGGTGACGAGGGTCTGTTCGAGGTCGACGAAGCCTGGCTGCCCGAGGTGGCGGAGCGACTGAGACCGAAGACGATCCTGCTCGCCAACCTCTTCCGTGACCAGCTCGACCGCTACGGCGAAACCGAGGCGCTGGCTGACGCGTGGGTCGAAATGGCCGGCGCACTGGCCGATTCGACCTCTTTCGTACTCAACGCCGACGACCCGCTGATCGCCGATATCGGTCGCCACACCGGCCCGTCGACCACGTACTTCGGAATCGACGACGACGGCCGGGCCGTGACTGAACTCCAGCATGCGAGCGAGGCCAAACAGTGCCGGGTGTGCGGTGAGCCGCTGCTATACGAAAGGGCCTTCGTCGGCCATCTCGGCCACTACTCCTGTCCCGCCTGCGGCCTGGCCCGACCCGAACCCGACCTCTCCGCAACCGAGGTGAAGCTGCTCGGCATGGACGGGCTCAAGGCGACGATCGAAACGGCCACCGGCAGCCATTCTCTCGATCTCCCCCTGCCCGGCCTCTACAACCTCTACAACGCACTCGCGGCGATCGCCACAGCACAGGCCATCGGCATCCCGCCGGGCGATTCGGTCGCAGCCCTCTCCCGGATGAAAGCCGTTTTCGGCCGGGCCGAACGGATCCGGATCGGTCCGTCCGAACTCTCGATCCTGCTGATCAAGAACCCGGCCGGCGCCAACGAGGTGCTGCGAACACTCGAACTCGAGGAAGGGCCGCTGACCCTCTGGTTCGCCCTCAACGACAATATCGCCGACGGTCGCGACATCTCCTGGGTCTGGGATGCCGATTTCGAGTTGCTTTCCGGACATGTCGGCAACGTCGTCTGCTCCGGCACACGCGCCGCCGAGATGGCTCTGAGACTGAAGTACGCCGGCTGGCCCGAACAGGACCTGACCGTAGTCCGCGACATCGACCGCTCGCTCGAAGTCGTGCTCGAAGACGGTCCGGAACGGGTTTTCGCCCTGCCCACCTATACGGCGCTGCTCGAACTGCGCGAACTGCTGGCCGATCAGGACAGCGCCACCCGATACTGGCAGTCGTGAACCCCGCCCACGGCGGCTTTTCCGAGGCCGGCCTCTGGCAGCTGGTGGAATCCGGTGAGTACACGGTAGACCTCGATGCCTGGAGCGAACTCGCGGCAGCTGCCGACGGTCCGGTACTCGATCTGGGCTGTGGCGTCGGCAGGGTCTCCCACCACCTGAACCGTCTCGGCCACCCCACCGTGGGCCTCGATCGCGATCCCGGCCTGATCGCCGATTTCAACCGTACGAAGTCAGAGGGGAGCCCGGCCGCCGTCCCGGTCGACGTCAGCGAGCGGACCGACCTGGCCGGACTGCTGGCACCCGGAGGACCGCTTGGTCCGGAAAGTCCGTGGCAGGCGAAGCGCTTCTGCCTGGTCATAGCCCCCCAGCAACTGGTGCAGATAATCGGCGGCGAAGAGGCACGGATGAACCTTCTTCACGCCCTCGCGGAAATCCTCGAGCCGGGCGGAACCGCGGCCTTCGCGATCTGCGAAGAACTGCCCGAGGTCAGCATCCACTACCCCGCTGTTCCGCCGGACATGAACGAGATCGGCGGCTGGGTCCACTGCAGCCAACCGGTTGCAATCGAGCCGACCGCCGACACGGTGACCGCGGTCCGACTGCGACAGAGCCTCGCTCCCGACGGTACCTCGACCCGGAGCGAGGATGTGATCGTCATCCACCGCCTGAGTCGCGACGGCTTCGAGCGCGAACTCCTCGCGGCGGGACTCCAGCCGACCGGCGGCGGCTCGATCGCCCAGACCGACCGCCACATGGGCTCGACCATGGTCCTGGCCCGCCCCTCGCTCTCATAGAGTCCCCGTCACCGATGAAGTTCCGACTGCTCAGCCTCTACCCCGACCAGATGAACATCTATGCGGACCGGGGAAACATCATCTTCCTCCGCAACCGCTGTCTTTGGCGGGGGATCGAGTTCGAATTGACCGCCTGCGGTCTCGGCGAGCGCTTCGAACCTTCCGGTCACGAGATGCTCTACATCGGAGGTGGCCAGGACCGCGACCAACGAACGGTCGCGGGTGATCTTGTCGAAACGAAGCGCGAAGCCATCGGGGAATGCCTCGCCGGCGGGACTGTGATGCTGGCGGTGTGCGGCGGCTATCAACTGCTCGGTGAGTCGTATGAGTCCGGTTCGGACCAGATCGGGGGCCTCGGCCTGGTCGATCTGAAGACCGTTCGTGGAGACGGACCGAGACTGATCGGCCCGGTCGCCATCGAAACGGATCTGGATGGCAGCAGGCGCATGCTGGCGGGCTTCGAGAACCACGGGGGCCTCACATGGCTCGGGCCACAGGCGGAGCCCCTCGGCAGGGTGATCGCCGGGCACGGCAACAACGGCAGCGACGGCTTCGAGGGCGTGCGCAGCGGCAACCTCATCGGAACCTACCTCCACGGCCCACTGCTCCCCAAGAACGCCTGGCTGGCCGACCACCTGATCGAGACCGGGCTGAAGAATGCCTACGGCGAGGATGTCGAGCTTCGACCGCTTGAAGACGGGCTGGAGACCGCGGCCCACCGGGTCGCGCTCGCGGCTGCGATCAGCGGCCGCTAGAGCCGAAACCGCCTTCTCCGCGTTCGGAGTCAGCGAGTTGTTCGACCTCGACCGGGCTGAGGTCGGCAATCGGAACCACCACGAGCTGGGCAATCCGGTCGCCCGGCTCTATCCGGAACCCTTCGGCGGGATCGTTGTTCAGCAGGAGCACGCCGATCTCCCCCCGGTATCCGGAATCGATCAGGCCGGGGGCGTTTACCAGCGAGATGCCGTAGCGCAGCGCCAGGCCGGACCTTGGAAGGACGAGTCCCGCGTGACCTTCGGGGATCTCGACCGCAAGGCCGGTTGAGATCTGCCACCGCTCACCGGGTCCGATGTGGGCCGCCTGAGCGGAGTGAAGATCCAGTCCGGCATCGCCGCTGTGGGCGCGCGAGGGCAGCGTCGCCGCCTCATCGAGTATCCGGAACCGAAGATCCATGCGCCGGGACTCTATCCGAGCCCGACCACCCGGCGCCGGCGGCGGGGAAGCAGTTCAGCCGACCACGAGATCCTCGAAGCGATGCATCTGCCCCGAGGGCAGGCGGGTCCTCACCCTCACGCCTCTGGCTTCGTCTTCCCGGTCGATCCGGCCGGCAACTTCGTGCAGGTCATGCAGGCGGGCGCCCTGCGAGTAAGGAACGAAGAGCTCGACCGGTGACATCGTCGCCTCGAAGGTGCGGTCGATCTCGGCTTTCAGCGCATCGAGGCCTTCGCCTGTCGTAGCCGAGACCGGAACTGCGTCGGGCAGCGCGATCCGGACTTCCGCCCGATGCCCGTCGTCCAGGAGATCGATCTTGTTGAGCACCAGGATCCGCGGCTTGTCACCGGCACCGATCTCACCGAGCACCGAGTCTGCGGCCTGCATCTGCACTCTCATCCTGTCCTCGGTCGAGGAGGCGTCGACCACGTGGAGCAGCAGGTCCGCCAGCACCGTCTCTTCGAGCGTCGCCTTGAAGGCTTCTACCAGCTGATGCGGCAGCTTCTCGATGAATCCGACCGTGTCGGTGACGAGGTAGCGACGACCTTCGAATTCGTAACCGCGGGTGGTCGGGTCGAGGGTGTGAAAGAGCCGGTCTCCGACCCCCACCTCTGCGCCGGTGAGGGCGTTCAACAGAGTCGACTTGCCGGCATTCGTATATCCGGCCAGCGCCACCTGGGGCACCATGGATTCCTGACGACGGCTGCGCATGACGCCCCGGTTTTTTTCGACTCCGCGAAGGCGTTTGCGCAGCGCCGAGATGCGGTCTCTGGCGAGGCGGCGGTCGGTTTCGATCTGGGACTCCCCGGGCCCCCTGGTTCCGATGCCGGCACCGAGGCGCTCGAGGTGCGTCCAGAGACCGCGCATCCGGGCCAGGTTGTATTCGAGCTGTGCCAGCTCCACCTGGAGCTTGCCTTCGGCCGAATGGGCGTGGTCGGCGAAGATGTCGAGGATCACCGCCGTACGGTCGATGACCGGCACTCCCAGCGCCGTTTCGAGGTTGCGCTCCTGGCGGGGCGCCAGTTCGTCGTCACAGGCCACCAGGTTGGCCGCGGTCCGTTCGATCTCTGCTTTGGTCTCCTCCAGCTTGCCGAGACCGAAGTAGCGGTCCGGGTCGGGCTCGTCGCGTCGCTGGACCATCTCGCCGACGGTCGCAACGCCGGCGGTTCGAAGCAGTTCCGCCATTTCGTCCAGGCTGCTCTCGCCGGTCCGGTCGACAGAGATCATCAGGGCCCGCTGGCGGGCCCGGCGGCTACCGGGGTTCTCGACTGCGGTCACCCGGCGGTTCGTTGACGCGTGCTGCCCGTCGACACCGCTGCTGTCGGATCCGCTGCGCGAGGGACCGTCGGAAAGCGAACCGTGCTTTCTTTCACCTGACATGCGTTCATCCTAGGCAGCCGGATCGGTCGAGGCCGACTGCAGCCCGGTTTCGCGGCAGTGACCGGCACCGTGCCGAAGCCGGAGTTGGACCCTCACCGAGGTACAAGCCGGCCTCCGGCCTCAGGCGAGGTGCTCGCGCATGCGTTCGAGCGCTTCGACCAGACGGCCGTCGGGCGTGGTCAGCGAGATCCTGAAGTACCCCTCGCCGCTTCGCCCGTACATCGAACCGGGCGAGATCACCACTGCGGCCTCCTCCAGCACCATCCCGGCGAAGCCGACCGAAGTATGGCCGTCCGGCACCGGTGCCCAGACGTAGATCGTGCCTTTCGGGCTTGCGACGTCCACTCCGATCGCACCGAGCGTGTCCACCACCAGGTCGCGGCGCCTCGCGTAGATCCGGTTCATCTCCTCCAGTGGCTCCGACGGACCCTGCAGGGCAGCGACCGCGGCCAGCTGGATCGCCTCGAAGAGACCGGAGTCGACGTTCGTCTTCAAGCGCCAGTAGCTCTGGATCGCGTCCGCGTTGCCCAGCACGGCTCCGACCCGCCAACCGGTCATGTTGAAGCCCTTGGAGAGTGAGAAGACCTCGATTCCGACTTCCTTTGCGCCGGGTGTCGCGAGAAAACTCGGTGCGACGTAGCCGTCGTAAGTCGTCTCCGAGTAAGCGTTGTCGTGAACCACGAGGATCTCGTTCCTCCTGGCGAAATCGACCACTTCTTCGAAGAAACCGTCCGGAGCGATCGCCCCGGTCGGGTTGTTCGGATAGTTGAGGAAGAGCAGCCGCGCGCGTTCGGCGGTCATCGGATCGATCGAGCCGAGGTCCGGCGCGAAGCCAAGCTCCGGACGCAGCGGCACCAGGACGGCCTCGGCGCCGGCGAGGATCGGGCCACCGGTGTAGACCGGATAGCCCGGGTCGGAGGCCAGGGCGACATCGCCCGGGTCGAGGAAGGCGAAGCAGAGGTTGTAGATCGCCTCTTTGGCGCCGATCGCCGGCATCACCTCGCCGTCGGGCACGATTTCGACTCCGAAACGTTCGCGGTAGAAATCGGAGAAAGCGTGCCGGAATGCATCGGTCCCACGGTTGCTCGGGTACTTCTGGTTGGCACTGTCTGCGACCGCGGACTGCATCGCCTCGACCACATGGGGGTAGGTCGGCATGTCAGGGTCTCCGATGCCGAGGCTGATCACGTCAATGCCGGCTGCCCGCTTGTCGGAAATTTTCCGCTCGAGCTCGGCGAACATGTACGGAGGCATGGCCTCGAGTCTCTTGGAAGGATCGCTGAGGGCCACGGCTGCTCCTTTCGCTTCGGTTGAGGTCGGTTGCGCCAGATCCGGTCAGGCGGTGACACCGTCGAGCGTGCGGATGAACTCCGGCGAGAGATCACCCTCCATTATTGCTTCCGCCCAGCCGGTCAGGGTCACGTCGAGATCGGGTGAGATATCGACCTGGAGTTCCCCTCCGTCGAGCTCGACGGTGATCGGGCTCGGAGCGCCGCCGAGAAATGCCGCCACGGCGGCCCCGCTGGCGCCGGTGCCGGATGACAGAGTCTCGCCCACTCCCCGTTCGAAGATGCGTGCTCTCACGCGGGAGCCGGAAACCCTGAAGAAGGAGACGTTGGTCCGGTTGGGGAAAAGGCCGCTGTTCTCGATGTCGGGACCGATCGTCGCGATGTCAAGGGCCTCGAGTTCGGCGCCGGCCTCGATCGCGCACTGGGGATTGCCGATTGAAACGTGCTGGAAGTCCCACTGCCGGCCGGATGCGGTCACCGTTCCCTTGCCGTCCTCGCCTCCGCTCGGGTAATCCGGAGAAACGGTCGCCGCACGTCCCATTGCCACCCGACAGGTCCGCTCGCTGGTGATCTCCGGCGTTACCGGGCCCGCTTTGGTGAGAATCGTGAATGAATCGGCCTCGGCCCAGCCGCGACGGCGGACGTACAGGATGGCCGCACGCGCGCCGTTGCCGGAGAGCTCGGCCTCGGAGCCGTCCGGGTTGAAGATCCTCAGGTCGGCGACGTATTCAGGCGCATCGGAAGGAGAAATCAGCAGAATGCCGTCGGAGCCGACGCCGAAGTGGGGATCGCAGATCATCTGGATCCGGCCCGCGGTCAACTCCCACGGGAGCCTGCTCCGCTCGATGACCAGGTAGTCGTTGCCCAATGCTTGCCATTTTTCAAACTGCATCCGACGCAGCAAGCTATCCGGATGACTGCCTGAATGCAGTCAGGTCGGCGGATCGGTGGCAAGGCCCCCGGCGAGTCGAAGGATCGCCAGAGCCAGATCGCGGTCACTGCGCCCGGAGCGCTCCAGAATCTCGACGCCGTGCATCCTCCGCATCCAGGTCATCTGGCGCTTGGCGTAACGACGATGCTCGATGGCCGCACGCTCCAGATCGCCGGAGATGAACTCATCGAAGCCGATCGCTGCCCGGGCCGTTCTCGAAGCCCCTGCCTCGAGGGCGCGCCTGGCCTCGAGGGCGGCGCCGGCTTCAGCCATCGCCCCGACCCTCTCGACGATCCGATCGCGGAGGACTTGCACCTCGTCGACCAGGCCGATCAGCAGGGAAGGTCGTCTCAGTCCCGCCGTCCAGAGCTCTCCGCCCCGGGAGTGGTCCGGAGCCGGCTCCTGGCCCGTCTTCATCAGCTCGAGTGCCCGTGACACGCGAACCCGGTCGTTCACATGGATCGGCCGGCGCTGATCCGCCGGCAGATCGGCATGGACCGCTGCGACCCCTCGAGCTTCGATTTCCCGCTCCACCTGAGCGCGAACTTCATCCGGAACCGGAGGCCGAAACTCCATGTCGGTCAGCGCAGCGCGCAGGTAGAGGCCGGTGCCGCCGACCAGTATCGGACACGATCCGGCCGCCGCCAGGCTGTCGATCTCGGCGTGAGCCAGCTTCGAGTAGCGGCCGGCGCTGAACTCTTCGTCCACCGGCACGAAAGAGACCAGTCGGTGTTCGAGCTGTTTCCGCTGGCGTTGATCGGCCGCACCGCTGATGATCTCGAGGCCTCGATAGACCTGTATCGAGTCGCAGTTGACCGCGACCGCCGACCCCCCTGCCTCGGAAATCAGTCTGCCCAGTTCGATCGCCACGGCCGTCTTGCCGACCGCCGTGGGGCCGAAGATCGCAATCAAGGGCAAGCGGGAAGACAGTTTGCCACCCACGGCAAAGGCCGCCGAATCAAACCCCGATGGCACTCAGCAGGCGCTGGCTTCCGGTCAGCGCCTGTGAGGTCGCCGATCCGATTTCGACCTCGACCATCCGTCCCGGCTCGGCCGTGCCTTCGAAGTTGACCGCTTTGTTGTGCCTGATCCGACCACGGATCCGACTTGGATCGTTGCGGCTGGGACCCTCGACCAGCACCTCCATGGAGCGGCCGACGAAACGCTGTGCCCGTTCGTGGGCGCGGCGCTGGATGACCTCGATCAGCGCTGCCATGCGCTCCTTCTTCATCGGATGCGGCACCTGGGCATCCATCTCTGCGGCGAGGGTCCCGCGCCGCGGCGAATAGATGAACGTGAAGGCGCCGTCGTAACCGACCTCTTCGGCGACCTCCAGCGTCTGTTGGAAATCCTCGTCGCTCTCGCCCGGAAAGCCGACGATGATGTCGGTCGTGATCGCGCAGTCGGGAAGTGCCTCGCGAATCATCGCGACCCGGTCCATGTAGCGCTCGCGGGTGTAAGTCCGGCGCATCTTCTTGAGGATCGGGTCGGACCCCGACTGGAGCGGCAGATGGATGTGCTCGCAGAGAGCTTCGAGTTCGACGTGCGCGGCGATCACGTCCTCGCGAATGTCCTTGGGGTGCGGGCTCGTATACCGGATCCTGTCGATCCCGTCGACCGAGTCGATCATGCGCAGGAGTTCCGAGAACCGCGTCTTCTCGTCCGGCGGCAGATCCCGCCCGTAGCTGTTCACGTTCTGCCCGAGAAGGGTTATCTCGCGTACCCCGTCGGCGGCCAGCCGCTCGGCTTCGGCGACCAGGACCGCCGGTAACCGGCTTTCTTCGCGCCCACGGGTCGAAGGAACGATGCAGTACGAACAGACGCAGTTGCATCCCTGGGAGATCTGCAGCCATCCCTGGAACGGCCGGCTGCGTTGCTCCGGCAAGTCGCCGGAAAACTCCTCGAACTCGAAATACCCCTGCGCGGTCAGCGAATCCGAGTTGAGGAACTCCGCCAGGCGGTGAATCTGGCCCGGCCCGAAAGCGACGTCGACGAAAGGAAAGCGTCGAAAGACCTCGTCCTTGACCGACTGCGCCCAGCAGCCCCCGACGCCGACGATTCGCTCCGGATCCTCCGACTTGAGCCGCTTGGCTTCGCCGAGATGCGAGATGAACCGGTTGTCGGCGTTCTCCCGGATCGAGCAGGTGTTGAAGAGGATCAGGTCTGCCTGATCGCGCTGTTCGACCTCCGAGTAACCGAGCGAGCTGAGCATGCCCTTCATCCGCTCGGAATCGTGCTCGTTCATCTGGCACCCGAAGGTGGTGACGTGAAAACGCTTCATCGTGCCTCAGGTTATCCCGCCACAGCCGGCGGGCTGTGTCAGACGGTGGGAGTGACCCGCAGCGGAGTGGCCGAAGCCTCTTCGCCGATCACTTTCTCGCTGTGGCTGTCGCGTTCTTCGGCCTCTTCGACCGAGAGTTCAACCGCGAAGTAGGCCGTCCCGGCAACCATCACCAGAGCCAGGCCCAGAAGGCCGAACATCGCCCTGCGGCTGGGGAAGTCCGCGGTGCGGAGTCCGGCAAAGCTGACCACCACGGCCATAAGGGCCAAAGCGATTCCGAAGATGAGGAAAAGAGTCTTGATCTCCATTGCGGCGCAATCCTACCGGCTCGACCGGGCGAAGCGCCTAATGGGCGACACGGGTCGAACGCAGTTCGCGAATGACCGTGATCTTGACCTGACCCGGGTACTCCATCTCCCGTTCGATCGCACTCGCGATTTCGTGCGAGAGCACCGCCACGGCATGGTCGTCGACCTTTCCGGGGTCCACCATGACCCGGATCTCGCGACCGGCCTGCATCGCATAGACCTTGTTGACACCTGGCTGCCTGAGCGCTATCTCCTCGAGGTCGCCGAGCCGTCTCACATACTGCTCGAGCGAGTCCCCTCGCGCGCCTGGACGGGCACCGGAGAGGGCGTCCGCGGCCTGAACGATCACAGCCTCGACCGTCCGCACCTCGACCTCGTTGTGATGGGCCTCTATCGCGTGACTCACCTCATCGATCTCGTCGTAGCGTCGAGCCAGGCGACCCCCCACCGCGGCGTGAGTGCCTTCGACTTCGTGGCTGACGGCCTTGCCGATGTCGTGAAGCAGTGCCGCCCGCCGCGACACCTCGACGGAGGCCCCCATCTCGCCGGCCATCATCGCTGCCAGGTGGGAGCACTCGACCGAGTGAGCCAGCACGTTCTGACCGTAGCTGGTCCGGAATCTGAGCCGTCCGAGCAGCCGGACCACCTCCGGATGTACGCCGGTGACCCTCGTCTCGAGCAACGCGGCCTCGGCTGCGGCCACCATCACGTCCCCGACCTCGCCCTCGGCCTCGAGATATGCGGCCTCACATGCCGCCGGATGAATCCGCCCGTCGTCGATCAGCTTCTCCAGGGCGATCCGTGCGACTTCACGACGCACCGGGTCGAAGCTGGAAAGGACCACTGACTCAGGGGTCTCGTCGATGATGATGTCGACTCCGGTGAGCGACTGGAGCGAGCGGATGTTTCGGCCCTCCTTGCCGATGATCCGACCCTTCATCTCCTCGTTCGGGAGTTGAACGGTCTGGGTATTGCTCTCGGTCGACTGGCTGGAGGCAAGCCTCTGCGTGGCGACCGCCAGAATCCCGCGAGCCCTCCGGTCTGCCTCAAGGCGGGCCTCATCCTCTGTCCTCTTGATGATCAGTCCGGCCTGGTGCTCGGCGTCCCGGCTGACCGCCTCGAGCAGTGTCGCCTCCGCCTGCTCCCGCGAGAGTCCCGCGAGCCGTTCGAGTTCGGCCATCCGGGCTGCCAGGGTCTGCTGCAACACTGACTCTGCCGCCTTCAGTTCTTCTTCTCTGCGGTCGAGCGCTTCGGCACGACGCTCGGCCTCCCTCAGACCGGCGGAGGACGACTCGAGCTCGCGCATCGCGCGCTCTTCGAGCCGGATGAGCTCGTCCCGTCTGACCCGAAGCTCGGCCTCGGCGCCCACGTCCGCTTCGCCCCCTGCCATGGCTGCCTGCGCGTCGCCGTTTTTTCGGCTTCCGAGCCAACCTGGGATGAGAGATCGCAGCGACATAGGGCTTCGCCTAGGCTAGCGAACGCCTCACCGGCCGCAGTCGCCCTCGCCACTCGGACCCTCCCTGCCGGCCCGCCGGATCGCCGCATAGGCGTCCTCGGCGCTGAAGCCCCGCCTGGCCAGCAGTCCCAGGGCGCGCTGCCGCCCTCGATCGGTTGCGAGCTCGCTTGCTTTCCCCAGCAGGACCCTCGTCGCCCGGTCGACCTCACTTTCGTCCTCATCGCCGGCAAGCGCGCCGGCGATCAGGTGGCGCGGCACCCCGCGCTTGATCAGGGCCGACTCGATCCGGTCTCTTCCCCAGCCGGCCAGTCGCCGCTTGTCCTCGGCGTAGCCGTTTGCGAAGCGCTTGTCGTCGATCGCCAGGTTCTCGACCAGACAGGCCATCACCCGATCGGCTTCTTCCGGCT
>JAUQWL010000013.1 GCA_030835185.1 Solirubrobacterales bacterium | reverse complement strand
GTTCGGCGTTAGGCGTGTCGCCTTCGTACATGTAGGTGGCGACGTAGTCGAACAGCAGCGAGGAAGCGAAAGGCGAGGCGGTCGGCGTCTCGACCTCGACGATCGAAAGCTCCCGCGAGTGGATCCCGCGGAGCAGCCGGTCGAGCGCGGGCAGGTCGAAGACGTCCTGCAGGCATTCACGATAGGTCTCGAGGATCACCGGGAAACGGGGGAAGTCCTGCGCGACCTCGAGCAGGCTCTGCGACTTCAGCCGCTGCTGCCAGAGCGGGGTGCGCCTGCCGGGATAGGCCCGGGGGATCAGCAGCGAGCGGGCCGCGTTCTCCCGGAAGCGGGCGCCGAAGAGAGCTGAGGTACCCAGCTCACGCACGACCAGGTCCTCCAGTTCGTCGGGCTCGATCAGCACCAGATCGCTGGAAGGTGGCTCGTCGGCGTCGGGAAGGTGGATCGCGATGCCGTCGTCGGAGTAGATCGCGTCCACTTCGAGACCCTCCTGGTCACGCAGCTTGCGGGCGATCGCCATGCCCCAGGCCGAGTGGACCCGACCGCCGTAGGGCGAGAGGACGCAGAGCCGCCAGTCGCCGATCTCGTCGCGGAAGCGCTCGATCACGATCGTCGTATCGGACGGCACCACGCGCGTCGCCTCCTGCTGCTCCTGCAGGTAGGCGACCAGGTTCCGGGCAGCGAGCGGATCGAGGTGATGGGTTTTCTCCAGTTCCGCCGGATCCGCCTCGACCGCTTCCCGGCTGAAGGTGCCGATCGCCTGTCCGAGCTCCGCCGGACGGCCGATGCCGTCTCCCCGCCAGAACGGGATCGCACCGGGGACGCCGGGGGCGGGAGTGACGATCACCCGGTCGCGGGTGATCTCCTGGATCCGCCAGCTCGACGCCCCGAGCAGGAAGACCTGGCCGGCGCGGGCCTCGTAAACCATCTCTTCGTCGAGCTCACCGACCCGCCTGCCGTCCGGCAGGTGGACTCCGTAAAGCCCGCGATCCGGGATCGTCCCGGCGTTGGTCACGACCAGCGAGCGCGACCCCTTGCGGCCCTCGATCGTGCCCTCGGTCCGGTCCCAGACCAGCCTCGGACGGAGTTCGGCGAAGCGGTCCGACGGATAGCGGCCGTCGAGCATGTCGAGCACGTTTTCGAACAGCTCCCGGCTCAGCTCGGCGAATGAGGCAGTCGCTTTGACCAGGTCCAGCGCGGCGCCCGTATCCCATCTGTCCAGAGCGGCCATCGAGACGAGGTGCTGGGCCAGCACGTCGAGCGGGTTGGCGGGGATGACCGTCTCTTCGATCTCACCGTCGCGCATGCGCTGGGTGACCACGGCGCTCTCCAGCAGGTCGCCACGGAACTTGGGGAAGATCCGTCCTTTGGAGACCTCGCCCAGACCGTGGCCTGCCCGGCCGATCCGCTGGAGACCGCGACTGACGGACTTCGGCGATTCGACCTGAATCACCAGGTCGACCGCTCCCATGTCGATGCCGAGCTCGAGCGACGAGGTCGCAACCAGGCAGGGGATCTGCCCGGACTTCAGCTGCTCCTCAACCTGGGTGCGCTCGTCATGGGAAAGGGAGCCATGATGCGCCCGGGCCAGCGGCAGTCCACCCTCGGCTGGTTCGACTCCTCCGTGCGGGGTGAGGGTTTCCCCAACCACCCGCCCGGGGGGGCCGGCGGCATCCGGAGCCTCCTGCTGCGGGGAACCGGTGGCGGTTTCGGTGGCGGTCGGGTGGGGGTCTTCACCAACCTGTCCGTGTTCGTCGAGCTCGTTCAGGCGCTGGGCCAGGCGCTCGGCGGCGCGGCGGTTGTTGACGAAGATGATGGTCGATGTGTGCTGCCTGACGAGCTCAAGGAGTTCGGGATAGATCGCCGGCCAGATCGAGCGGATCTGCCCGGCGTCGGAACCCGGGGCCTCGTCGGTGACCCCGGGGTTGCCCATGTCCTCCAGCGGCACCACGATCTCGAGGTCGAGCTGCTTGCGCCGGCCGCTGTCGACGATCGTGCAGTTGCGCTTCGGCCCGACCAGGAAGCGGCCGACCCGCTCCAGCGGCCGCTGAGTCGCAGAGAGGCCGATGCGCTGCACCGAGCGTTCCGCTCCGACGACGCTTCCGATCCCACCGGCACCCTCGCCATGCTTGACCAGATGCTCCAGACGCTCGAGGGTCAAGGCGAGGTGGGCTCCGCGCTTGGTCGCCGCC
>JAUQWL010000143.1 GCA_030835185.1 Solirubrobacterales bacterium | reverse complement strand
ACTCGTAGTGGCGAGGATGCGCACGTCATGCGCGTGCCGATCTGCGCCACTACCGAGGGGATCCGTCAGGTGATCGCCGGACGTTCTCGGTCGGAAACGGGAGTTGAACGGGTCGGTGGGGGGCATGCGCGCAATCCGTGTTGAACTCGATCGACAGCGGCGCTCCTGCTAGTTTGCGGCCTACGGGTTGCAGCGTCGATTCCTTCAAGGAGTGAGAGATGTTTCAGGTACGGATTCACGGACGGGGTGGCCAGGGAGTGGTCACCGCCTCCGAGCTTCTTTCCGTTGCCGCATTCGATGAAGGGCATCACGCCCAGGCTTTCCCGACCTTCGGCTCCGAGCGGACCGGCGCCCCGGTCGTCTCCTTCTGCCGGATCGACGACGGACCGATCCGCCGGCGGGAGCCGGTCTCCCACCCCGACGCGGTGATCATTCAGGATCCGACCCTGCTCCACCAGGTCGACCTGTTCGGTGGTCTGTCCGGCGATGGCTACATCCTGCTGAACAGCGAGCGTGACTTCGACGAGCTCGGCATGGGCGAGTTCATCGCCGGCTTCAGGCCAGAGCGGGTGCGCACCATGCCGGCGACCGCGATCGCCCGTGAACACCTCGGCCGGCCGTTGCCCAACAGCGTTCTGCTCGGCGGCTTCGCCGGGCTCTGCGACCTCGTCTCGCTCGACGCTGTGGCAGAGGCCCTGCGCGGGCGCTTCCCCGGCGAGCTCGGGGATATGAACATTTCGGCGGCGACCGCGGCCCGCGATTACGTGCGCGAAAGCCTCGCCGGAGCCCCCGCGGCCGGGGCCGGAGGTGTCCATGCTTGAGCAGCTCGAAGGTTCGCAGGCGGTCGCCCGCACGATCGGCATGTGCCGGCCTGAGGTCATCGCGGCCTATCCGATCTCGCCCCAGACCCATATCGTCGAGAAGCTTTCCGACCTGGTTCGCACCGGAGAACTCGACCCGTGCGAGTACCTGATGGTCGAATCCGAGTTCGGTGCGATGTCGGCCTGCATCGGAGCTTCGGCCGCCGGCGCCCGCGCCTACACCGCGACCGCGAGCCAGGGCCTTCTGTTCATGGCGGAGGCGCTCTATAACGCCTCCGGGCTCGGGTTGCCGATAGTGATGACCCTTGCCAACCGGGCGATCGGCGCTCCGATCAACATCTGGAACGACCACTCCGACGCGATGTCGCAGCGCGATTCGGGCTGGATCCAGCTCTTCGCCGAGACCAACCAGGGGGCCTGCGACGTGCACATCCAGGCCTTCCGTCTGGCCGAGCAGCTCTCGCTGCCGGTCATGGTCTGCATGGACGGCTTCATCCTGACCCACGCCTTCGAGCAGATCGACGTGCCCGACCAGGAGCGCGTCGACTCCTTCCTGCCGGCGTTCGAGCCGCAACAGATGCTCGACCCGGCCGACCCGATGACGATCGGCGCGATGGTCGGCCCCGAGGCCTTCACCGAAGTCAAGTACCTGATGCATGCCAAGCAGCTCCAGGCGCTCGATCAGATCCCACCGATCGCCGCAGAGTTCAAAGAAGCCTTCGGCCGTGACTCCGGCGGACTGGTCCGCGGTTACCGGACTGAGGACGCGGAGACGATCGTCGTCGCGCTCGGCTCGGTACTCGGCACGATCGAGGACGTGGTCGACGAGCTGCGCGAACAGGGCGTGAAGATCGGCGCGCTGGCGATCAGGTGCTTCAGGCCGTGGCCGATCGACGAGGTTCGCGAAGCACTCAAAGGGGCCGACCGCGTGGTCGTCATCGAGAAAGCCTTCGCGGTCGGAGCCGGCGGCATCGTCGGTCAGAACGTGAGGCTCGCGCTTTCATTCCGCCAGTCGAACATCTTCGATGTGGTCGCCGGCCTCGGCGGCCGGCCGGTCACCCGCCGCTCGCTCGGCGCGTTGTTCGAGGACATCTTCGAGGGCCGGATCGAGCCGAACCGCCTGCATTTCCTCGACCTGAAAACGGACGTGATCGAGCGTGAGTTCAGCCGCCTCGAGAAGGGTCAGAAACCCGGCCCGAACGCCGAAAATATCCTGCGCGACATCGGTACCGTCGCCTCGGGCTCGCACTAGGCGAGGGGGACGCGCATGGCCGAACAGCAGATAAAGGGCTACCAGACCGGGACTTTCGTGGTCGGAAACCGGCTGCTCGACCCGGAGCAGCGCTCGACCCAGGCGCGGACCGAGCGCTCGAACACCCTGACCTCCGGCCACCGCGCCTGCCAGGGCTGCGGCGAGGCGCTCGGCGCCAGGTACACGCTCGACGCCGCGATGCGTGCCACCGACGGCAACCTGGTCGCGTGCAACGCCACCGGCTGTCTTGAAGTCTTTTCGACCCCGTACCCGGAGAGCTCGTGGCAGCTGCCGTGGGTCCATTCACTGTTCGGCAACGCCCCGGCGGTCGCGGCCGGGGTCGCCGCGGCACTGAAGGCCAAGGGCCGCGAGGACATCCGTGTGGTCGGCCAGGCCGGTGACGGCGGCACGGTCGACATCGGCTTCGGTTGCCTCTCGGGCATGTTCGAAAGAAACGACGACGTGCTCTTCGTCTGTTACGACAACGAGGGCTACATGAACACGGGGGTCCAGCGCTCCGGCGCCACTCCACCGGCCGCACGCACTGCCAATACCAAGCCCGTCGGGCCCGAGCCGGGCAACGTCTTCGGTCAGGGCAAGAACGTCCCGATGATCGCGATGGCCCACGAGATCCCGTACGTTGCGACCGCGACGGTGGCCGAGCCGCGCGACCTCGAACGCAAGGTCGAGCGCGCGATGGAGCTCCGCGGTGCCCGTTACATCCACGTCTTCGTACCGTGTCCGCTCGGTTGGGGCGCGGCCTCCAAGGATACGATCCGGCTCGCCCGGCTGGTCAAGGAGACCGGCGTCTTCCCGGTGTTCGCGGCTGAGGATGGCGAGGTCACCGAGGTTTCGAAGATCCGCCGCCACGTGCCGGTGACCGAGTACCTGAAGCTCCAGCGCCGCTACGCCCACCTGTTCAAGCCGGAGGTCAACACCGAGGTGATCGAGCGTCTCCAGGCGGGGGCCGACCGCAACATCCGCCGCTTCGACCTGCTTGCCACCGACGAGGGCGCGGATTTCCCCGGCGAGGCGACCGATCAGGCCGGTGAGCTCCATGACGAGTCGGGAACGCCGCCCGCCCCTGACGCCGACAGCAACACCACGATGCTGCTCAAGGAGACCCATGGCAATCCGCGCTAGGCGCCGGATCCTCTTGCCGCGGCCGGTTTTCCTCCCGGAAGGGGCCGCCGGTCCGGGCACGCTCGTGAGGTGGAGGCACTGATGGAAAAGCCGTTCGCGATCACGCTCGACGTGGGTTCCAGCCTGGCCAACAAGACCGGAAGCTGGCGGACCGAGCGCGCCGTATACACCGACCGGCTGCCGCCCTGCAACCACGGCTGCCCGGCCGGCGAGAACATCCAGCAGTGGCTCTACGATGCTGAAGAGGGGGGAGAGGGATACGAGCGCGCCTGGCGCCAGATCATGCTCGACAACCCCTTTCCGGCGATCATGGGAAGGGTCTGTTACCACCCCTGCGAGACCGCCTGCAACCGGGCCGAGCTCGACGAGGCGGTCGGCATCAACTCGGTCGAGCGCTTCCTCGGAGACGAAGGCATCGGGCAGGGGTGGACCGTCGAGGCCCCGCCCGGGAGGACCGGCAAGCGGGTCCTGATCGTCGGCGCCGGGCCCTCCGGCCTGTCCGCCGCCTACTTCCTGGCGAGGATGGGGCACGAAGTGACGATCCGCGAGGCCGGGCCGATGGCCGGCGGCATGATGCGCTTCGGCATTCCCAAGTACCGGCTCCCGCGCGACGTTCTCGACGCCGAGGTCCAGCGCATTCTCGACCTCGGGGTCGAACTCGAGCTCGACTCCAAGGTGGAGGACGTGGTCGAGGCGGGCCGGGACGGTGAGTTCGACGCGACCTTCCTCGCGATCGGCGCCCAGGTCGGCAAGCGCGCCTACATCCCGGCCGGCTCGGCGGCCCACATGCTCGACGCGGTCTCGATGCTGCATGACATGGAGACCGGCGAGAAGCCTCTGCTCGGTCGTCGCGTCGCAATCTACGGCGGTGGAAACACGGCGATGGACGCCGCTCGCACCGCCAGGCGGCTCGGCGCTGAAGAGGCCGTCGTCGTCTACCGCCGCACCCGCGAGCAGATGCCGGCCCACGAGACCGAAGTCGAGGAGGCCGAAGAAGAAGGCGTGATGATGCGCTGGCTTTCGACGATCAAGCAGGCCGGGGACGGCAGGCTGGTGCTGGAGAAGATGGAGCTGGACGAGTCCGGTTTCCCCCAGCCGACCGGCGAGTTCGACGAACTCGAGTCCGACGCGCTGGTTCTCGCCCTCGGCCAGGAATGCGACCTGTCGCTGGTCGAGGCCGCCGATGACATCGAGGTCGAAGACGGCGTGGTCGCGGTCGGTCCCGACATGATGACCGGCCGGCCCGGCGTCTTCGCCGGCGGTGACATGGTCCCGGCCGAGCGCTCGGTGACGATCGCGATCGGCCACGGCAAGAAGGCCGCGCGCAACATCGACGGCTACCTGCGAGGTGAGCCGTTCGTCCATCCACCGGTGCCCGAGATCGCCACCTTCGAGACGCTCAACCCCTGGTATTACGCCGACGCGCCACGCACCCACCGGCCGAAGCTCGACGCGGTACGGCGCCAGGACAGCTTCGACGAAGTCGTGGTCGGCTTCGACGAATCGAACGCCCTTTTCGAGGCCCGCCGCTGCATGTCATGCGGCAACTGCTTCTCCTGCGACAACTGCTTCGGCGTCTGCCCCGACAACGCGGTGCTCAAGCTCGACGACCCGAACGAGCGCTACCGGATCGACCTCGACTTCTGCAAAGGCTGCGGTATCTGCGTCGCCGAGTGTCCCTCCGGAGCGATCCAGATGTTTCCCGAGCAGATCTGACCGGTCCAGGCGTCGTGCTCGGACCGGCCAACCTCGCCCTGAAGTTCCTGCTCGAGGTCGCAGCCCTCGCGGCATTTGCTTTCTGGGGGGCGAGCACGGGTGAGATGCCCTTGAGCCTGGCTCTGGCGATCAGCACCCCCGTGGTTGCGGCGATTGCCTGGGGAGTGTTCGCGGCCCCGAAGTCGAAGCGGCGCCTTCCGCTTCCGTCGAGGGTCCGGTTCGAAGTCATCTTCTTCGTAGCGGCGGTGCTGGCCCTGCTGTCAGCCGGGGCCCCCGGTCTGGCCGTGGCCATGGCGGTCCTGGTCATCCTCAACACCACCCTGCTGACCGTTCTCGGCCAGTGGCAACACTGATCGCTGCATTCGCCCCCGGGTGGGAGCGCTGCGTTCCAGATCGCCGGGCTACGGCTTGCGCAGGACGGTAAAGCTGCCGAACCATGGGCCGATCCGGCGCTCGACCGTGAGGCCGGCCGCTTCGGCATGTGCCGCAATCGCCTTCGGTGAGACCCAGTGGGGGTCACCCATCAGCTCGCCGACCACGATCCGTCCGCCGGGGCGGACCACGCGTGCGAGTTCGCGGATCGCAGCGCTCTGGTCGGGGATCTCGCCGAGCGTGATGACCAGGTATGCACCGTGGAAGGTCGCCGGCTCGTAGGGCAGCTCCTGCGCGTCTCCCCGGGTCGGTTGGATGTTGCCGATCCCGCGCTCGGCCGCACGGGCGACTGTGTGGTCGAGCATGCGCTGCTGGAGGTCGAAGATATCGAGCGAGCCCTCCGGACCGACCCATTCGGCGACGTCGAGCGAGTAGTAGCCGGTGCCCGGACCGATCTCGAGCAGGCTTTCTCCGGTCTGCGGGGCGAGCGCCTCACGCAGCCGGTCGCGGGTGATCAGCGGATGTGGCACCTCGACCCAGAAGCGCTGTCCGTAGGGGCAGGCGGAGGGGTTCTTCCGCCACCACAGCGCGGCGGCTACGAGAGCACCCAGGATCACGGCTGTCGCGCCGACGGTCTTCTTCATCGGCACAAGTTACGCGATAGCCAGGTGCTCGTCGCTCCGGTCGGGACAGGACGTACCGGACCGATGAAAAGCCGGGCAATCCTGCGTTCCGGCGTCCTGACGTCAACCGTGCCTTCGCGCAGACTCCGGGGATAGGCTCCTGCGATGCCCCTGATCATTCTTGCCATCGTCGCCTCGACGCTCCTCGGGGTCTGGGCCGAACGACGTTGGAGCGGACGCGCGGGGCACGGTTCCCGGCAGGCGCTTCTCGGCATTCTCTACTTCGTCCTGCCGCCGGTCATCGTAATCAACCTGGCCAAGGCCGACTTCACCGTCGGTGCCGGGGTGGGCCTCGCACTCGGGCTCATCACCGTATGTACGGTCGGTGCGGTCGCATGGTTTCTCAGCGTGCGCGTGCTGAAGCTGCCGCGGCCCGTCGCGGGTGCTGTTATCGCGACATCGGTCACCGCGAACAGTTCCTACCTGGGCTTCCCGATGGTTCTCGCGCTGATGGGCGGCGACGATCTCAGTCAGGCCGTCGTCTACGACGTGGTGGTCAGTGGTATCTCGCTCACGTTGATCGCCTTCGGCGTAGGTGCGGCCTTCGGGACGAAGGCGGGGCAGGGCGTTCGCGACCGAACGAAGGCCTTCTTCTTCCGCAACCCGCTGATTTACGCCGGCCTGCTCGGAGCAATCGCGCCCGAGGCGGTCGCGCCCACGCTGCTGGTCGAGATCACCTGGGCGATGGCGGCGATGATCCTGCCGGTCGGTTTCTTCGCAGTCGGCGCAGTTCTCGCCGAGGAGGAACGAATCGGCGAGATCCGGCTGCCTCCGAGAGTTCACCGTCAGGTTGGTGTGGTGATCTTCGCCAAACTGGTGGTATCGCCGGCGCTGCTCTTCGTCCTGGCCATGCCGTTTTCCGGTATTCCTCATTCCTACTACCTCCTCGCGGCGATGCCGAGCGGCCTCAACTCGATGATCGTCGCCCATGCCTACGGCCTCGACCTCCGGACCACCGCCGAAGCCCTCGTCTACACAACCGCAATCGTGGTCATCGGTGCCACC
>JAUQWL010000142.1 GCA_030835185.1 Solirubrobacterales bacterium | reverse complement strand
AATCGGCGGGCACCCAGCCCGCCGATTCCGCCGACCCCTCATCCAGGACGGACGAAGTCGTGGATGCGGAAGCAGCCTCAAGTACAGCCGTCGACGAAGGTGCCGCCGAGAGTGGAGACGCGGTCGAAGGCGACATAGACGACCTGATCGCCCAGGTCCGGTCCGAACGCGATCAGTACCTCGACCTGGCTCAGCGCACCAAGGCCGACTTCGACAACTTCCGCAAGCGCATGGCAGCCGAGACGGCTTCAGCGACGCTGCGCGGACGACTCGAGGTCGTCGCCGGAATCATCGAGGCGATCGACAACCTCGAGCGGGTTCTGGCCAACGAAGGGGTTGCGCTGGACCGCGCCCTGGACGGTCACTTCCCGGAGGGTGCCGCGGTCGGCCTGCAGGGCGTGATCGTCGCCTACCGGGACCTTCACGCGACCCTGCACAAGAACGACGTGGAGTCCTTCGACCCGATCGGCGAGACCTTCGACCCGAACCTTCAGGAGGCGCTGCAGGCGCTTCCCTCCGAGGAAGTCGAATCCGGGGTCGTGCTCGAAGTGATGCAGCGCGGCTACCTCTGCGGCGACCAGGTGATCCGCCCGGCCCGGGTGGTCGTGAGCAAGTAGGCGGGAGCAGCAGATGGCCAACGACTACTACGAAGCACTGGGTGTGAGCCGGAAGGCCTCGGCCGACGAAATCAAGAAAGCGCACCGCAAGCTGGTGCGCGAGTACCACCCTGACCGCAACCCCGATGACAAGAGGGCCGAGGAACGCTTCAAGGAGATCCAGCAGGCCTACGACGTTCTGTCCGATCCCGAGAAGCGCAAGCAGTACGACAGCGGCGGCGGGCTTTTCGGCAGTGGCGGACCGCAGGGCGGACCCGGTCCGTTCGGCGCGCAGGGCGGCGGTTTCACCGGGGACATCGGGGACATCTTTTCGACCATCTTCAACCGCAGTGGCGGTGGCCAGGCGGGCAACCCGATGAAGGGTCGCGATCTGGAGACCGACGTAAGGATTTCCTTCGACGACGCGATGGCCGGGACCCAGATCGCGGTCACGGTCCCGAAGTCGGAAACCTGTCCCACCTGTGCCGGGTCAGGGGCCGAGCCGGGCACCTCGATCGAAACCTGCCCGACCTGTGAAGGTCGCGGCATCGACTCCCAGGGACAGGGTTTCTTTTCGATCAGCCAGCCTTGCCCGCAGTGTGGCGGTTCCGGTCAGATCGTGCCCCACCCCTGCCACACTTGTGGCGGTTCCGGCGTCACGCACCAGACCAAGCGATACAAGGTCAACGTGCCCGCCGGGGTGAAGGACGGCACCCGGATCCGGGTCGCCGGCAAAGGCGAAGCCGGAGAACGGGGAGCACCTGCGGGAGACCTGTTCGTCACCGTCAAGGTCGCGCCTTCACCGGTGTTCAGGCGACTCGACGACGGCAACCTCGAAGTCGAGGTACCGATCTCGGTGACCGAAGCTCTACGGGGCGGGACCGTCGAGGTACCGACCCTCTCTGGAACCAAACGGATCCGTGTCAAGCCGGGGACCCAGAACGACTCGGTCCAGAGGCTCAAGGGCGAAGGTCCTCCCCGGACCAGTTCGAAGACGCGGGGCGACATCCGCTACCGGCTGCAGATCCAGATCCCGACCGAGCTCAGCGATGATCAAAGGCGAGCGGTCGATCAGCTGGCCGAGACGATGAACGGCGAGGATCCGCGGGCCGAGCTGCTGCGCCGGGCCGGTGCCGGATCGGCAGGCCGCAAGTGAGTCCGCGCAACCGGCATCGGGCCGAAGCCGACCTCGATGAGGAGCAGGGCGTGTTCATGATCTCGGTCGCCGCCGAACTGGCCGACATGCATCCACAAACGCTGCGGATCTACGAAGCGAGAGGTCTGATCACGCCCAAGCGGTCGCCCCGCAATACCCGTCTCTACTCGCAGCGCGACGTCGAGCGTCTGCGCCGGATCCAGGGCATGACGTGCGACGAGGGGCTGAACCTCGCCGGCGTGGAAACCGTACTCGCGCTCGAACGCCAGATCGAGGCACTGCAGGCTGAACTCGAGCGGACTCGCGTTCGAGCGCGCAAGCTGGAGCGCCGCCTCGCGCTCGAAATCAAACGGGCCTCGAGGTCCAACGCCGAAATCATCCCCTACGGCGCCTACGAGAGCGCGATCCCGCGCAGTCGCCGAACGGTGCGGATACCGGTAGAACGTCCCTCCCGGGACCGCAGAAAGGAGTCCTTCTAGACATGCAGCCCGACCGATTCACAGTCAAGTCACAGGAAGCGATCAGCGGCGCCCAGAGGCTGGCCGCCGCCAACTCGAACACCGAAGTGGCACCGGCCCACCTCCTGGTCGTGCTCCTCGAGCAGGAGGACGGACTCGTCCCCGCCGTCCTGGGCAAGCTCGGAGCCGACCTCGAAGCGATCCGGAGCAGGGCCCGCGCGGCGATGTCCGACCTGCCCCGACTGAGCGGTGGGGCGAGCGCCGAACCCCGGCCGTCTTCCGCATTCGTCGAGGTTCTCCAACGGGCCGAAGGTGAAATGGCCGGACTCGGCGACGAGTACGTGTCGACCGAGCACATCCTTCTCGCAATCGCGGACTCAGGCTCGAACCTTTCCGAGATCCTGCCGGATCGTGCATCACTGGCCAAGGCGATCGGCGAGGTCCGTGGTCCGCACAAGGTCGACAGCCCCAATCCTGAAGATCAGGTTCAGGCGCTGGAGAAATTCGGCCGGGACCTGACCGCCGACGCGGAAAGCGGCAAGCTCGACCCGGTCATCGGCCGCGACGAGGAAGTCCGACGGGTGATCCAGGTGCTCTCGCGCCGGACCAAGAACAACCCCGTGCTGATCGGCGAGCCGGGCGTCGGCAAGACGGCGATCGTCGAGGGTCTCGCTCAGCGGATCGTCTCCGGGGACGTGCCGGAGAGCCTGCGCGACCGCCGGGTGATCGCGCTCGACATCGGCGCTCTGCTGGCGGGCTCGAAGTACCGCGGTGAGTTCGAGGAGCGCCTCAAGGCCGTTCTGAGCGAGGTCCAGGCGGCCCAGGGACAGATCGTCCTGTTCCTCGATGAGCTTCATACGATCGTCGGGGCAGGGGCGGCTGAAGGTGCGGTCGACGCGGCCAACCTGCTCAAGCCGATGCTCGCCCGCGGCGAACTGCGCGCGGTCGGTGCGACCACGCTCGACGAGTACCGCAAGCACATCGAAAAGGACGCGGCGCTGGAGCGGCGCTTCCAGCCGGTGACGGTGGGCGAACCCGATGTGCCGGACACGATCGCCATCCTGCGCGGGCTGAAGGAGCGCTACGAGGTGCACCACGGGGTCCGTATCGCCGACTCCGCGATAATCGCCGCAGCGACGCTGTCGGAGCGCTACATAGCCGACCGTTTCCTGCCCGACAAGGCGATCGACCTGATCGACGAATCCGCCTCGAGCCTGAAGATCGAGATCGATTCGATGCCGACAGAGATCGACGAGGTCGAGAGGCGGATCCAGCAGCTCGAGATCGAACGCGAGGCGCTCAAGGCCGAAACGGACGAGGCGTCGAAAGGCCGCCTCGAGGCGCTGGATGCGGAACTGGCTGAACTGGTCGAGAACTCGAGCGCGATGAAGGCCCGCTGGCAGTCCGAAAAGGGACTGATCGAAGCGATCAAGGAGTCGAAAGCGAAGCTGGAAGAAGC
>JAUQWL010000012.1 GCA_030835185.1 Solirubrobacterales bacterium | reverse complement strand
CCGAATCACGGGGCAACAGTTGGAGCCTCAGGGTGTGCCCCGGCTCGACCTTCCAGCCGTTCGCGTGGAGCTGGAACACCTGGAAACCACGGTTGGCCGGGCGCCACAGTCCGCGGGCGACCAGAATCTCGTTCACCCGCGTGCTTTCTCAGCCGCACAAAATCGTCCGGGATGCGCCAGCCTGGGATAAGCTCGAAACGAGATCGCTACGAGGGGAGTTGTCAAGATGAACGCAGTACACGACAGAGCGTTGCCCACCGCCGTTGCTCTTGCCGCCCTGATCGCCATCCTTGCCCTTCTTGCCTCGGGCTCCTGGACCGGCAGCGCCGACGCCGCAAAAAAGCGGAACTGCGGCTACGTCACCTTCAGCAACAAGGACAGCGCCGAGTCCGGCGGCCTGGTCACCTCGAAGGGCGTGAAATGCAAGCGAGCCAGGAAGATGATGCTCAAGTGCGGCAAGCGTGGCAAGCGGCCCTCCGGCTGGCGTGCGTCGATGCACGGGGCGAGCCTCAAGCTGAGCAAGGGCAATAAGCACGTGAAGGCCCAATTGGCCGGCGGCGCACCTCCGAGGATGAACCAGTGTCTGAATTGACCGCTGATCCGCAACACAGGACGTTTGGGGTCCAGCGTACTACCGGCGAGGGCTGTTCCCCGGACCCAGCCTGATCTGTCTCAGAACGGGTCATGGCCCGGGAGTTCTAGCCCGGACCCGATTCGCTCGAGCGGGTCCCGGTCAGAATCGCCCGGCGCTCCCGGTACTCGTCGGGACTGATCGAACCGTCCGCCAGGCGGCGGTCCAGGATCATCAGGGCGTCCTCCGAATCGGGAGTCCGGACCTGGTCTCTGCGGCTTCCGAACTCGCGCACGAGCAGATAGACCGCAAGACCCCCGAACACGATCATCATGACCAGGATGACGATCCACCAGCCCCCGCCCCAGTCCATGTGGCCCCCGCCCCAGTCCATGTGGCGATTGCCCCAATCCATGTGGCGATTGCTCTCGTAGTCGCCAATCAGTAGAGCCAAGGGCATGAGTGAAAGCATCTTCCAGCCTCCTTCGTCGGCACCGTGCTGCTGGATTCTCCGAACGGCGCAGTTCTTCCACAGAGGATAGGAGACTTGCCGCGCCGGCAGCTATGGAGGACCCGCAGGAGCTTCGCAAGCCCTCCGCCGCGGGCCCGGCCACCGCGCAGTTCCGCGAGCGTCGGGTCGCACTCGGGCCGGTCTCGGGGCAGACCGAGGTGGGTCACCGCTACACGGGGCCGGGTCACAAGTCAAAGCCCCGCGCCCACTGCCTGTTCGGGGTAATGTGATGCGCATGTCCGCATCCGACCGTGACCACGGATCGCTGCCTGGCACCGATCCCGAGCGCACCGGTGATGACCATGGCGGGGCCGGTCACGACGGACGGGACCCGGCGGCGCGCACCGGCGACGACGCGCATCGGGGTCACCGCGCCGACCCCGATCACGGCGGGCATGACAAGCATGCCGGCCACAGTGTCGAGATGTTCCGGCGGCGGTTCTGGTGGAGCCTGCTGCTGACGATCCCGATCGTCGTGACCAGCCAGATGGTGATGGACTGGTTCGGGTACGAACTGGACTTCCCGGGCATCAAGCTGGTCGGCCCGGTGCTCGGCACGGTGCTCTTCGTCTGGGGCGGCGAGCCGTTCCTGAAGGGTGGCCTGCGCGAGGCCAGGGAGCGCGCGCCGGGAATGATGTTGCTGATCGCGATGGCAATCACGGTTGCCTACGTGGCATCGATGGCGACCTCGCTGGGTGCGTTCGACCTGGATTTCTGGTGGGAGCTGGCGGCGCTGATCACGGTCATGCTCGCCGGGCACTGGCAGGAGATGAAGGCTCTCGGGCATGCCCAGGACGCTCTGTCGGCACTCGCGGCCCTGCTGCCGGATGAGGCTGAACGCCTGGCCGGCGACGGCACGACTCAGACGATCCCGGCAGCCGAGCTGAAGCCGGGCGACCTCGTGCTCGTGCGCTCCGGTGCCCGCATCCCGGCCGACGGTGAGATCACCGAGGGCAGGGCAGAGCTGGATGAATCGATGATCACCGGTGAGTCGCGGCCCGTTGCCAAGGCGAAGGGCGACACGGTCGTCGCCGGCACCATCTCGACCGACTCGTCGCTCCGCGTCCGCGTCACCGCGATCGGCGACGATACGACGCTGGCCGGCATCGGGCGCCTGGTCGCCGAGGCCCAGGACTCCCAGTCGCGCTCGCAGGTGCTCGCCGACCGCGCCGCAGCACTGCTCTTCTACGTGGCGATGGCGGCGGCGCTGATCACCGCGATCGTCTGGACCGCGATGGGCGAAGGCGACGAAGCCGTCGTGCGCGTCGTCACGGTGCTCGTGATCTCCTGCCCGCACGCCCTGGGCCTGGCGATCCCGCTGACCACGGCGATCTCGAGTTCCCAGGCAGCGCGTAACGGCATCCTGATCAAGGACCGCCTCGCACTCGAACGCAGCCGCAAGCTCGACGCGGTGCTGTTCGACAAGACCGGCACGCTCACCAAGGGCGAGCATGTGGTCGTCGGCATCGCGCCCACGGACGGACTGACCGACGACGGGTTCCTGCGCCTTGCCGGCGCCGTGGAGGCCGAGAGCGAGCACCCGCTTGCGCGAGCCATCCTGGCCGCTGCCCGGGAACATGACGGCATCGCCCAGGCGAGCGACTTTCGTTCGCTACCCGGCCGTGGAGTGCAGGCCACGATCGACCGGGAGACGTACCAGGTCGGCGGGCCGGCGCTGTTGCGTGCGGCCGGTGCGAGCGTGCCGGAGTCGATCACGGCCGCAGTCGACGCCTGGAAGCAGCGCGGCTCCTCGGTGCTCTACCTGGTTCGCGACAACGAGGTCCTCGGTGCGGTCGCCGTCGAGGACGAGGTCCGTCCGGAGGCGCGCCAGGCCGTCGCCGACCTGCACGCCGCCGGGCACACCGTCGTGATGATCACCGGGGATGCCCAGCAGGTTGCCGAAGCCGTCGCCGCCGACCTCGGCGTCGATGAGGTGTTCGCCGAGGTGCTGCCC
>JAUQWL010000141.1 GCA_030835185.1 Solirubrobacterales bacterium | reverse complement strand
TGAATCCAGACGGCTGGCCGAGAGCGTCCGCGAAGGGCGGATCACCCCGCCCGAACTCGCCGGGGGCACCTTCACCGTCTCCAATCTCGGCATGTTCGGTGTGCGCAGTTTCGACGCGGTCATCAACGGCGGACAGGCCGGAATCCTGGCGGTGGGCGAGGTGAGCGAACGCTCCGTTGTCCGGGACGGCAAGAGCGGCAGTGCCCACATGATGGAGGTCAGTCTCGCCTGCGACCACCGGATCCTCTATGGCAGCAGGGCCGCAGCATTCCTGTCTGAGATCCGGCGGAACCTCGAAGAACCGGAGTTCCCGGGATGACAGCCCCGGGCAGTCACAGATCCCCGGGTGCCCGTTGCTGACTGACGGGATCTCGGTCGCGATGCTCGGCCTGCGCGGCTACGAGCAGATGCGTACGGCGCAGGAGCAACTGGTCGATCGCCGGCGGCGGGGTGAGATCGGTGACGCCCTCCTGATCCTCGAGCATCCCCCGACCTATACCCGCGGCCGACGGACCGAGCCCGAAGACCTCCATCACGAACCCGACTGGTACCGCGAACGTGGCATCGAGGTCTTCGACACACCGCGCGGCGGGCGGGTCACTTACCACGGCCCCGGCCAACTGGTCGCCTATCCGATCGTCGACCTGCACGAGATCGGTGAGCAGCCGGACAGACTCGACCGGGCCGATGTCGCCGGGTTCGTCGCGGCACTCGAGACCGCGATGATCAGGACCGCGGCCCGCTGGCAGGTGCCGGCCGGTGCGATCAACGGCCTGACCGGTATCTGGACCGGTGACGGAGATCCGATCCCGGACGGGGCGGACGCCAGGGCGATGGCCAGTGGGGTAGCCAGTGGCAGGGTCCGGAAGATCGGCTCGATCGGCCTGAGGATCAGCCGGGGTATCACCAGCCACGGCCTTTCGCTCAATGTCAGCTGCGACCTCGAACCGTTCGGCGGGATCACGTCATGCGGGATCGACCACTGCCGGATCAGCTCGATTCTCGCGGAAACCGGCGCTTCGCCATCGGTTGGGACGGTCGGACTCGCTCTGAGCGAGGAACTCGGCCCGCTGCTCGGGCGCAACCCCGTGATCGTCGCCCCGGAAGAACTCGGCCTGATTGCCGGGCTGACCCCCGGAGCGTAGTCTGCGGGTCCGCGATGAATCCATCGACTCCTTCAGAAACGGTCAAGCAGCCTGTTGCCGAACGGATCCACGTGACCCGCTCACGCGCCAATCCGGGTGGCGCCGAGATCTCCGCCGAAGGAACCGTTCCCTTTCGCTCCCGCAAGCCGGCCTGGCTCAAGGTCCCGCCCCCCGGCGGGCCGGCCTACCGCGAAGTCAAAGCGATGGTCGGCGGGGAGGGTCTGCACACCGTCTGCGAAGAAGCCGCCTGCCCGAATATCGGTGAGTGCTGGGAGCGCGGCACGGCGACCTTCATGATCCTCGGCGATGTATGCACCCGCCGCTGCGGATTCTGCAACGTGCAGACGGGCAAACCGACCTTCAGCGATCCGCTCGAACCGCTGAAGGTGGCCAACCAGGTCAGCAGGCTCGGTCTCCGGCACGCGGTTGTCACCTCGGTCGACCGCGACGATCTGCCTGACTACGGAGCGAGTGCCTTCGTCGGAGTGATCCGCTCGATTCGCCGGCAGGCACCCGGTTGCACAGTCGAGGTCCTGACCCCCGACTTCCGCGGACAGGAGATGCCGCTGGCCCGGGTCGTCCACGAGCGACCTGATGTTTTCAACCACAATGTCGAAACAGTTCCCAGGCTCTATCCGAAGGCCCGGCGAGGCTCGGTTTTCCTGCGCTCGGCCCGGGTGCTGCGCATGGCCCGTGAGATGGGCGAGGGTGAAGTGATCACCAAGTCCGGCCTGATGGTCGGCCTCGGCGAAGAGTTCGACGAGATGGTCGACACCTTCGGCATCCTGCGTGAACACGGCGTCCAGATCCTGACCGTCGGCCAG
>JAUQWL010000140.1 GCA_030835185.1 Solirubrobacterales bacterium | reverse complement strand
AACCCGAGCCCGGGCGGGACCCCGGCAAAGCCGGCCCGACGAGCGTCAACCAACCGCTCAGCAAGCCTCGGCCGTCACTCCCCACGCGGGCGCCGCCCGCCCCCTCAGCCAGACAGAAAGCGCCCCGGCGGGGCGCTTTCGAAGAACGTGACTGCCCCGCTGCGGGGCGGCATCCCTACCAGCGGTAGTGGGCAAAAGCCTTGTTCGCCTGTGCCATGCGGAAGATGTCGTCCTTGCGCTTGTAGGCGTTGCCCTGCTGCTTGGTCGCGTCGAGGATCTCGTTGGCGAGACGTTCGGGCATCGAGTACTCGTTGCGGTTGCGGGCGAAGTCGACCAGCCAGCGGACCGCGAGGGTGCGGGCGCGGCGGGAAGGGACCTCGACCGGCACCTGGTAGGTGGCTCCGCCGACACGACGGGAGCGGACCTCGAGGGCGGGAGTCAACTGCTTGATCGCCTCTTCGAGGGTCTCGACCGGATCCTCTCCGGAGCGCTCGGCGACGAGGGCGAGGGCGTCGTAGGTGATCTGTTCGGCGATCGACTTCTTGCCGTGTCGCATGACCTTGTTGGTGACCTGCTGCACGAGACGCGAGTGGTACTTGGTATCGGCCTCGAGGGGCCGGATCGAAGCGGCAGATCGGCGTGCCATCAGGTTGCCTTGACGCCGTAACGGGAGCGGGCCTGCTTGCGGTCGGAGACGCCGGCGGCATCGAGCGTGCCGCGGACGACCTTGTACCGGACGCCCGGCAGATCCTTGACCCGGCCGCCTCTGATGAGGACGACGGAGTGCTCCTGAAGGTTGTGACCCTCACCCGGGATGTACGCGGTTACTTCCATGCCATGGGCGAGGCGGACTCGGGCGATCTTCCGCAGCGCCGAGTTCGGCTTCTTCGGAGTGACGGTGGCGACACGCGTGCAGACGCCGCGGCGCTGGGGAGCGGCGACCTTCTTACCGTTGCCCTGACCGGACTTGAGACCCGGGGTGGCCACCTTCTTCTTGGGCCGCTTGCGGCCCTTGCGCACGAGTTGATTTGTATTAGGCACGGCGGCGAATACTACAGATACGCGCAGGACTGCGTTGTTTAGCATGGAGGCGTGAGCAAGCCACCGATCCTGGCCGTCGATGTGGACGGCGTGATCAGCCTTTTCGGCTTCGATGCACCACCCCCGCCGGCGACCGCGAGTTGGCACCTGATCGACGGTACGCCACACTGCATCTCGCTTGCCGCCGGCGAGCGACTCCGGCGTCTGGCTGCGTTCTACGAGTTGGCCTGGGCGACAGGCTGGCAGGACCGGGCCAACGACCACCTTCCGTTGGTGATCGGCATCGGCCCCCTGCCGGTCATCGAGTTCGACCTGCCTCCCGCCGCCGATGTGGAACCCGCCGCCGATGTGGAGCCCGTGAGCGAAGAGAGCCTGGTCATGGACCTTCAGGCAGGCAGAGCCGAAGGGGGAGGCGAAAGCAGTCGGGCCAGCCCGCTCGCCGGACACTGGAAACTCGACGCCATAGGCCGTTTCGCCGGCGACCGGGCCATCGCCTGGATCGACGACGCGCTTGACGAGAGTTGTTTCGGGTGGGCGGCCTATCGCGAGGCCAGGGGTCTGCCGACGCTGCTGGTCCCGACCGAACCGGAGTTGGGCGTCGAAGAAGGACACGTGGCCGTGCTCGAGACCTGGGCCGTGGAAGTCACTGCGGTGACGTGAACCCGGCAGCGACGTGAGCCCCGCCCGGTTCACGGCCGGGTTGCACCGACGGTTACAATTTCCCTGTGCGCGAGTACTGGCCCATGTTCTTCCTGCTGGTAGTTCTCAAGGTTCCGGTGCTGGCAATGATCTACCTGGTGTGGTGGGCCTGTCAGCCCGAAACCGGAGCTGAAGCGGGAGCAGACGGCAGCGGAGGCGATCCCGTCAGGCGGCGGCGACCCATCTTCCCCCGCGGCCCGCGCCGTGGACCCCACGGTCCCGAGCTCGGTGGCCTCCCGGAGCCGCCCCATGAGGGACGCAGCCGTCAGCCGGAGAGAACGCGCTCGCGTGACGCTCGCCTGCGAGACGACTCCACCTCACGCGAGAGCGAGTCCAGGTAGCGGTCGAAGTCGACCTGGACCGTGTGGCGCTTCGAATTAACGTAGCGCCTCTCCATGGCCGCCTGTTCGTCGGCGATGTCACGGGCCATCGCCGAACGGTCCGGCAGGCTGCCCTCGCCCGAAACCAGCTCGGCCACCCAGGCTGACTGAGCCTCGGCCAGCGGCATGATCGCCCCGAGGGGCTGTATGAGCCCGATGAAGTAGAGA
>JAUQWL010000139.1 GCA_030835185.1 Solirubrobacterales bacterium | reverse complement strand
CGGGCGATCTCCCGGAGGCCGTCGTTGTAGGTGCGGAAGCGTTCGGCCACCCGGTGGCCGAACGATCCCGAGCCGGGCGCGATCGGGTAGGTGTTGGTCAGGACCGTGGCGCCGGCAGAGCTGAGCCTCGCCTGCATGTCGTCCATCAGCTCGAGGGTGAGGTCGAGATCGAGGCCCGGCCGGATCAGGTCGTTGGCACCGGCCATGACGCTGGCCAGGTCGGGCTTCAGGGCCAGCGCCGGCTCGAGTTGCTCGTCGCGGATCTGCCGGATCCGCCTTCCACGGATCGCGAGGTTCGCATAGAGCAGGCCGGGAGAGACTGATGCGAGAGCCTCTGCGAAGCGATCCGCCCAGCCGCGGTCGGTCCCGTCCGGATGCGGGTGGTCGCCGACGCCCTCGGTCTGGCTGTCACCTATCGCGACGAAACGGCGGTACACGGAACTCAGGCTGCTGCCTCCTGCGCATCGACCGTAACGGTTGTGCCGCAGCGCTCCATCTCGGTGAGCAGCGCCGCATGCATCCGGTCGCGAAGGCCCTGGTCGCGTCCGCTGAGCACGGCCCCGGTGGACCGGTCCACCAGATTCGCGACCTGATCCGGGTCCCGGAGCATGTCGTAGAGCTCGAACTGAGGCGACTCGTTTCCTGAGGGGTCGATGTAAACGGCGTACATCGCCTCTGGCGAGCGCACAGCGCGGATCCTGTTGGGTTGAGGGTTCACGTCGATGTAGGCGGACCCGGACTGATGGTCGTCAAAAGTGAAGTGGGTGAACTCCTGGACGGACTCGGCCGGCGCGACGTGCGAGGACACCGGACCGAAATCGACATCGCCGTCGGCCAGCCTCCGTCGATCCGGTTTCGCCGCATGTGCGAGAACCGGGGTCAGGTCGCGCCCCGTGACGCCGTCGTCGGCGCATTCGGTCCCGGCCAGAGCGGCCATCGTCGGCAGGATGTCGCAGAGCGAAGCCGGTGCATCGACAGTGACCGGCTCGGTGAACAGCACCGGGTTCGAGACGACCAGGGGTACATTGATCGTCTCTTCGTAGGCGTTGAACATTTTCTGGCGCTGGCCACCATGGGACATACCCATCTCGCCGTGGTCGGATGTCCGGACGATCACGGTGCGCGAGCGCAGAGACTCATCGTCGTCGGGGTCGCCCAGAGCCGCCAGCATGCGACCCACCTTTTCGTCGGCCAACCGATGAAGATGGGCGTAGAAACGGCAGTAGTCGAGCTTGGCCCGGTCGTTTCCCACCGGGCCGATGAAACTCGCCTGTCCGATCCGGGCCAGCGTGTGGGCCACCGGCTTGTTCGACAGGTTCTCGTGCACGGACGGGGGCAGCTCGATCCCTTCGAGGTCCGCCCAGTCTTCCGGCGAGTAGCCCCCTTCCCTGAAGGTCGAGGGATAGGCAAGGACGTCATGGGGATTGACCAGGGAAGCGATCAGGCACCACGGTTCGGGTGGCGGGTCGGCAAGGAAGCGCTCCACCTGCCGGGCGAAGTCCTCGTCGTACCCGAGCTTCTCCCGGCCGGCAAAGGTTCCGCCGCCGAAGTGGGACGGCTCGAGGTTCTCTCCCGCGTCCGGCGGTTCCCATTCCTCCAGCCCGTAGTCGGCGGCAAGCCGGTCACGGTCGAGGTCGCTCCACTCCCCGCCTTCGACCGGCTGAGTCAGGTGCCACTTGCCTTTGAGGACGGTTCGGTAGCCGGCCCGTTTCAGGACGGTGGCCAGGTTCGGGGTCTCGGGATCGAGCTCGTTCTCGTCGCTGCCGCCATCGGCCTTGCGGGTCGCCCCTCGGACGAGGTTCCGCAGAGCCTCCTGCGGCGTGAGTTCTTCGCGTGCCACCGCTCCCGCCAGCGCTTTCAGGGTCGCCGGGGCGTGTTTCGGCTGGATCCGGGCCCCACCCTGTGTGAGGGTGAGAGTCACGCCATGTCCGGCGGGCCACCTGCCGGTGAGGAGCGAGGCACGACTGGGCGAGCACATGCCGCTGGCGGCGCTCGCCTGGGTGAAGCTGACCCCGGTGCGGGCGATCTCGACATCGGCGGGAGTCAGAGCTTCGAGCCAGCCCGGGTCATCCGGCCAGTGCATGGGCCGGCGCTGCTGGTCGGTGATGATCAGCATCAGGTTCGGCGGACGCCCGTCGCCGTTTTCGCTCACTTCCATCTGAACGGGCATCCTCGCGACTCGAACTCAACCTTGTCCATGTAAGTGCCTTTGGGGTAGTAGGGGCCCATCGTCTGCTCGGCGTTGAACGGTGTCGTGACGTCCCAGATCGAGCGCCTGAAACCGGGACTCGGAAGGATATTGCGGTTGAGCAGCTGACCCGCGTCGGTTCGTCCCGCTCCGTCGCCCTCCGGGTCGGCTGCAAGCCAGGCCACCCCGCACTTCCTCGTGGCGTTCGCCGGACGGTTCCCGGCAAGTGAGACCAGGACCACGTAGTCACGCCGGCGGTTGCGGATCGGCACCTGCTGATCGAAGAGGCAGCGGTACGTCTTCGTGGTGACGAGCGACTGGATGGTGCACATGTCCCACTCGACCATCTGACCGGCGCCGGTCCTCTTGCTGCCACCGAGCGTGCGCGGCGTGGACGGCATCCGACCGCGAACCGCCAGTACCTCGCCGAAGCGGAAGCTGTAGGGGCCGATCATGTAGCGGGCGTCGTTGTTGTTGTACTGCGTACCTTCCTCGGCGGGATTGGACTCCCATGCCTGGTGCCACCTGTCCTCGGTCTGGAATCGGGCGAAAAGATTGGGCAGATTGAAGTACTTGAAGAACTCGAAGCGCGCAAGAGCCGGATTGCTCGCCGGATCCTTGCCCGGCGTACCTACCAGCGACTGATAAGTGGACAGCGGCATCAGCGAGCCGGCATAGTCGTGATTCGAGTTCATCGAGTCGCAGAGTGCCTGCCCGGTGAGCGTGGTGCCGTCGGCCAGGCGCAGGCTCGGCCGGGGCAACCCGGTTCCCCCGGCGCGGCCCCTCCCGCGGTCGGGGATGTAAACGCGGTAGAGGATGTCCTGACTGAAACCGGGCTTCGGCTCGGCGTAGAGCGTATTCCGGGCGGGTTTGACCGGTGGGGCCTGACCGAGTGCACGCACCGTGAAGCGGCGGTTCTTTGCCGAGCGGTTCCTGCCCGGCCTGCTCGGATTGATCGAGCCGCGATCCGGGCGGATCTGCCTGTCGCTCAGCGAACTCGCCGAGGCGCCGTCGCTCTCGTATGTGTTGAAAGAGGAGTACCGCGCGTGGGGGAAGCGACCCTTCAGGGTGAGCACCGACCCCGGCGGCGTCACGAATTTGGCACCCCAGTAGGTGATCTCCGTCCCGGGGTAGGCGGCGTTGGTCTTCGGGTTGTCAGCGGTGAAGGGGCCGGTCCAGAAGCAGCCGGCGGTCGGCAGGCCCTTGGGGTTGTAGCCGGTCGGCGTGTCGACCGAAGCCCCGGTCGGGGCGGCCATCCAGGCGCAGGCGGCAAGAACGGTCACGACGACCGCGAAAAACCGCGGCCGGCCCGGGAGACTGCCCGAAGAAGTTGTGTAGCTCAAACCCTGTCCTCCTCACTCGATAAAGACACCTTTTCGCACCTCGCTCAGCCGGGTTGAAGTTACCAGCCGGATGCCGCACCGGCGTGGGCCGGCTCCAGAGGAAACGCCGGTGCGCGGACCCGTCCCCGTCGCTTGCCAACATGGGGTCGTGAGCGAGACGCCGATACTGCACGCCGACCTCGATGCATTCTTCGCGTCGGTCGAGCAGCGCGACGATCCGTCGCTGCGGGACCGGCCGATGATCGTCGGTCGCGGGGTCGTTCTCGCCTGCAGTTACGAAGCGAAGGCCCGCGGAGTGAGAACCGCGATGAACGGTGCCCAGGCGCTGAAGATCTGCCCGGAGGCGACCGTCGTACCTCCGCGGATGTCCGCCTACACAGAGGCCAGCCGGGCGGTCTACGAGGTCTTCGCCGAGACGTCCCCCCTGGTCGAGGGACTCTCGATCGACGAGGCATTCCTCGATGTGCGCGGACTCGAACAGATCTCGGGCAGCCCGGTCGAGATCGCCGTCAAGCTGCGCCGGGAGGTGCTGGAAGAAGTCGGGCTGAACATCTCGGTCGGGGTGGCCCGGACCAAGTTCCTGGCGAAGGTTGCCAGCGGAGAGTCGAAACCGGACGGCCTGCTCGTGGTCAGGCCGGAAGAAGAAGAGGCCTTCCTCCACCCTCTGCCTATCGAACGACTCTGGGGAGTCGGCCGGGTGACCACGGAGAAGCTGCGCTCGATGTCGATCACCACTGTCGGCGACATCGCCCGCTGCCCGGAGAGCCGTCTGGTCGCTGCGCTCGGGCCTTCCTCCGGCAGCCGGCTGCTCGACCTGGCCAACAACCGCGATCCACGCGAAGTTGCCCCCCGGCAGGCTCGCCGGTCGATCGGCGCCCAGAGTGCCTTCCCGCGATCCTCACGCTCACTGGATGAAGTCGACGCGCTGGCTGCCGGGCTGATCGACCGCACGACCCGCCGGCTGCGGGCATCGAGCCAGGTCTGCCACACGGTCTCGATCTCGATCCGCTTCGACGACATGAAACGGGCCAGCCGCTCTCACCGCCTGCCGGCGGCTTCTGCCTCGACCGAGCCGCTGCTCTCGGCCATCCGCCTGCTGCTTGCCGACGCGAAGCCGCTGATCGAGGCCCGGGGCATCACGCTGCTCGGGGTTACGCTGGAGAACCTCGCCCCGGACGACGCCCTGCAGCTCGAGCTGCCACTGGCCGGCGATCCCGGATCGAATTCCGCACTCGATGCCGCAGTCGACGAGGTCCGCGAAAGGTTCGGATCGGAGGCGATCATGCGGGCTTCGCTGGTCGGTCACGACGGGGTCGAGGCCCCGCTTCTCCCCGACTGAGCCAGACCGGCACGCTCACCGCTGCTCGAGGCCCCGGGCCATCTCGGTCCGCATCCGGAAACCCCGCTTGAGGCCCGGCAGCCCTAGCGGGATCTACGGGCGGCCCTGACCCCCGCATCCCAGCCGGGTGCCGAACCGCCGGGTGGAGGTCCTGCCTGGCCAACCGGTATTCCGGCCGACACGACCAACCAGGAGATCACCGAGTTCGAAGTCCACATCTCCCCCAGTCCCATCTCGTCCCGTCCCCAGACCGCCATCGGCACTTGCCGGGCCCGGTCGAGGACTGCCTGTGCCGCTGACGGATCGCGGGTGATCCGGCGGGGGCCGTCCACGGCCCAGGCGGAATCCGGAATCGAACCGCCCGGCCAGCACCGGAGCTCATACCGGAATGCCCTTATCCGGCCGACGAGAGCGCTCCCCACGCAGCCCTCGGCCACCACTCCGCGCTCGGCGGATCCGGCAGGCGGAACCGGGGTCAACTCGATCACGTGGCGACCGGCGGGCACCGTCACCTCGAGCGCCGCATGGTAGATGTCGAGTGGTGACCGGTGCGCGATGCGCGAGCGCACTCCCTCGAAGAGCCTCCCGCTGAACCTCACCACCGACGAGCCTCCTGCTCCGAGCGGCAGCCAGAAGATGTCAACCGAACTCAAAGGGAGCCGTCCCCCTACCTCCCGGATTCGCTGTCAGTCCCGGCATCGCGGTGCAGCGAAGGCCGCCGAGGCGCCGATCAAAGCGACGGTGGCCAAGATGAGGGCACCGAATCGCAGCGGGTTGCGGATCGGCCGATAGCGGGCTCGACCACCCTCGATCTCGATGAATCCCTGCGGGCCGGCGCTGGCGCCACCGCCGCCACCGTGGCCCTCGTCTTTTCCTTCACCCCCTCCGCCGCCGCCGAAACCCCACGAGACCTTCGCGACCGGGATTACGGTCACCCCGTCACGCTCGACCGGATCACCGAAAACAGCCTTGGCTCCTGCCGCCGATCCGATCCTGTCGGCAAGCTCCGAAATAAAGCCGCCTCTCTCGATGCTTTCCCGCGCTTCCGCACGGGCCTGATCTTCGCTCATCGCTCCTCCTCGGATGCTCGCCTGCGGAAACTGAAAAATAGTCGGTGGCCCGGGCCGTCGCAACCCGGGTCCGCGTCATCGCCGAAGGGGGTCCCTGTTGAACCGCGGTCCGGATCAGACCGGCTTGGTGGCTCTGATAATTGCCGATGAAGCCTGATCGTGGACCCGGTGGGTCTCCTCGATCCCGATCGCCTCGAATCCTGCTGCCGCGAGATCCCGCTCGAACTCGTCCCGGGTGAGCGCACCCGCTATACAGCCGGTCCACTCCTTCAGGTCGGCGCGGGTCTCGGCAGTCATGTCCGGGTCCGCGATCACGTCGGTCACCGCGAAGCGACCACCGGGCCGAAGCACCCGCGCGGCCTCACGCAGGACTCCCGGTTTGTCGCCCGAGAGGTTGATCACGCAGTTGGATATGACGACGTCGACGGATGAGTCCGGCAGCGGGATATCTTCGATCTCGCCGCGCAGGAACTCGACGTTCTCCACTTTGGCTTCGCGCTGGTTGCTGCGGGCGAGTTCGAGCATCTCGTCGGTCATGTCGAGTCCGTATGCCTTGCCGGTCGGGCCTACACGGCGGGCAGACAGCAGCACGTCGATGCCTCCGCCCGAACCGAGGTCGAGAACCGTCTGCCCTTCGGCGAGCTCGGCGATCGCGGTCGGATTCCCGCAGCCGAGCGAGGCAAGCCGGGCGGCTTCCGGCAGGGCCGCTCGATCGCCGTCCGCGTAGAGGTCTGATCCGAATACCGCACGCTGCTCCTCGGTGATAACCGTGTCATTGGCGCAACACGACGCATCGCGCGCGGAAGCACCGGTGGCAGCGGCGGCGTAGCGTTCGCGAACCGCTTCTTTGAGGTTGTCCGCCACGGGAGCGTTGTCCTGTCCGGCGCCGCAACCGCAGCCCGGCCCCTCGCCACAATATTCGTCCTTTGCTTCCGGTTCGCAGCAGTCCCGTCGGGTTTCGGACGCACAGCAGTCGCTCACGTTCTCCAGCTCAGCCATCCGCTCAGCTCCTCCAGTTCTTCGGGGTTTACGTAGTAGTAGGCCCAGAGGCCCTGACGCTCGGAGTCGACGATGCCGGCGTCCCGCAGTTTCTTCAGGTGGTGGGACAGAGTCGATTGACTGACCTCGAAAAGGGGGACCAGCTCGCATACGCAGACCTTGCCGGCGTGCTTTCTCAGTACGTCGACCAGGGTGAGGCGAATCGGATCGCCCAGAGCTTTGGCGATCGTCGCCATGCGCTCGGCGTGAGCCCGGTCCACGTCGGGATAGACGACCGGCTCGCAACACGGTTGTCCGTTCGGACTCTTCTGCTTGGGTGTGAGGGTCAGTTCGGGACTCATCGAAATGCATCAAATCAGTTCCATCGACAGTTGTCAATTGATACGGTGCCTCTCGATGGAACCAATCGAGGAAGTTTCTTGAGTCGCGTCCTCTTCGTCTGCCTTCAGAATGCCGGCCGGTCACAGATCAGCCAGGCGATCTTCGAACGAAAAGCCGCCGACGGACGTCATCGGTCGCGTTCCGCCGGGACAACGCCGGCCGGTGCGATCCACCCGGAAGTGATCGAAGTGCTGGGCGAGATCGGGGTCGACCTCACAGGAAAACGGCCCACCGGGCTGACTCGGGATCTGGTGGGGTGGGCCGATGTCGTCGTGACCATGGGTTGCGGTGATGCCTGTCCGTACATCCCCGGCAAACGGTATGTCGAGTGGAACCTCGTGGATCCTGCCGGCCGGCCGCTCGAACAGGTCCGGCGAATCCGCGATGAGATCGCCCACCGGGTCGATGGTCTGCTCGCCGAACTCGACCGGACGAGCTGAATCGTGAAATCCCTTTCCGCGCTCGACCGCTTCCTTCCGTTGTGGATCGGACTCGCGATGGCCTGCGGTCTGCTGCTCGGCTCCTTCGTCCCCGACCTGGAAGCCTCGCTCGATTCGCTTCGAATCGGCACGATCTCCCTGCCGATCGCGCTCGGCCTGTTCCTGATGATGTACCCGGTGCTTGCCAAGGTCCGGTACGAGGAGCTGGGTTCCCTTCGCGGCGAGCGACGACTGATGGCGGCCTCGCTCGTTCTCAACTGGATCGTCGGACCCCTTCTCATGTTCGCGCTGGCCTGGATCTTCCTGGCCGACCAGCCCGAGTTCCGAACGGGCCTGATCATCGTCGGTCTCGCACGCTGCATCGCAATGGTCCTGGTCTGGAGCGACCTCGCCTGCGCCGATCGTGAGGCGACCGCTCTTCTGGTCGCAATCAACTCGCTCTTTCAGATCGTCGCCTACAGCCTCCTCGGATGGTTCTACCTGAGCGTCCTGCCCGGATGGCTCGCACTCGACACCCAGGGCTTCGAGATCTCGATCTGGGAGGTGGCCCGCACGACACTGATCTTCCTCGGCATCCCGCTGGTGGCCGGTTACGTCACGAGGCTGGTCGGCCTGCGCCGGCGTGGACGGGCCTGGTACGAGGAGCGCTTCCTGCCGAGGATCGGCCCTCTCGCGCTATACGGGCTGCTCTTTACGATCGCGCTGCTTTTCGCGATCCAGGGTGAGGCGATCACCGACGCGCCCTGGGACGTGGTCAGGATCGCCGCTCCCCTGCTCGCCTACTTCCTGTTGATGTTCGGCGTCTCGTTCTGGACCGGGTGGACGATGAATCTCGGCTACGAACGGACCGCGACCCTCGCCTTCACTGCCGCATCGAACAATTTCGAACTGGCGATAGCGGTCGCGGTCGGGGTCTTCGGCGCGACCTCTGGCGAGGCGCTTGCGGGTGTGGTCGGACCCTTGATCGAGGTTCCGGTGCTGGTCGCGCTGGTCTACGTGGCACTCTGGCTCAGGCGAAGGCTCTACCGGCGTACGCAGGGCCTGCGAGAGGGGTGAGCGACGGGATTCGAACCCGCGACCGCCTGGACCACAAGCGCAGCGGAGCGTTTTGCTCGCTCAGAGAAAAAGCTTATTTGCAGGGATTATCGGATCGATCTGCTGACCGGTCCGAAAGCAATGGGCGACGATTTGAGGGGATACCACAGGGTTCCAGGCACTCTTCGGCAGGAGTGCCTGGAATTGCCGCATGACTTCAAACCGCCGTCAGGTCGGGCTGCTCAGACTCGAATCCGGGCAGTTTCGGCGCTTCTTCAAGATCCAACGAACTTCTCTCGAATTCCTGAGAATCATTGGTACGTGGGACTGAGCTGATTCAAGATCGACAGCGCTCCTCGACGAGTCAGATCTTCGTGCCAATACTGGTTGGCGTAGCTGCGAAGGCACGAGTAGCAGGAAGTTTCCTCGCCGCATTCGCAGTCTTCCACTCGTTCGCGGGCGGCGGTGAGGAGTGCCGGTAGCTCGGCCGCCAGCCGGCGTGCGTAGCCGGCGCCGCCTGGGACTGCGTCGAAAATCACGAGAGATGACCGACTTCCGGTGCTGTAGCGGATGGTGCCATCGATATCCGCTCGATCGATGTCCAAGGTTGGGGAAGCCTCGAGCATCGCGTACAAGGCGCTACGCAAATGTTCGGCCGGATAGGTTCCCGTGAAGGCCAATTCCACGACGTCGGTTAGGTAACGATGGCCCAACTCCAGGGGCTTGAACGTGCCTCCGCACTTCTTCCCTGGCCGTCTCGGATCTGGATGTTCCTTCTTCGCTTTCCCAGCCCCGATTGGCTCGCCGTAACCGCACCATTCGCAGATTCGGAAGCCTGCTCCCAACGGGCCTTCATTGATCGCGATGATCAGGCCCTGCCGGCTGAAAGCCGCGGTCACGTCGGCCGCCTTTGGCAATCCGTCCACTTGGACCATTTCCGGTACCTCGTCGCGATACGAGCCAAAGTGGTACTTGACGGAGGAGAGGCGCGGAGGCTTTCGGTCCCCCGGAGGAATCTTCGATGCCTCTCCGACAAAGCCGAAGACGGGCATCACAAACTGAGACGCCTGACCCTCGAGCTCCGCGTGACAAGTCGGGCACTGTTCAGGCGCGACTTCTATCGAGTGGCAGAAACTCCCGCAGTTCGCACAGAGCGTCCAACCATAGGTCGGCCAGCCCTGGTCAAAGCGGGTCGCCAGACCTTGACTTTGCCAGAGCTTCTTACCGGCAACCGTGAAGGACCCCGGCGCGTAGTCCACGATGGCTTGACGGAGATCGCGCGAGAGTTCAACCTTGCCTGCCATCGAGTCACCGGTCCGAGCCAAGTTGAGCTCGACAACGTCGACGGGAAACCCGTACTTGGGCAATACATTCCTGCTCGCCAGGAACGCAATCAGATGCTTGCCTTTGAGGGTCTTCTTGACTCGGTCGAGACGGTCGGCCCGCATGCGGTCCTTCTCTTCATCCGCTTCATCGATCAGTTTCTGGAGCGACTCGGTCTCGCTGAACACTTCTCCCGCAGCCCGCCCCATCCATCCGACGGTTGGGTCCTCCTCTGATTCATTCATCAAGTCGTCGACCCAGCCCCACCCGTCCAGATCGATCTCTTCGGCCAACTCTTTTGGGACTACCCTTTTTACGGCCGCACCCACCTCTGTGGGACCGGTTCGCAGCCATCGCTCGAACTCCTTGACCCGAGCTGGCTCGCCTTCGCTTGGAACGAAGAAGTCACCCACGTTCCTGCTTTCCTCCGCCTCCCGCTGAAAAGCGGCGAAAGCAATCGAGTGCACGTGGCGACGAACGATCGGCCCGTTGTCGAGCACCATCCGAGGTGGTGGAACGACCCCATTGACGAGGCTCTCCGGATGCTCGAAGAAGTTGAAATCGTGGCTTCTGAGTTGGGCGAATGTCACCACCAGAGCGGCAGAGTCAGTCCGACGGCCCGCTCGGCCGGCACGCTGCACGTAGTTCGCGGCTGTGGGAGGAACGTTCCTGAGCAGAACCGCTTCAACCTCCCCGACATCGACGCCGAGTTCGAAGGTGGTTGAGCAACTCAGCACGTTGACCATCCCGCTGACAAACCGCTCCTGGATGGCGCTGGCTTCCGCCGAAACCCACTGAGCTGTGTGCTCCTCGACCGTCATTCCCACTGGGGACAGATCCGCATAGAGCGTCGCGTAGTGAGAGTTGGTCAACTCACTGGGGTCGGAGACGGGAGCCAACGAGCCCTCGCAGCGATATCCAGGGCACACTCCCGATACCGACTTCCACCAGAGCTGTCCGCACCCGTCGCATTGAA
>JAUQWL010000138.1 GCA_030835185.1 Solirubrobacterales bacterium | reverse complement strand
TAGCGGGACTCATCGCGGTTCGAAGAGACGTACCACATGACCACCTTGTCACCCTCCCTGATCTGCTCGCCGAGCAGTTCGGTGTCTCTGGTCGCAGTACGGCGAAAGTGGGCGAAAGCCGGGAACATGCGGAGTGATTCTTCGACTGCAGACGGGATCACGGACGGGTCGTCGAGCAGGATCTCCATCTGGTCCCTGTTTTCGAGCAGTGCCCGCATCGCCGAGCAGTAGGTCGCCTTGGTGCTGTCGTTACCGGCAGCCATCAGCAGGAAGAAGCCCATCACGATCTCGTGCTCTTCGAGCTTCTCGCCGTCGATCTCGGCATGGACGAGGACGCTGGTCAGATCGTCGGTCGGGCTCTCGCGTCGTTGATCGATCAGTTTGCGGGCGCGCTCGAACACCTCGGGCAGGTCGCGCTGCATCACCGTCTCCACTCCCTCCGGATTCACCTCGACGTCGTTGGCGGCCAGGATCGTGTTCATCAGCCGGGCCCAGACCACGTCGTCGTCAGGAGAAAGCCCCATGAAGCTGCCGATCACCCTGGAGACGACCGGCTGGGCGACTTCTTCGACCAGATCACATGTTTCCCGACCGTCGAGCCGGTCAAGCACATCGCGGGTGATCGCACGAATCGCACCTTCGTGACGTGCGATGCGCTTCGGGGTGAAGCCACGCTGGAACAGTGCCTTGATCCGGTCGTGCTTGGGCGGGTCCTGAGCAATGAACATCGACGTCATCAGCTCGAGCGGCATGCCGGCCTCGGTCCCCACCAGGATCCCGCCGCGCTCGGACGAGTAGGTCTGCCAGTCGAGGCTCACCTCTCGAACTCCGTCGGCGGTAGTCACCGACCAGTAGCCGTCCTCTTCCGGGAACATCGGCATCTCGGACGACCAGTGGACCGGACACTCCGAGCGCAGTCGCTCGAACAGCTTCTCCGGAGGGCCGTCGGCCCACAGGCCGTCCTCGATCAGGAGGACCTCATCAAGTGGGCCTTCAGGATCGAACGGCATCTGTCACCTCCGGGGCGGGCGGGCAAGGACGATGACCGGCATGGTGACACACCTGCCGGGTGCGTCCCGGCTCCGCTGATCCGCGTCCGATGGGATAATCGTCGCATGGGCAGGCGTCTCGCAGTCGCACTTCTGGCAGCAGTCGCACTCGGCCTGCTCTACTTCCGGCTGCTGCGGCGACCAGTGCTCACCTGGAACGCGACGGCCGCGGAGGCTGACGGCGATCTACCGGGCGATGAGCTTCTCCCCCACCCCGACGGAAGCTCGACCAGGGCGATCTCGATCGATGCGCCGGCTTCCGCCGTCTGGCCCTGGCTCGCCCAGATGGGACCCAGCCCTCGCGGCGGCGTCTACACATACGACTGGATCGAGAACCTGCTCGGCCTCGACATCCACACCGTCGACTACGTGATGCCCGAGTACCAGGACCCACAACCCGGTGACGAGATCGGTCTCGGCCCGAACGTGATGCGAATCGACCAGGTCGACCCCGGGAAGACGCTGGTTTTCAGATCCGGCGACGGCAACTGGCTGTGGAGTTTCAACCTGGTCGAAGAGAACGGTTCGACCAGGCTGGTCAGCCGGAACCGTTTCCTCCTTCCCACCATTGCGGCGAAGGTCGGGATCCTGCCGATGGAGCCCGGCTCGCTGATCATGGAAAGAAAGATGCTTCTGGGGCTCAAGGAGCGGGCTGAACGACTCGCCGCGGAGACGGAAGACCGCCCCCGGGCCTGAGCCGGCCCGGAGACGGCGGCAACACCCTGCGCCGCCCGCGTTGGCCGTTGTCCTACTGGGCCCGGTCGTACTTGAACGAAACTCCGAGCCTTACCCGGAACTCCGAGATCTTGCCGTCGACGATGGTCACGTCCTCCCGGGTCACCTCGGCCACCCGCAGGTCCCGCACGGTCTCGCCGACTCTCTCAACCGCGTTTCGGGCCGCCTGCTCCCAGGACTCGGCGCTGACGCCGACCACTTCGGTTACGCGGTACACACTTTCGGACATTTCATTCCTCCTCGTCGGGCCGCTGGATTGCAGCTGTGACCTCAGCCTAACGCCGGACCGCCGGACCGCTGCGATCCTGGCGAAACCCCGGTCTGGAACAGTGCCCGCCAGGTGGCAGACTCAGCCGGCTGTCCACCCTTTCGCAGCCTCGAGCTCAGCCGTATCGAAGACTTTGACGTCGGCCTTCATGGCGTGGCCGAACAGCTTCACCGCGTCCCGGTAGACGGGGTGGTCGGTGACCAGGGCGATGCGTTCGAAGGATGAACCGTGGTGCAGACCGATCTTGGTGTCCTCCCAGGCCGCGTCGGCAGTGAAGCCCTCGAACCCGTCGCCGAGCAGGTACAGCATGCGGATATTGCCGCCGCCTTCCACTGCCGCCTCGACCGCCGGGATCATGACCTCTTCGTAGTCGGCACCGCGGACCTTGCCCTTCGCTTCGAAGCCGAGGACGTTGTCTGACAGGCCAGGAACTGGAACGAGCATCTCTTTCTCACCTCGAATGTAGCTTTACCGGTCTGCCCGTCAGTCTATGCAGGCCATTCGTGCGAGTCCTTTCCTCCTTCGACCCGATGCTCGGGTCACGCCTCTGTCCACTCTGCAGGAAGCCTCGGAGGTACGCCTGCGGACGCGCTCGATCAGGCCGACGTGGCCGATACGTCGGGCTCTTCCCGTGCCTCCCCCAGTGGCCGGACGGGGAGGTTGCGGGTAAAAGGCAGGGCGACCAGGATCAGCAGACCCGCCCCGAGCAGAGCGGTCTTGAGCGCCTGCAGTTGCGCGTCTTCATACTCGCTGACCACTTTGTCCGTGTCGCCTGTGCCGACGCCGGCCTGCTCGGCGGCTGCCCGGACTTCCCCGGACTGGACGAAGCTCCCACCGGAGCTGACCGCGACGCTGACCTGGCCCTTGACCGAAGCGGAGATTTCCGGGTTCTGCTGCACGTTGGTCGAGAAGGAGCTCAGCAGACCGGTGATCACGATCGCACCGAGCACGGCGGTACCGAGCGAAGAACCGAGCTGGAGGGCGGTGTTCTGGATGCCGCCGGCCTCGCTGCGGTCCTCGTCGCCGACCGAGGACTGGACCACGTTGCCGAGCTGGGAGACGACCTGTCCGATGCCGGTTCCGAGCACCCCCATCGCCACCAGGAAACCGGCGTCGTCGAGCCGGGGGTTGATCGTGCCGAGCAGCAGCAGGACCGAACCGAGCACGACGAGCAGGCCGACCCTGACCAGCGACCGCGCGCCAAACCGCCGCGACAGAGCCGAACCGACGATCGCCATCACGAACATGCAGACGGACGCCGGCAGCATCCTTACCCCGGTCTCCAGGGCATCGAGGCCCTGGACAACCTGCAGGTAGAGCGGCACGGTGAAAAAGATGCCCATCAGAATCATGTTCTGGGCGAGCAGAGTCCAAGACCCGGATCGCAGCGAAGGGATGCTGAAAAGCCGGATGTGCACCAGTGGCTGCTTTCCGATGCTTTCCCGATGCCGCTCCCACGAGACGAAGGCGAGCAGCACCATCGCACCCGCGGCGACGACGAACGGCACCAGCGAGAATCCGAATGGCTCGATCGGTGAGTCGAGCGGCCTCAGCCGGCCCCAGGTGCCGGCCTGGAGGATGCCGTATACGACCAGGCCGAGGCCGAGCGCCGACAGAACGCTGCCGACCCAGTCCAGGGTCGCGCCCGGTTTCAGTTCGGGCTCCCTCACGGTCCTGATGCTCGCCAGGATTCCGAGCGCCACCACCACCTCCCCGACGAAGACGATCCGCCAGCTGAGTTCAGTCGTCGCCCAGCCGCCGAGGATCGGCCCGACCGCGATCCCGGCACCGGCGACACCGCCGAGCACGCCGTAGGCGATTGCCCTCTCCCTGCCCTCGTAACTGCCCGCAACCAGGGCCACCATCGCCGGCAGGACCATGGCTGCGCCGATCCCCTCGAGCACCGACCAACCGAGAGTCAGAGTCGCCACGCTGCCCGATGCAGCCGTCAACGCCGAACCGCAGGCGTAGACGATCATTCCGGCGACGAAGATTCTCCGCCGGCCGAAGATGTCCCCGAGCTTGCCGCCGGTCAGCATCAGCCCGGCCATGACCAGCGCGTAGAAGGCGATCACCGCCTGAATCGTCGTGACCGTGGTGTTGAAGTCCTCGACGAGAGTCGAGATCGCGACGTTCATCACCGCCTGGTCCAGAACCATCAGGAACTGGGCCGCCGCCAGAATCATGAGTGCCCCCCACTTCACCATCCGGTGATCCTACGGGGTGTCCGGCGTTCCATTGCTCCCCCGACGACACCACGCCCGCCACCGGCGTTCGCCGGAGTCTCCCGGGAGGCGGCTTTGCGCCCTGTCGGGAGCCGGAAGGCGGTACGGTGGGGGGAAGCTTTCGGCCCCCGTTCGTGACGCGGGCCCGCCCCAGGCTATGACAACGGAGGAACCGCATATGAGCAGCACCACCGCCATTAAGCTTGACCGGACCCGGATCAAGGATCTGACCGCCCGCGAAGAGGAGACCCTCAACGCGAATACCCAGAAGTCGAAAGAGACTTTCGAGCGGGCCAAC
>JAUQWL010000137.1 GCA_030835185.1 Solirubrobacterales bacterium | reverse complement strand
CTTCCTTGACCCGGCTGGTGCCGCAGTCGGACTCGATGACCCTGAGCTTGGCGAACGACTAGATCAGGCGGTCGATATTCCAGATGAGGTGGTTAGCCACGTTGCTGGACTCGACGATTTCCAAGCGAAGCGCCTCGCAGTGCGCGTGCTTGCCAACATGGTGGACAACGAGTTCGGCGTCGAGCGCACCAACGTCCTTGGAGCCCTGGTGGGGGTTGCCGAGGGTCTTGGCGAGGCAGTAGACGACGTCATTGACGAGGCCATTGGTGCCGTTCAGGGGTACGCGCGAGATCAACGGCTCGGAGAGGAACACCTCGTTGGAGCTCTGACATTGTCACTCGCCGCTCGGAGTTCGGAGCTTGAGACAACCATTCTGGGTGACGAACGCCTTCTAGCGACGGACGAACGGCTGGAACGTGTAACGCGGATGCTTCCACGGATCCCCAAGGATCGGCGCAGCGTGGTCTACGCCGCGGTTGCGAACGCTGTCGAACGAGATGCAGTGGAGCCCATTACTGAAAACCTGTCGGAGCTACCTACGGTCGACGCCGCCGCATTCATCGACAGCAAAGAAGTCGGCCAAGCCATCGCTGGCTTCGTTCTTCGGGCCGAGGACACCGGGGGTCGGAGCTGGTTCCTGCAGCAGCTCTATGACAACGCGAACGAACGAGAGGACGGCCAAGCCCTACGATTGGTGGTCCACGGCCTGGTTCTCTCCGAGGAGCTGGACTACGAGCTGATGCGCGACAACGCCGAGCGCACCCTACGCGACATCGAGGAAGCCGAGGAGGCCGACGGTATCGCGCTGCGGGGGCTTCGGCTCGCCCCTGAGACTGACCACAAGTTTTGGGCGGGACTTCTTTCCGCGGGCGAGTACCACTCAGTCAAGATCGGCGATCATGCAAGCGAGGCCATCCGCACCTGGATTGGCGGCCTACACGCCGCCGATGAGCCCCAACGTGCCAGCAGGCGTGAGTTGTTGGAGCGCCTTGCCCCGTTCTTCAGAATGGCTACGGAGGAACAGCAACTCACAGTGCGTGACGCGCTGGTTGCCGAGCTGAACGCGACCGCTTGGTGGGACAACGCTGACGCCCTTGAGCGACAGGAGGGCTTGCATGAGTTGGGGCGATTCCTCGCTCACGGGACAGCGACCGTAGGCGTGGCACTCATCGACGCTCTGACCCAAGATGTGAAGCGTGCCCCGATGGACCCGGGCTCCGTGACAGCTGAGGGTGTCAACGGGACTCGAATCCTTGGCCAAGACTCCGGCCAAGCGGCTACCGAGTTGCTCTCGCACGTGGCTGAAGTCGGCCAGCACCCCGACGAGGACATGGCTACGCGTGTCACCAGGACCCGAGCTTCGCTCGCGCTGGTGGCCCTCAATGCCGGAGTGCCAGTCAGTGCGAACGAGCTCACGCTGGACGAGGTCAGAGCCGCCGCGGTGACCCGCTCGGCGGTTGGCCAAGCCGCCGTTCAGGATTGGCTGCGGCTCAACCCGGCGCAAGATCACGTTGAAGCGTTGATTCACGAACTTCAAGACACGCCACCCCAGAGCATCGTGGAAGCCGTGGGAAAGTGGTCAGACACCCTCAGCAGTCAGGAGCGGACGATGCTGGCGATCGCGTTCGTAGATGTCGATTTCAACGCGTCACGTTGGGTGGCCGAGATCGCCCAACAGGGCGTCGACGAGGAAGCACTTGTCGGACACATCGCCAATGTTGCGCGCGAAGCGTCCCGCGGGGACCGTCGGGAAGAACTCTGCGCAATGTTGGCCGACGTGCGCCCGCACGAAGATGCCGCGCAGCGGCTTGTCGCGGGCCTCATCATCGACTTTCTCGAGACAGGGAAGAGGGTCGACTTCAAGGCTGCTGTAAAGGCGGTACCAGCGCTCGGCACACAGCATCGCTCAGCAGGGCGCCTGCGGGAAGCATTTAGGTTCGCCGCCCAAGAGCACGACCGCCAGTTATCCAAGCGGACCGTCATTGAGCTTGCCAATGCTGGCGTCCGAGTGCCGAAAAAGGCTGTCAAGACGGGGACGTGGGAAAAGGTGAAGGGGCTGTTCGGGTAGCAGCCGGTCGCAGACCACAGTGTTGCAGTCCCGGTCGCAGACCGGCTACTCGAACCGTAGAGCCCTCTCTGCGAAGGGACGGCAGCCGACCGGCGCGTTTCACAGCCGTTTGACACCCAGTCCCAGTAAACACCAGACTTGTCTTAATCCGCTTTGAGCAACACTTTACTCTTCCCCCGAATCGGATTAGGATCACTCCTCCGGCCAATCGCAGAGCTTTGCTCACCGTCCAGGTCGAACTCTTCCCAGTTCATACGCCGAATCGTCCTACGACAGCAGAGCATGGACAGGACCGGCGCTACGGAGGAGTTCCCAGCAATGTGGCAGTCGACGCCGGGGAGTTCCACATTGAATCGAAGGGTAGGATGAGAACATGGCCAGTCATTGCTCCTGCGGTTGCGGTCGAAAAGTCCGCTTTGCCAAGAAGCGGATCTCGGAAAGCGCTGGTGATGCCGACAATCTCATTGCCAAGCTCCAAGACTTACCGCTTCAAATGGCGATGGGAGACCCTGAAGAAGAGGCGGCGATCAACAAGATGATCGCCGAGGGGGAGGCCTTTCGCGACTTCTGGTGGGGCATAGTTCACGGCAGCGTGCGAGCTCCGACCACCCCCGAGGGTGTCGAGATCGGCAGTCGATTTGCCGCCTGGGAGGATGATGCCACGGCCGTCGTCGCGAACCACATGATGGGCCTCGATTCATTCATCAAGAGGAGTCTGGGTCAGTGAGGTCAATGAATGCCCTTGCTGGGCCATCCTCCACCACTGACCTCCCAAGCCGCGACTCTGTCTGTCGCCGAAAACTCCGGGGGGACAGCTCCCGGACTCGCCATGAGACTCAGACGGTGAACTTCAAGCTGCTCGCCGATCCGAACGATCCGCGCGTTTGACGACCGTTTGACATCCAACCGTTAAAACACAAAACCCCCTGGCGAGAGGGGGCGGTGTGTCGGCCTTGCGGCCATAGCGGGGGCCGGATTCGAACCGGCGACCTTCGGGTTATGAGCCCGACGAGCTACCTGACTGCTCCACCCCGCGGCGGACCAGCGATTCTAGCATTCGGACGAGAATGTGCTCCGCTTCGACCGTTTCGGCCGCGGATCTGCCTGAAGTACCGACGCAGCGCAGTCGGGCAGCGGCCAGCCCCCGACCCTCGAACTGGCCAACATCCGCACCGGTGGACTGATCGCCGCCAGTTCGCCTTCGGGCCGCCGCCTCGGGCCGGATCGCGCGCCCTGCCGGGCCGTGGCCCTGCCGGGTCGTGGGCCCTATTTCTGCGCGGTCGGGCGGATCAGGACTTCGTTGACCGAGACGTGGGCCGGGCGGGTGACGCAGTACTCGATCGCTTCGGCGATGTCGACGGCCTCCAGTGCCTTGATGTCGTCGAATCTGCCGCGGACGGAGTCGCGGACCTCGGGGCGGAGATGGTCGACCAGTTCAGTCGAGACCGCCCCCGGTTCGATCGCCGTGATCCGCACGCCCTGCCGGCTGAGCTCCTGTCTCATCGACTCGCTGAGGGCGGCAACCCCGAACTTGGTCAGGGTGTAGACACCCGCTCCTGCCGAGGCCACCCGGCCGGCGACAGAACTGATGTTGACTACGTCGGTCACGCCACGGGGCGAGTCGGAGACGGCACTCAGCAGGTGCGGGATCGCCGCGTGCGTGGTGTAGAGCAGCCCCTTGAGGTTGATGTCGATCATGCGGTCCCACTCCTCGATCGGTGCGTCGGCCATCGGGCCGAGCAGCATCACACCGGCGTTATTGACCAGCACGTCGAGCCGGCCGAGTTCCGAGACGGTGCGCTCGACCGCTTCGGTCGCCTGCTGCTGTTCGGTGATGTCGGCTTCGATCGCCAGCGCGGTGCGACCGGAGCCGCCGATGTCCAGGGCCAGCTTTTCCAGACGGTCGAGCCGTCGGGCGGCAAGCGCGACCTTGGCGCCCTGACCCGACAGGGCGCGGGCCGTCGCTTCGCCGATACCGCTGCTGGCTCCGGTTACCAAGGCAACCGAGCCTTCCAGACTTTCTGACACGGGATGGACCTCCTTGAGTTGGGGTCGGCCCAAACTACCGGGCGGTGCGAAGTCTCCGGTGTTCAGGCTCTACTCTTAGCGCCTTGGCCCCGACCGTACCCAGCTCGAATCGCCCGACCCGGATCGCAGTCATCGATCTCGGGACGAACTCGACCCGGCTGCTGATCGCCGACGTCGACTCCGGACAGGTCAACGTGGTCGAGCGCCGGACCAACGTGACCCGGCTCGGACGTGGCGTGGACCACTCCGGCAGCCTCTCCAGCGAAGCAATCGAGGCGGTCTGCGAAACGGTAGCCGGCTACGTGGCGATCATCGACGAGGCGGGCGCCGACGCGACATCGGTCATCGCCACCAGCGCGGTCCGCGACGCCGGCAACGGCCAGGCTTTCATCGCCGAGCTTCGCGAGCGCTTCAACCTGTCGGCGGAGCTCTTCGACGGCGACCTCGAGGCGCAGACCACCTACCTCGGAGCGAGCTTCGATCGGGCCGGCGACGAAATCCTCCTGGTGGCCGACATCGGCGGTGGCTCGACCGAGGTGATCGTCGGACGCGGAACGGAGGCGCTCTTCCACCGGTCGCTCCAGGCCGGCGTGGTTCGTCACACCGAACGCCTGCTGACCAGCGACCCGCCGAGCACTTCGGACCTGGAGAACCTCGCCGGCGACATCCACCGCCTGATCACCGGAGCACTCGACGACCGGCAGCTCCCGCCGATCGACCGCTGCCTGGCGGTTGCCGGCACTCCCGCTTCGCTGGCCGCTATCGACCTCGCTCTCGACCCTTACGACGCCGGGGCCGTCGAGGGGTACGTGTTGACCCTCGAGACGATCCAGCGCTGGCTCTCCCGGCTCGCTTCGATGGCGCTCGCCGAGCGAAAGCATGTGGTCGGCCTCCATCCCGACCGCGCCGAGGCGATCATCGCCGGAATGGTCATCCTGATCGAGATCATGAGGGCCTTCGGCCTTTCAGAGGTCGAGGTGTCCGAGCACGACATCCTCTACGGCGAAGCGATCCGGGCAGCAGCCTGAGCGACCGCCTCGAAGCTTTGACGCACCGGCCGGCCCTCAACCGACGGTGACGTTCGCCGGCAGGTGGCGCTCGGCGGTTTCAACCACCGGTTCCCATACCCGGACCGGCTCCGTCTTGCCGCGCAGCTCGATCGGACCGCGTCTGGTGAGTTCGACCGCATCCTTGACATGACGCCGGGTCTCTTCGGTGATCAGGATCTCGGCATCGAGCTCACGGGTCGCCTCCTCGACCCGGGCGGCGACGTTGACCGCATCGCCGATCACCGAGTAGTCGAGGCGACCGGCACCACCGATCGAACCGGCTACCACGCGGCCCGAGTTGACCCCGATGCCGATGCTGAGTAATCCGTCGCTGCCGTGGTTCACCCGCTGAGCCATGGCGATCGCGCAGCGCACTGCGCGCTCGGCGTGGTCGGCATGCGGCTCCGGGGCCCCGAAAACCGCAAGCAGACCGTCGCCGATGAACTTGTTCACATGGCCGCCGTGGGCGGCGATGATCGGGACGACCGACTCGAAGAGCTGGTTCAACCTGGCGACGACTTCACGCGCCTCGGCCGCCGCGGAGAAGGAAGTGAAGTCCCTCACGTCGCAGAAGAGCAGCGAGACGTCCATCTCGGCTCCGGACTCGCCGGGACCGGTCCTGAGGATGTGGTCGGCCACGTTGCGGTCCAGATAGGTGCCGAAGGCGGTCCGGATCCGCTCCCTTTCGGCCAGCCCCTTGGACATCTGGTTGAAGGCGGCCGACAGGTTGCCGAACTCGTCGGAAGTGGTCACCGGCACCGTCACCCCGAACTTGCCCTGCTGAACGGCCGCGATGCCCTCCTCGATGTCGCTGATCGGCCGAAGAATCGACCCGGCCAGCATGAAGGTCAACACGAGGCTGACCGCCACAGCCACGCCGATCGCGATCAGCACGTCGACTCCGAGACTGAAGCCGCCGCCTCCGCTTCCGGAAAGCGCCGCCGCCGCGAGTCCGGCGATCAGGGTGATCACCGGCAGCGATGCCATCAACCGGATCCGCAACGGCAGCACCTGGATCTCGGCCCTGGCCCAGGGGGCGTGCTGGCGGTTGATGTCCTTCAGGACCGGCCTCATGCCGCTTTCCATGCCGAAATAGTGGAGGACGCCGCCGTATCCGATCGCGATCAGCGATCCGGCCATCAACGGAATGGCTGACAACGGGTTGAAGTCGAAGACGGCGATCGAGCCGACGACACCCGGGATCGCCACGAAGAGCACCGGCCAGATCATCTCGCGGATCGCGACCGCCGCCGGCACGCCGATCGCGGTCTCCCAGGCGCGTGTGGCGAGGACCGGATTCTCCCGCCGCTCCGGGCTTGCGATCCAGCGGCCGATCGGGCGCATGAAGACGCTTGCGCGGACGATGCTGATCCCGATAACCACGGCGGTCAGCGCGAGAATCGCCACGGCCAGCTCGATGTATTCGCCGATCGGGGTGTCGTAATAGAGACTGAATACGCCGAGCGTGCCGAAAGCGATCAGCCAGGCAGTCTGGAGCTCGGCTGCGACGAAGAGCGTCGGGTAGCGCGGACCCGCCTTCTCATACGCCCATGTAAGCAGCCGTTGGACCGTTAACTCCCGCCCATTAGACGACGCTTCTCCTCGGCGAATTCGTCGTCGGTGAGAATCCCGCGGTCCCGCATGTCGGCCAGTCGCTCCAGACGATCCAGACGCGAACCCTCCCCGTCGTCGCCGATGCCGGTTCCGGCAGGCGCGCCGACTGAGCCGCCACTCGTCGGAAGCACGGTGGTGTCGGCCTCGCTCACGGTTCCCGTGCTGCTGGTCGCGCCGGATTCCGCGGCGGACGCAGCCGCACTGGGGTCCGAACCCGGGCCTCCACCGGAATCCCGACCCGCGCTGCCGTCATCGGTGCCGGAGCTGCCTCCCCTCCTTCCGGGCAGACTCGTCGGCCGCTTCGACCATAGATCGCCGGCCTTTTCTTTCGCCTTCGCGCCGAATGCGTTCAGTCCGTCGAGATTCGCGTCCGGATAAGCCTCGACCAGGCCCCGGCGGAAGAAGTAAGAACCGATGCCGAGCAGGATCACGATCATCAGCCTGACCAGGAGGTCACGCCGGTCTCCGGCCCCCATCAGCACGAAGATGAAGGCGACCAGTCCGAGCAGCGCGAACGTCGCTCCGG
>JAUQWL010000011.1 GCA_030835185.1 Solirubrobacterales bacterium | reverse complement strand
GACGCGGAGCTTGAAGAGCTGGCACTTCGCAGCCTCTCCCGGCTGACCCACATCGATGATCCGGAACGGTGTCGGTTCTACCGGGAGCTGCTCGCCTCGCCGGAGGCTCCGGACCTGAGCGAGCTGGATGAGCGGCACCTGCGCTTGGTGACCATGCTGGCCTGGGACCTGGGCTCTGGGCGCTCTAATCGAACTGACCTTTCGAGCTTCCTCACCGACCTGTGGCGAGAGCAGGCCGTGCGGGATGAGTTGCTGGAGCTGCTCGCCTACCTGGAGGATCAGTCGAGGACACGACCGGTTGAGCTGGCCGTCGCCGACGAGGTTCCGCTGAGCGTCCACGCTCGCTATTCCCGGGAGGAGATCGTTGCGGCGCTTGGGTCCGGGGACGGGGTCAAGCCCAAGGTCACCCAGGGAGGGATCCTCTGGGTGCCGGAAGCTGGCAGCGACTGCTTTTTCATCGACCTCCACAAGGCCGAGCGCGACTACTCGCCGAGCACGATGTATCGGGACTACGCGATCAACCGCGAGCTGTTCCACTGGGAGTCGCAGACGAGGCAGGCTCCTTACCAGCCGACCGTCCAGCGCTACATCAACCACCGCGAAGAGGGCTCGCAGGTTCTGCTCTTCGTCCGCGATCGCAAGAAGGGCGAGCTCGGAACCATGCCCTTCACCTTCCTCGGCCCGGCCGAGTACGTCTCCCACAAAGGCGAGCGACCGGTCCAGTTCGTCTGGCGCCTGACGACCCCGATGCCGGCCGAGCTGTTCGAGTCGGCCCGGAGTGTGGCTGCGGCCTGACCCCCACGTGCTTGGGCCCTTTCTCGCGGCGGTGGCCAGGGCCTCCGACATCCCAGGGTCGTCAGATTCGCGAATCCAGCCGGGCGCGAGGCTCGAGTGCCGCGTTGTTGCAGGCCTGGCGCACATTCGTGATCGCTCGGCCTTGTTTCGTGATCGTGCTGGACGGAGTCTGCGGTCATGGACGCCACAGAGGAGATTCAAGGCAAGCTGATCCGGTGCGAGCGACCGGACTGGGAACCGCTTTGTGACCTGGTCGGAGATTCTCTTGCTGGTTGGTTCATGTGGATGGCCGAGGTCGAACTTGACGATGGCACTGCGGTCCATCTCTACAAACACAGAGAGACCCGGCAGTACGTACACCTGGATGCTTCGGGACGAGCCTTCGACTACCGGCCGGAGCACACCTACACAAGGCTGGCCGCAGCCACGGCGATCAAACGAGCGTTCACGGGGCGGGGGCGAGCGCTGTTGACACCATCTGACAAGGCAGCGCTGCGAGCAGCCATTGCCCGTGCCCCTGCTGCGTGAAAGTGTTGTCGGAAAGACGATGAGAGGCACCCAGGAGCTCAGGGTCGGCGCCGCGCCAAGTAGCTTATGGAGCGCCGTAGAGCTGCGATATGGATCAGTAATGACCGATATCGCAGTAACTAAGATTCATCGTTACTTTACTATGGGTCATATCTGACCTATAATGAGTCCATGCCTCGGACATCCACGCTCAGCAAACTCGCGGGAATCGCTGAAGAGCAATGGGGCTTCGTCACCCGTCGCCAGGCCGAGGCTGCCGGGGTCTCGCCGGCCACGCTCAAGCGACTGATTCGAGATGGCGTGCTCGGGCGGACTGCTCCCGCTGTGTATCACCTGGCCGGCGCCCCGGAGCCTGACCACGGTCCCCTGCGGTCGACGTGGCTCCAACTCGCACCAGACACGCCTGCATGGCAGCGGCGACCTGAGCAGGGTGTCGTATCCCACCGGTCGGCGGCGGCCATGTACGGCCTCGGCCACCTACCGGCGGACACGCACGAGTTCATCCTGCCGGAGCGCCGACAGGTCCGCCGCTCCGACGTTCGGATTCATCGAGGCAGACTTGACGAAGGCGAGCGGGTCATCCTGCGCGGACTGCCGGTCACCCGCCCTTCGCGAATCGCAGCTGACCTTCTCGCCGACCGCGAGGATCCCGAGGCGGTCGGCCACGTGGTCGCCGACGCTCTGCGCGGGGCCGACGACCACGCCGGCGCATTCGTGGAGAAGCTTGGACCGCGGGCAACGGGCCTGGGACTGCGCCGCGGCGACGGTGTGGCAGTGCTG
>JAUQWL010000136.1 GCA_030835185.1 Solirubrobacterales bacterium | reverse complement strand
ATCGGGTGGCCGTGCGGGCACGTCTTCGCCCCTCCGATAGCGGCCTTCATGCGTTCCTCGAGCACCGGCGACATCGCGTGCTCGAGCCGCTCGGCCTCTTCGTGGACCTCGTCCCACGGGATATCGAGGACATCGGTCAGAAAACGTTCGATCATCCGGTGGCGGCGGGTGATCTGTTCGGCTTCGGCACGGCCGTTGTCGGTCAGTTGCAGAACCTTGTCTTCGCTGCGGGTCACGTAGCCGTCGCTCTCGAGGCGCTTGATCATCGCGTGACCGGTGGGCGGCGCGAGCTGCATGGCACGGGCGATATTGGCACCGGTGATCGGCAGCCCGGCCTCCATCAGCCAGAAGATCGTCTGCAGGTATTCCTCTTCGGCGACCGTCGCCTGGTCCTGGGCCAAGTTCTTCTCCTGAACGATTGTATGCGGTGGACGGTTGACGGCAGGTCTTGATACCAAGAGCCTATCCGGGTAGGGCTCTAAGCCCTGCAGTCGGACGACTGGAGTGGACGGTACGGGCAAGAGGGTCCCGGTCCGGGCTGCGACTCAGGTCATCAGCGACGTGATGACCGCTTCGTAGAAGCCGTCGCCGGCGCGGCCTTCGGTGACGGTCGCATTCGGGAAGGAAGAAAGCGCCTGCTCGACGCCGGCATCGCGTTCCGGCCCGTTGGCGACCATGAAGAAGCGGCCGACCGAGTCGGCCACCTCGAGGTCCTCGAGCGAATCGCCGACCGCGATCGTCTGCTCGCGATCGTAGCCGCGGGCCTTGGCGTGGGCGGCCACCGCGGTCGCCTTCGACGCTCCTCTGGCGACCAGATGGTAGACGTGGGTCACCTCGATCCCGCACATCTTGCGGCGGATCGCGCCGTTGTCGAGCAGGCGCAGATCGCCGTGACCGTTCTCCTCGAGCAGGCGGTTTGCTTCGGCGGTGTCGACTTCGCCGCGGAACAGGTGGGACATCTCGCGATCGAGATGCCACGGCTCGTGGTACTCGAAGCGGCCTTCGAAGTGCTCGAGCAGCAGGTCGGGCACACCCCTCGCCGAAACCTGCTCGACCAGGGTCACACCGTCTTCGTGGGCGAAGTCACCGGTGGTCATGAAAGTCTCGCCGTCCAGATGGAAGGCCGAACCGGCCTCGAAGATGAAGGAACTCTGACCGATCAGGCGGGAGTCCTCGTGGACCTGGACCCGCCGGCGTCCGGACATGATCACGACTTCCACCCCTGCCCTGTGACAGGCCTCCAGTGCCCGGGCCTGCATCATCGAGAAGCCGCCTTCATGATCGGCAAAAAGCGAAGCCCCGGCGCCGAGCAGGGTGCCGTCGAGGTCGGTGTAGACGCAGCGCAGGCTCATCCGGTCAGATCCCGATCCGCAGCATCAGACGCATCAGACGTCCGGCCTCTCCCCGGTCGCTTCCGGCCGAGCCGGGAAGGGGTCGGCGCGACCAGCCGCCGGAGGTCTGACCAGGACCTCGCGCTCCGTGCCGGGCGCCGGCTTGATCCGACCGAGATCCGGGCGGCCGAGCCGGCCGAGGGTTTCCGCGAGTCCGGCGATCACTTCGCCTGCCATACCGTTGAGCGCAGCGAGACTCTGGTGGGCGTTTCGTTTCGTGCCGAGGTCCACCTGGGCCATACCGTCGAGTCCGACCCGATCCCAGACTTCGACCAGCATTGCGATCTCCACCCCGTAGCCGGTGTGGAAGGGAATCGAAGCGAGCAGTTCACGTCCGGCCGCGACTTCACCGGCGAGTGGCTGGGCGAAGCCGGCCAGCTCGGGAACGGTCGCTGCGAGCAGAGGTTTCGCCGTCAGTTCGGTGACCCTGCCACCGCCCACGGGTTGCTCGCTCCCATGCTGGCGGAACGGGCGGGCGTAGCAGCCCTTGACGAACTGCTTCCCGGGATCGGTGACGATCGGACCGAGCAGGCCGGTGACGTAATGCCGGCCGAAATCAGCGATGTCGCCGTCGACGAAGACGACCACTTCACCGGTAGCCGCAACCAGCGAACGCCACATCGCATCTCCCTTGCCACGGACGGGTCCGGCCGACGGGATGAGGTCGTTTTCCGAGACGACCTCCGCTCCGGCGTCGGTCGCGGTCGCCGCGGTACCGTCGGCCGAATCGGCGTCTACCACCAGGATCTGGTCGACCAGCCCCACGGCGGCGAGCAGAGAGAGCTCGGCTACGGTGTGCGCGATCGTGCCCGCTGTGTTGCGCGTCGGGATGACGACGGAGACGGTCCCCCGTTTGGCTGTGGCCAGCGCGGCGGCGTGGAAGTCTGTGTGCTCGAAGGTGTCTAGCATCGGGTGAGTGGATGACGGGATCCCAAGACTACGGACACCGGGTAGAGGGCTGCTGCCCGACAGCCCCGCCGTGGTCGGCGTCGTGAACGCCACTCCGGACTCCTTCTCCGATCGCGGCGACCGTTCGACCGCGGGATCGATCCGCCAGGTCGAGCAGCACATGGCCGACGGCGCCGACATCATCGAAGTCGGAGGCGAATCGAACGTGACCAACCGTCCCGCGGTGAGCGTCGAAGTCGAACTCGAGCGGGTGATCCCGGTGGTCGAGGCTGCGGTCGAACGGGGCGCAACCGTCTCGATCGACACCTACAAGCCGGCCGTGGCCGACGGTGCGCTCGCGGCCGGTGCGGCTATCGTCAACGACATCAGCGGCAGCGAGAGCGGGGCCATGCTCGAAGTCTGCGCCGCCCGTGACGCCTGGATGGTCGTCATGCATACCGAGGTGGCACCGAAGACCCAGCGCTGGGACGAAGACCTGTACCCGGACGGGATCACCGTCCGGCAGGTCGAGTTCTTCGCAGCCAGACTCGAGCGGCTCGAGCGCGCCGGGATCCCTGCCGACCGGGTCGTGCTCGACCCCGGCCCCGACTTCGGCAAGACACCCAGGCAGACGGTCGAGTCGCTGAGGGGCATCCCGCGACTGCTGGATTTCGGCTGCCCGGTGATGCTTGCGGTTTCGCGCAAGGACTTCATCGGGGCGATCACCGGGCGCAGGCCGAGCGAACGTTCGGCGGGAACGCTGGCGGCGCTCGCTGCCGGTCTCGACCTCGGTGCAACCGTGCTGCGGGTTCACGACGTGGCGGCCACGGTCGATTTCCTCAAGGTCAGAGAAGCGCTCAGGGGAGAGTCAGACGTACCCGCCGGACTGAGGATCGGTGAGGACATCCGACGTGAGACCCCTGCCGGCGAACGTGCCGGTGAGCCGCTTGGCTGACTCGCTTCTCGAAGATTCCTGGTCGGTCCCGATCGACCCGGCCCGCCGCGACGGAAGAATACTCCGGACCGTCACAGAGCCGGGAAGGACGAGCAGACCGGTCCCGCTGCCGCAGCGCCTGGATCCCGCTCTTGCCAAGGCGCTGAGGGTGGCCGGAATCGACGCTCTCTACAGCCACCAGGCCGAGACGTTCGAGGCAGCGGCGAAGCACAGCAAATCCGGCTTCGACGGCTCGGATGACTTGCGGGAGGAGGCATCGGGCAGCCGGACCCCGCCCGCCGCCGGCGTGGTGATCACGACGGCGACGGCCTCGGGGAAGTCGCTGGCCTTCAACCTGCCGGTGCTCGACTCGATCGCCCGCGATCCGAAGTCCAGGGCGCTCTACCTGTACCCGACCAAAGCCCTCGCCCAGGATCAGGCCCGCTCGCTGTCGACGCTCGCCCCGCCGAACCTGCGTCACTCGATCTACGACGGGGACACGCCGAAGAATGAGCGGGCGGCGATCAGGCGGCGCAGCAACCTGGTGCTGAGCAATCCGGACATGCTCCACATCGGGATCCTGCCCCACCACCGCAGTTGGGGTGACTTCCTCGCCAACCTGGAATGGGTGGTAATCGACGAGGCGCACACCTACCGCGGCGTGTTCGGCTCGAACGTGGCAAACGTGATTCGCAGGCTGCGCCGGATCGCCGCAGCGTACGGCAGCGAGCCGCGCTTCCTGCTGGCGACGGCGACGATCGCCAACCCCGAAGAGCTGGCCGAACGGCTGGTCGGCAGTCCGCTGCAGCTGGTCGACCGCGACGGAGCACCCCGCTCCAAGCGGGAGATCGTCGTCTGGAATCCCCCGCTGATCAACGCGGCGACCGGCGCGAGAAGGTCTTCCCTGGCCGAGGCAGCCGATCTTCTTGCCGACCTGATCTCTCATGAGGTGAGGACGGTCTGTTTCCTCAACAGCCGTCGCGGAATCGAGCTGATCCGCAAGTTCACGGCCGAGCGGCTTACCGCGAAGGGCCGGCCCGAGCTGGCAGAGCGGATCGCACCGTACCGCGCCGGTTATACGCCGGCTCAGCGGAGGAAGATCGAGGCCGACCTGGTCTCGGGCAGGCTGCTCGGCGTCGTGTCCACCAGCGCCCTGGAACTCGGCATCGACGTGGGCGAGCTCGACGCCGCGGTCTGCGTGACTTTCCCCGGAACCGTCGCTGCCCTGAAGCAGATGTGGGGAAGAGCGGGGCGCCGCAGGAAGGGACTGGCGGTCTACATCGCGGGACCGGACGGGCTCGACCAGTATTTCTGCCGGCACCCCGAAGAGTTCCTCGAACGCCCGGTCGAAGCAGCAATCCTCGACCACCGCTCGCCGGAGATCGCTGCTCAACACATGCTGGCCGCGGCCTTCGAGATGCCGCTCGGCCCGGACGATGAACGGTGGTTCGGAAGCGACCTCGAAACCGCGACCGGCGCGATGGTCTCTCGCGGTCAGCTCCGCCAGGCCGGGACCGGTCTCGTGCCGAGAGAACCCGGCTTCGTCGCTTCTTCGATCCCACTGAGGTCCAGCTCGGCGGCGAATGTCACGGTGATAGACCGGGCCTCCGGCGAAGTGATCGGGACGGTCGAGTACGGCCGGGCGTTCACCACCGTTCACCCCGGGGCGGTCTACATGCACCTCGGCAGGTCGTGGGAAGTCGAACAACTGGACCTGCACCAGGGCCAGGCGATCGTTCGGGCATTCGACGACGAGTGGTACACGCGACCGAAGACCGATACCGAGGTCTTCGTCGATTCGGTCTCGGAAACCCGCTCGGTCTCGGGAGTCGAGCTGAGCTTCGGCAAGGTCTCGGTCACCGAACGGGTCACTGGCTACCAGCGCATCCTCACCTCCGACCAGGAGGCGATCGACATGGTCGGACTCGAGCTGCCGGACCAGGAATTCCGCACACGCGGCCTGTTCTACACGGTGCCGGACGGGCTGATCGGCCGGCTGCCGCTCGACCACCTGCTGGGTGCCCTCCATGCGACCGAGCACCTCCAGATCGCGGTCTTGCCGCTGATCGCGATGTGCGACCGCTGGGATATCGGTGGGCTCTCGACCAACATCCACGCCCAGACCGGCCGGCCGACGATCTTCATCTACGACGGCCACCCGGGAGGGATCGGCATCGCCAGGCGTGGCTTCGAATGCTTCGACCGCCTGGCAGGTGATGCTCGTATCCTCGTCAGCGAATGCCCCTGTGAATCCGGCTGCCCCTCCTGCGTGCAGAGCCCAAAGTGCGGCAACCTCAACGACCACCTCTACAAGCAGGGGGCGATCGACCTGCTGGACGCCATGCGCGACGCCGTGCCGGGCGGTCGTCCAGAGGACGGCCACATTGCGTAACGGATAGCCTTACAGGCCGCTTCGGCGAGGTAGCTCAGTTGGTAGAGCACACGACTGAAAATCGTGGTGTCGCCGGTTCGATCCCGGCCCTCGCCATCAAGTCAGCGCCGCGCGACGCCGTCCTCCGGGCCGGTCCGGCCGTGAGGCAGGCGCGGCCCTCCGGTATCGCGTCTTCGTCCTATGACATCGGCGGACGGAAGGCGAACGGGTCGCATGACCGGGCGTCGCAGGTTCGCCACTCGTGTGTGCACCTATGTACTTTCGGGTTCAGTGCGCATTGTGGCGCACGACGCTTGGCCTTTTGCCTATGTAA
>JAUQWL010000135.1 GCA_030835185.1 Solirubrobacterales bacterium | reverse complement strand
GATGGCAACCCTCACCCAGACCCTGACCGACGAGTCGGTACTGGCGATCGCCGAAGAGTACGACCGCAAGATCGAGATCGTCTCGGCGGCCGAAGAGGAGGCTCCGGCGCCCGAGTTCGACGACGCCGAGGAAACCCTCGTGGACCGCCCCCCCGTGGTGACGATCATGGGCCACGTCGATCACGGCAAGACTTCGCTGCTCGATGCGATCCGCGAGACGGAAGTCGCTGCCGGGGAGGCCGGCGGGATCACCCAGCACATCGGTGCCTACCAGGTTCACCACGAGGGCCGGACACTCACTTTCCTCGACACTCCCGGCCACGAGGCCTTCACAGCGATGCGTGCCCGCGGAGCCCAGGTGACCGACGTCGCCGTGATCGTGGTCGCAGCCGACGACGGGGTCATGCCCCAGACCCGGGAGGCGATCGATCACGCCAAGGCGGCAGACGTACCGATCCTGATCGCTGTCAACAAGATCGACAAGGAGGGCGCCCAGCCTGACCGGATCCGCAATGACCTCGCCGCCGAGGGGCTCTCTCCCGAGGACTGGGGAGGTGAGACCGTCTACTGCGACGTCTCGGCCAAGACTCACCAGGGCCTCGACAACCTGCTGGACATGATCATCCTGGTGACCGAGCTCGAGGAGCTCGGGGCGAACCCCGACGCTCCGGCCTCGGGTTCGGTGATCGAATCCCAGCTCGACCCGGGCCGTGGCCCCATCGTCACCGTCCTGGTTTCGCGCGGCACCCTCCGGGTCGGCGACTCGGTTGTTGCCGGACCGGTCTGGGGCAAGGTCCGTGCCATGCACGATTTCCTCGGCCAGAAAGTCGAGACTGCCGGCCCCGGCATGCCGGTTGAAGTCCTCGGCTTTGACGGTGTCTGCGATGCGGGAGAGTTCGTCCAGGTGGCGGACAACGACCGTCGTGCCCGTCAGATGGCCCAGGAGCGTCTCAATCGCCTCAAGGCCGAGACGATCGCCCGCCGTCAGGCCCGCAAGGTCACCCTCGAGGAAATCTTCGCCCGGGCGCAGACCGGTGATCTCAAGGAGCTCAACATCGTGCTCAAGAGCGACGTCGCCGGCTCGTTGGAGGCGCTGCAGGACGAGATCGCCAAGGTTCCGCAGGAGCAGGTCGCGATCAACATCATCCGCGCCCAGACAGGTGGCATCACCGAGTCAGACGTGATGCTGGCGTCGGCATCGAATGCGATCATCATCGGCTTCAACGTGAGGCCGCTGAGCGACGCACGTCGCGCCGCCCGGATCGAGGGCGTAGACGTTCGAACCTATTCCGTCATCTACAAGATCACGGAGGATCTGCGCAACGCGATGGAGGGCATGCTCGACACGGTGGAGGTAGAGGAATCGCTCGGCGAAGCCGAGGTCCGCGAGGTCTTCAAGGCGTCGAAGGTCGGCCGGATCGCCGGCAGCGTGGTTACCGAAGGCCGGATCAGCCGCGAAGGCAGCGTTCGGCTGGTACGGGAAGGCACGGTCATCTGGACCGGAAAGCTGGATTCGCTGCGCAGGTTCAAGGACGCCGTGCAGACGGTCGAAGAAGGCCAGGACTGCGGCATCGTGCTCGACGGCTACGCTGATGTCAAGGTCGGCGACGTACTCGAGTTTTTCTCCACCAAACAGGTCGAACAGACCCTCGACTAGGAGGCCGCGGTGGCGAATCCGCGAATGCGGCGAGTCAATGAGGTTTTGCGGGAGGTGATCGGCCAGGCGGTGACGGTCGAACTGAGCGACCCGCGACTTGACATGGTCGCGGTAACCCACGTCGACGCCACACCGGATCTGCGCTCTGCCAAGGTTTACGTGACCGTACTCGGAGACCAGGAGGTTCGCGACGATGCCCTGAAGGGGCTGAGAAGCGCTCATGGAGTGCTCCAGAGCGCGATCAACCGCGAGACCCGCATGAAACGGACCCCTACTCTGACCTTCACTTATGACGAAGCTGTCGAAACCGGCCTTCGTATCTCCGCGTTGCTCGAAGAGGAGACCGCCGCGGAAGGCGGGGAAGAGGCTGAAGCGGCCTCGGACGAAACCGGGGACGCGGGATGACGCCGCAGGTCGAAACGGGCGGAGTGGGGATCGACGGCAGCCTCGAGACGGTCGCCGGGCTGATCCGCGAGAACCGGAAATTTCTGCTGACCACCCACGAAGGCCCGGATGGCGACGCTCTCGGATCGCTGCTCGGAACCCAGCAGATGTTGACGTCGCTCGGCAAGGACTCGGCGATGTTCCTCGCGGCCAAGGAGTTCCCGCTGCCGATCGAGTATCGGCACCTGCCGTTGGAAGACGTCTTCCACGAACCGCCGGCAGACCTGCGCGACCGGGTGGTGATTTTCCTCGACTGCGGCAACATCGACCGCATGCCGGTCGACTTTCTGCGTGACGGTGGACGCACCGTGGTCAACATCGACCACCACCACGACAACACCCGTTTCGGCGATGTCAACCTGGTCGACTCCGGAGCCTCGAGTACCTCCGAGATCATCTACTGGCTCGCGGTCGAACTCGACGTCAGGATCAGTCCCGCGATGGCGCGCGCGCTCTACATCGGCATCATCACCGACACCGGCAAGTTCATGTACGACTCGACCGACGCTCGCACCCATGAGGTCGTGGCGGCGCTCATGCGGGCAGGGGTTGACATCGACGACGTCAACCGCCGCCTCTACGAAAGCGTTCCGATCGAGAAAGTCCGGCTGCTGAGCCGGGCTCTCGCGAAAGTCGAACTGCACTGCGACGGTCGCCTTGTGACTACCTGCATCACCGCTGAGGACTACGAGATCTCCGGAGCCGGAGAGGAGATGACCGAAGGCATCATCGATCACCTGCGCGCGATCGACGGTGTCTGCGCGGCAGCCGTCATCAAGGATCAGGTCAGCAGGGGCAAGGCCGCCCGCAAGGTCAGTCTGCGTGCCGGCGACGACTCAACCGACGTCTCCGCCATCGCACGCCGTTTCGGCGGCGGCGGACACGTTCGTGCAGCCGGCTGTTCGACCGAGCTCGAGTTCGACCAGATCGTCACCGAGATCTGCAGCGCCCTGACCGAGCAAGCGGAATCCTGAGCGGTTCATGCCCGGTGGAGCCTCGTCCGCAAGCGGAGTGCTGCTCTACGACAAGCCGGCCGGTGTGACCTCGCATGACATCGTCGCCAAGGTTCGCCGTGATCGCGGCGGAAAGGTCGGCCACGCGGGAACCCTCGACCCTTTCGCAACCGGTCTCCTTACGATCCTGCTCGGGCGGGCCACCAGACTCCAGCGCTATCTGCTCGACCTCCCCAAGACCTACGTGGCCACTGTCCGACTCGGCTGGAGGTCGAGTACCGGGGATCCCGACGGTGAACTCGAGCAGACCGGAAGAGTTCCCGAAGATCTTCGCCTGCCAGTCGGAAAGATCATGCAGAAGGTGCCCATGACCTCGGCCGTCAAGGTCAAGGGCGAACGGCTCTACAAGAGGGCTCACCGTGGCGAAGAGGATGAGGACAGGCCGGTGCGCGAGGTGACCGTCCACCGGGCGGACCTGCTCGAATCCGACGACAGCCGGGCGGTCTACGAGATCGAATGCAGCTCTGGCACTTACGTGCGGACCCTGATCGAAACCCTCGACGACGCCTACTGCGAAGCGTTGAGACGCACCGCGGTCGGACCTCTCGGCCTTGAACGGGCCGGAGAAGTCCTCGAACCGCTCGAAGCGCTCTCCTTCCTGTCGCAGGTCCGGATCGACGACGGCGCTGCGGAGGCAATCGGTTACGGGCGCAGGGTGCCCGCCGACCCGGGGCTGGCCGAGGGTGAGCCGTTTGCCCTGGTCAACGGGGATAACCTGATTGCCGTGGCAGTGCGCGTCGGAGAATCCCTCAAGCCTGAAGTCGTCCTGGAGCCGCGCGGTTGACCATCAAGGTCACCGCACTCGAGGACGCGGAAGTCCGCCCCAGGCGGGTCGCCATCGGCACTTTCGACGGGGTACATATCGGTCACCGCGCGGTGATTTACGGTGCCGACACGGTGCTGACCTTCGACCCGCATCCGCTGGAAGTGCTGCATCCGGCCGCGGCACCGAAGCTGCTGATGCCGTTCGGCGTCAAGCGGGACGTACTCGACGGTATCGGGATCGAGGAAATGGTCGTGATCGGTTTCAACCAGGAATTCACCCGGATTACCGCCGAGCAGTTCATCGAGCAGATCCTGGTCGAGCGCCTCGGGGCCGTGGAGGTGGCGGTCGGCGAAAACTTCCGCTTCGGCACGGGCGCGAAAGGCACCCCCGGCATGCTGGAAGCGCACCCGGAGTTCGAAACACGGGTCGTCCCCCTGGTCGAACAAGGCGGGGAAACCGTGTCCTCATCGCGGATCAGGGCCCTGGTCGCGGCCGGTGACATGACCCAGGCCAGAGCCTGCCTGGGTGTTCCTTTCATGATCGAGGGAACCGTCGTCGCCGGGGATCGGAGGGGTCGGGAACTCGGGTTTCCGACTGCCAACATCGTTCCGGACGACCGGCTGGTCAGCCCCGGCCACGGGGTTTACGCGGCCTTTGCCAACGGCATGCCCGCCGCGGTCAACGTGGGGGTGAGGCCAACCTTCGAAACCGGGCGCGGAATGCTGGTCGAGACCCACCTGCTAAACCAGGACGTGGACCTCTACGGACGGACCCTGCGCGTCGCGTTCGTCGAACGGCTTCGGGGCGAGCGGCGCTTCGATTCGCCCGAGGCCCTGATCGAGCAGATGAAGCTGGACGTAGAGAAGACGGCGCGCGTCTGTGCTAGCTTCCAGCGGCCGTGAGTGGGGTCCCCACGCGGACCCCGAAACAAGGAAAGTTATGACGATCACCAAAGACGACAAGGCCGATCTGATCGGCAAATATGCCCGTAAGGACGGCGACACCGGCTCAACCGAGGTCCAGGTCGCCCTGCTCACCGAGCGGATCAACGACCTCACCGGCCACCTGCGCGAGCACGGCAAGGATCACCACTCCCGCCGCGGCCTGCTGATGATGGTCGGCAAGCGCCGCCGTCTGCTGCGTTACCTCGAGCGGACCGACGTCGATCGCTACCGTGCGCTCGTCGCCGAGCTCGGTCTGCGCCACTGACCTCCCGACCGGTTGCTGATTCAGCCGCGTCTCCTCAGGGCCGTCTCGCCGCCGGGCGGAATCTGACGCGCTTCACGATTCGACCCGGACGATGATTTCTCCAGGCGAAAAGGCGCCCGACTTCATTCTTCCCGATCACACCGGTCAGCTTGTCTCGCTGTCCGACTTCACCGGCCGGCGGCTGCTGATCGCCTTCTACCCGCTCGACTTCAGCCCGGTCTGCAACGATCAACTGAAGGCATACGGCGAGATCCAGCCTGATCTCGAGCGGGCCGGTGTGACCCTGGTCGGCATCAGCGTCGACTCCGCCTTCGCTCACAAGGCCTTTCGCGACCACCTGGGAGTCCGGACCACTCTCCTGGCCGATTTCGAGCCGAAGGGCGCCGTCGCCTCGGCTTACGGCGCCTACCCCGACGGGGTCGGACACAGCAACCGATCGCTCGTCCTGATCGATGGCGACGGTGTTGTCGAGTGGGTCCACGAAACCGATACCCCGCTCGACATCCCGCCGCCCGGCCTCATCCTCGACGTCGTCTAGACCGGCCTCGGCCGTAGCCGGCGCGCAGCCGGCGCGTTCGGCTCGCCGCGCCCTTCCAAGAGCGTCAGGCCGCCGCCCGCCTGCCCGACCATGTTCTGGCAAGGACCACCAACCGGGTACCCGGTGGAGATCCTTGCCAGAGCGGATTGACAACGTTGCTGACCGGTTCAGGCGCTCTCCTGCCCAAAACCTCTGGTTCCGGCGGCAAGCCCCCAGGTTCCGCGAATCGCCGGGGCCTGTACCCTTCCCGGTGATAGGAACGACAGTTCTAAAGACAAATGGTCGCCAACCGGGCGGCCGGAGGTAAGAAAACCTGATGAGTATGTTCGAAGTAACGCGCGTTTCCGTGCGTGTAGGCGATGACGAGATCTCGATCGAGACCGGAAAACTCGCCAAGCAGGCCAGCGGCGCCGTCGTAATGCGATCCGGCGACACCATGGTCCTCTCAACCGCAACCGTGGGAGGTCTTCGCGACGTCGACTTCCTGCCCCTGACAGTCGACATCGAGGAGCGCTACTACGCCGCGGGCAAGATCCCCGGTTCGTTCTTCCGTCGTGAGGCCCGCGCCGGCGAGAAGGCAACGCTGACCGCCCGCATGATCGACCGTCCGATCCGTCCGCTTTTCCCCAAGGGCTGGCACTTCGAGACCCAACTGGTCACGATCCCGATGTCGGTCGACCACGTCCACCCGTACGACATCCTTGCGATGAACGGCGCTTCGGCGGCGCTGGCGATCTCAGAGGTTCCGGTCGCCGCCCACGTCGGTGCGGTCCGCATCGGCAAGCTCGACGGTGACTTCGTGATCAACCCGGACGAGGAAGATCACGCCAGCCTCGATCTCGACCTGATCGTCGCCGGTACCGACGAGGCCATCCTGATGGTCGAGGCCGGCGCCAACGGCGTCACCGAGGCCGAGATCCTCGATGCCCTCGACATCGCCCACACCGAGATCAAGAAGATCACCGCGGCGATCGAAGAGCTGCGCCAGAAGGTCGGCAAGGAGAAGCTGGTCATCGAGGCCCCCTCGATCGACGAGGATCTGCTGAACGACGTGCGCTCGCAGTTCGGCGACAGGATCAAGCAGGCCGCCTCGGTTCAGGCCAAGCTCGAGCGCCAGGACGCGCTCGGCGCGGTCAAGGACGAGGTCGTCGAGAAGCTGGCCCCGGCCGGCGCCGACGGCGAAGTCGATCACGACCGCGTCTCCGAAGTCAAGAGCGCCTTCTCGGCAGTTGAGAAGGAGATCATCCGCAAGGCGATCGCCGTCGACAAGAAGCGTCCCGACGGTCGTGCCCAGGACGAGATCCGGCCGATCGAGTGCGAGGTCGACGTGTCGCCACGGGTCCACGGTTCGGCTCTGTTCACCAGGGGCGAGACCCAGATCCTCGGCAATGTGACGCTGGGTACGACCCGGATGGACATGCGGGTCGACGGACTCGGTCTGGAAACGACCAAGACCTTCTGGCATCACTACAACTTCCCGCCGTTCTCGGTGGGGGAGGCCGGCTTCATGCGCGGTCCGAAGCGTCGCGACATCGGTCATGGCGCCCTCGCCGAGCGCGCTCTGGTGCCTTCAGTGCCGGACCAGGAGTCATTCCCGTACGTGGTCCGCGCCGTCTCCGAGACGCTGGAGTCGAACGGCTCCTCGTCGATGGGTTCGGTCTGTGCCTCGTCGATGGCGATGCAGGCGGCCGGTATTCCGGTCACCGCACCGGTTGCCGGAGTGGCCATGGGCCTGATCAAGGAAGGCGACGACTACATCGTGCTGACCGACATCGCCGGAGTCGAGGATCACCTCGGTGACATGGACTTCAAGGTGGCCGGTTCAGCGGACGGCATCAACGCCCTCCAGATGGACATCAAGATCACCGGAGTCACCTTCGAGATCCTGACCGACGCGCTCGAGCAGGCCCGCAAGGGCAGGCTGTTCATCCTCGGAAAGATGGCCGAGGCGATCGACGGCCCGCGCGAAGAGCTCTCGAAGTACGCGCCGCGGATCGAGTCGATCAAGATCGACCAGGAGAAGATCGGTGCTGTCATCGGCAAGGGTGGCGAGACCATCCGCGGGCTCTGCGAGGAGTTCGAGGCCGAGATCGACGTCGAAGACGACGGCACGATCCGGATCTACGCCCCGACCGGTACCCAGGTCGAAGAGGCCGTGGCCCGCATCGAAGGCATGACCAAAGAAGCCGAGATCGGCGACCGCTACCCGGCCGCCAAGGTCGTCAAGACGACCACCTTCGGTGCTTTCGTCGAGCTGACCAAGGGCACCGACGGACTGCTCCACATCTCCAACGTCAAGCCCGGGGGACGGGTCGAGACGGTCGAAGAGGTGCTCGAATCCGGCCAGGAGATCGACGTCACCGTGGCCGAGGTCGATCGCGAGCGCGGTCGGATCGGCCTGCGCATGACCGCTGACCCCTCGGTCAACGGCAAGAGCAAGGACGAGATCGCCGCCCTTTCCAGCGGCGGAGGCGGCGGTGGACGCGGCGGACGCAGCGGAGGCGACGGCGGACGCCGCCGGCGCGATCGCGGTGATCGCGAGCGTCGCAGCTAGTTAGATGGAAGAAACGGCTCGGCTGACAGAGACCGCTTCGGGCATCCGGGTAATCACCGAAGAAGTTCCTCAGGTGCGCTCGGTTGCCCTCGGTCTCTGGGTCCGAACCGGATCGCGTGACGAGACCCCTGCCCAGGCAGGGGTCTCTCACTTTCTCGAGCACCTGTTGTTCAAAGGTACGGCGAATTATTCAGCGACCGAAATCTCCGAGCGCTTCGACGGGCTCGGAGCCGCCTTCAACGCGGCAACCGGCAAGGAGTCGACTCACCTCCACTCCCGCTTCCTCGACGAGCATACCGAGGAGGTCTTCGAGCTGATGGGGGAGATGCTGCTCGAATCGACGTTCCCGGATATCGACTCGGAACGCGACGTCGTGCTCGAGGAGATCGCGATGTACGAAGACGAACCTTCGGACCGGGTGCATGACTACCTGGCCGACGCGGTTTTCGGCGATACCCCGCTCGGCCGCCGCATCCTCGGCAGGGCCGAAGTGATCGGAGGTATTCCCGTACCCGACATCGCCGGCTACCACCGCAGTCGCTATACCGCGGAGAACATCGTGGTCGCCGCTGCCGGCAACGTCGATCACGACCAGATCGTCACCCTTGCCGGAACGCTCGAACCTGACCACAACGGGAATCGCACCACCCCCGACCCGGTCGAACCACTCGAGGGTGGGCGACTGGAGTTTGCGGTCAAGGACACGGAGCAGTACCACATCTGTTTCGGTGCCCCCGGCATCAACCGGGCCGACGATCGCCGCTTCACGCTGGCTGTGTTGGACTCGATCCTCGGCGGCTCGAGTTCCTCCAGGCTGTTTCGCGAAGTGCGCGAAGAGCGCGGCCTGGCCTACTCCGTCGGAACTTACTCGGAGCAGTTCACCGATACCGGCATCGTGGCGACCTATGTCGGCACTCGCGAAGACAACGTCGAAGAGGTCTGTGAGATCCTCGGTCGCGAGTACGAGCGGATTCGCACCGAACCGGTGAGCGGCGACGAACTTAACCGGGCCAAGGAGCACGTCAAGGGCAGCCTTGTCCTCTCGGGCGAGTCCCCGGCCGCCCGGATGAGCCGCATCGCCCGCGCCACTCTTCACGGGATCCCGCTGCTCACCATCGACGAGATGCTGGCCAGGATCGATGCGGTCGAAGTCGGTGACGTCTCATCGCTGGCCGCTGAGCTCTACGCATCCGAATCCATGTCTGC
>JAUQWL010000134.1 GCA_030835185.1 Solirubrobacterales bacterium | reverse complement strand
ACCGGCATGGCCGACATCGAGGACGTGATGACCTTTGCCCCCGACGGCGAAGGCTGCGTAGTGGGCTACGAGGCGAACATCCTGCCGCACGGGGTGGCGAAAGTGCTCGATCCGGTTTTCAGCCTGATCTTCAAGCGGGTCGGCGACCGCGCCGCCGAGAGTCTCAAGGATGCGCTGAACGCAAAGTGAGCGCCGGGTCGCCCGCCATGGCCGCCGCCGGTCCGGCCGGATGCCACCGGCCTCCAACCCGCCACAGGTGAAGCTGCAACGGCGTCGAGGGGCAGCTGGAAAAACCGGATACGCTCACCGGCATGAGCGACTCTTTCGATTTCCTCGTGAGACAGGACGCGCTGGGCACGACAAGGATCCGGTCCGGTCCCCCTGAAGGAGAGATCGAGGTCGCGGAAGGTCAGGCTCTCCTTGCGATCGACACCTTCTCGGTCACCGCGAACAACGTGACCTACGGTGCGATGGGCCGGGCGATGAGGTATTTCGACTTCTTCCCGGCCCCGGCCGGATGGGGGCGCGTTCCGGCATGGGGGTACGCAGACGTGGTCGCTTCCGGGGTCGAGGGAGTCGAGCCCGGTGCCAGGGTCTTCGGCTTCTTTCCCATGGGCAGCCACGTCGTATTCGAACCCGGGAAGGTGTCCGAGACCGGTTTCGTCGATCAGGCCGCGCACAGAGCCGAGCTGCCGGCCGTCTACAACCGCTACGGCTTCGCCACACCGGAGTCGGGAGACACGCCCGAGCGGGAACCGTTCATCGCCCTGTTTGCCCCGCTGTTCACAACCGCCTTCCTGGCGCACGACTGGCTCGACGAACTCGGGTTCTTCGGAGCCCGTCGCGTCATCCTCTCGAGCGCCTCGAGCAAGACCGCCCTCGGACTCGCCTACCTGATCCAGAGGGATAACGGCGAACAGATCGAACTGGTCGGACTCACCTCCCCGGACAACGTCGCGTTCACAGGGGCGACCGGCTTCTACGACAGCGTGACCGGCTACGACGACGTCGAATCGCTCGATCCGGAGACGTCCACCGCCTATCTCGACTTCTCGGGAAACGCGAGCCTGCGCAGCCGGATCCATCGTCATCTCGGTGAGAAACTGCTTTCGAGCACAGTGATCGGAGCCGCCGACTGGGAAGCGCTGGTACCGGAAGACGGAGCCGATGCGCTGCCCGGGCCGTCACCGGAACTGTTCTTCGCCCCGACCCGCGTCGCCAAGCGGAACGGGGACTGGGGTGCGACGGAAGTCCGCCGCCGGGTTGCCAGGGATCAGGACAGATTCATCGACTCGAGCACCGGGTGGCTCGACATCAGGACCGCCACCGGTCCGCAGGGCATCGAGTCGACCTGGGAGTCGTTGATCGCCGGCAGCGTGCCCCCATCCGAAGGCTGGACGGTCAGGCCGCACGGGGAGTGACGCAGCAGCACGCTTCAAACTAGTATGCCCGCCATGGATCGACGAATCGTCACGCTCATCTCGTTCTCCGCCCTGCTCATCGTGCTGATCGGGGGGTACTTGATCCTTGACGGCTCGGGCGACTCTTCTTCATCGGCTGACCTGACCGACACTTCGGTCAAGCCGGCGATCGAGGCCTCGAGTGACCCGGCTCCGACCGAACTCGTGACCAACGACATCGTCGAAGGAGAAGGCCCTGCGGCCAAGGACGGAGACAAGGTGACCGTCCAGTACGTCGGGGCGCTCTACGACTCCGGCAAGGAGTTCGACGCCTCCTGGGACCGTGGCGAGCCCTTCGAACTGACCCTCGGAGGGGGCACGGTCATCCAAGGCTGGGACCAGGGGCTGGTCGGCATGAAGGCGGGCGGGCGGCGTGAGCTGATCATCCCGCCGGACCTGGGCTACGGCGCCCAGGGCAGCCCTCCGACGATCCCGGCCGATGCCACGCTGGTCTTCATCGTCGACATGATTTCGATCAAGTAGCCCGATGGCGATCCGGCAACGGAAAGGCGATTCCCGATGAGCGTCGCTGACGAGCTGATCGCAAACAACCGGGCCTTCGCCGAAGCGACGCCCTACTCCAGCCTCGACGTCAAGCCGACCCGGCAACTGACGATCGTGACCTGCATGGACTCGCGGATCGATACCTTCCAGGTGCTCGGCCTGCGGCACGGAGAAGCGCACATCCTCCGCAACGCAGGCGGCGTTATCACCAACGACGTCATCCGCTCGCTGGCGATCTCCCAGCGGCTGCTCGATACCACCGAGGTGATGCTGATCCACCACACCGACTGCGGCATGCAGCAGCTGACCGATGACGGCTTCCGGGCCGACCTTCAGGAGGCCACCGGGGTGGCACCCGCATTTGCGATCGAGTCATTCGACGACCCCGTCGCCGACGTCCGGCAGTCGATCCTGAGGGTCCGGCGCTCGGACTTCGTGCTCCACAACGACCGGGTCAGGGGCTTTGTCTACGACGTCGACACCCATCTGCTTCAGGAGGTCGAGGTCGACGAAGGGGCGACCGGGTCGTAACCGGTCAGGGCAGCCGGGCGACGCCGGCGACGATCGGGCGGGCGATCGGTGGCATCAGTGCCTTGTCGGCGACGCTTGTCAGCTCGACTTCGAAGCCTCCGGCCTCGATCATCTCGATCGTGCGGCGGTTGCATTGACAGCCGTCCGCCAGCCTTGCCCAGGGGCGGGTTATCGAGTCCTGGATCCTGCCGATCGCCGGCCGGTCCGAACGGATGTGCTCGATCAGAAGCCACGCGCCGTCCGGACGCAGAACACGCTTGACCTCGGCGATCGCCGCTTCCGGTTCGCCGACGGTGCAGAAGACGAGCGTCGCCACCACCGTGTCGAAGCTGTTGTCCTCGAACGGCAGTGCCTCGGCTGAGGCACGGACGAACTCCACCTCGAGGTCGAGCTCGGCAGCCCGCTTCAGCAGCAGATCCGCCTTGTGCTGCTCCGGCTCGCTCACGACCAGCCGGTCGAGTCCGGGCGGGTAGTGGGCCAGGTTGAGCCCGGTGCCGGCTCCGATTTCCAGCACCTCGCCGCGGGCCGCCTCCAGCAGCCGGTCACGCTTCTTCGACAACCCGCTCTTTTCGCCCCACCAGAGGAACGGGTCGTAAAGCCGGGCGGAGAGACCGCTGCCGTGGACCCGGTCGGCCCGGCGCTCGACCTCGGCTGCGCTCGGCGTGCTCAAGAGCGGTTTACCAGCTCCAGATGGGTCCGGAGTTCGATCGGGTTGCTGATGCAGTAGGCGCCCGGGCAACGTTCGTCGGAGTCGGCCTTGATCTGCTCGAGGACCTCAGGCGGTGCGTCGGATTCGACCTCGAGATGCCAGTCGATTCCCTCGACCGGGGGTCGCTCACTGACACCGAGGGCGCGGCTCATGTCGACCTCGGTCTCCACCCGGGCCCTCAGGGCCTTCAGCTCGACCCCCCGCATCGCCGCTTCCTGGGCGTACGTCATGGCGAAGCAGGCGATGCCGCCCCAGAAGCAGTAGGCCAGCGGATTCGGCGCCGAACCACTGCCGCCCATGTGGGCCGGGAAGTCGGACTCGAAAGGAACCGAACTGCCATCCGGCAGGGGGATCTCGGTACTGAACTGGGGCCCGCCGTCGGCAGTCTGCCACTCGCCGTTGAAATCAACCTTCTGGACCAGGCTCGCCGCGTCCTTTTCACCCATCGAGACGGTCTGTTCCACAGCTTCTACGTTGACGTTATGCATTTCTTCTCCTAGAGGATCGGGTGGCCGAGCTTGCGGCTGCCCATAAAGATCTTTTCGAAGGCGATCTTCGCCCAGTGTGCCTGGGGACCGGACATTACGCGAGGATGCTCGGACTCGCCGAGTACGTGATCGGCCTTGAAGATGATCCCGGTGTTTCCGCCGTCGAGGATGCAGATGGCTTCCATCTCCGACATCGGCATCTCCCGCCGCTCGCCGCCCTGGATGTCGGCCGCCATGTTCTGCGCCGCGACCTTGGCCATGACTTCGCTCATCTGACCGGTCTTGGGCACGCCGGCGGGAACCTCTGTCTGCTGCGGAGGGGCGACCGCGACGTTGACGCCGGCGGCATAGACGTTCTCGATCTCCTCGTGGCGGAACTCGTCGTTGACCGGGATGAAACCGGCCGGATTGCCGAGGCCTTCGGTCCGGCTGACCGCATCCACCCCGGCGAACGACGGTACGATCATCGAGAACGCGAACGGCAGCTTGCGACCGCCCTTGAGCTCGATCTCGCCGTCCCGGACTTCCGTGATGACGTTGTTCGCAATGCCTTCGATGCCGAGCTTGTCGAAGTACTTCTCGACCCGCTGCTGCGAGTCGGCGACTCCGCCGAGGCCGAAGTGGCCGAGGAAAGGCTCTGCGGTGATGAAGGTCACCGGTGCCACGTCTTCAAGCCCGGCCTTCCTGATCCGGTGGTGGGTGTTGAGCAGGAACTCATAAGAAGCGCCGAAGCAGGAACCGCCCTGGGCGGTGCCGGCCACGACCGGTCCGGGGTTCTGGAGAAAGCGCTCCCAGGCCTCGCGGGTCTGCATGGCGTGCTCGAGGTTGCAGACCGACTGGGTGTAGCCGTTCTCCGGCCCGAGTCCGTCGATCCGGTCGAATGCCAGCTTTGGCCCCGTCGCCACCACCAGACTGTCGTACGCGACCTCCTCCCCGCCGGTGGTGATCACCTTGCGGTTGTCGAGATCGAAGCTCGCGGCGGCATCGTTGATGAACCTGATGCCTTTCTTCGCATAGACCGGCTCGAGCTTGAAGGTGACGTCCTCGGGGTCGCGCTTCCCGAACGGAACCCAGATCAACGAGGGAATGAAAGTGAAGTGATCCCGGGGCTCGATCACGACAACCTCGTGTTTCCTGTCGAGATGCTTGCGCAACTCGAACGCCGCGGTCAGACCGGCGAAACTGGAACCCACGACGACAGCACGCTTCGAATCGGTGGCAGTTGAGGTCATAGACCCACCATAATCCGTCAAAGGCTCATGCACTCAGTAGGAACTACCCGTTCGAAACGGGGAAAGCCGGAAACGGGACCAGGCCGCCCGCAGATATGGTGGGGCCATGCCCGATCAGACTGAAGGACAGGGGACTCCCGGGCAGCGGCCCGTCCCCCTACCGGTCGGCTCGCCGATCTGGACCTCGTTCTTTACGGTGGCGCCGCTCATTCTGGTCGGCACGATCGAACCGGATGGCGAAGAGCACAACCTCGCGCCGAAACACATGGCGATGCCGCTCGGCTGGAGCAATCACTTCTGCTTCGTCTGCAGTCCCCGACACGCCACCCAGCAGAACGCCCAGCGCACCGGCGAGTTCACGGTCAGCTTCCCGCGACCGGAACAGATCGTCGAGACGAGCCTCGCCGCCGGCCCACGGGAGTCGGACGGCGAGAAGCCGAGCCTCGAAGCGATCCCCGTCTTCGCCGCGTCCGAGGTCGAAGGCGTGCTTGTCCGCGATGCCTATCTGTGGCTCGAATGCAGGCTCGAGCAGATCGTCGAAGGGTTCGGCGAGAACACGCTGATCATAGGCGAGGTGGTCGCCGCCGCGGTCGACGAACGCTCGATGCGCGTGTACGAGGGCGACGACGCGGAACTTCTCGCAGAGTCACCTTTGCTCGCCTACCTCAGCCCGGGCCGGTTCGCCGAGATCTCGGAAAGCAACTCATTCCCGTTCCACACGGACTTCCGGCTTTGACGCCCCACCCCACCGAACTGCTGGCTTGGCTACGCGAGCGCCAGGAGGAGATGGTCGACCTCGCAGCCCGCCTCGCCGAAGCCGAGTCGCCGTCGCTCGACGGACCGGCCCAGGAAGCGGTCCGCTCGCAACTCCAAGATCTGCTCGCCGGACTCGGATTCGAAGTTGAGCGCCTGCCGGGCCCGGGCGGCCGCGATCACCTTCTCGCAACGCTGCCGCCAAACCGGGATGACGGACCGAGCCAGCTGCTGCTCGGCCACTTCGACACGGTCTGGCCGGTCGGTACGGTCGCGACGATGCCGGTCGAACGACGCGACGGCCGCCTTCACGGACCCGGTGTCTTCGACATGAAGGGTGGTCTGGCCCAGATGGTCTACGCGCTGCGGGTCAACCGGGAACTCGACGTCCCGATGCCCTGCCGGCCGGTGGTCATGCTCAACTGCGACGAGGAGATCGGGAGCCCCGACTCGAGACAGACGATCAGGCACCTCGCAGCCGGCGCTTCGAGGGCGTACGTGATGGAGCCGTCGTTCGGGCCACACGGAAGCCTGAAGACGGGTCGCAAGGGAGTCGGACGCTTCACTCTGCACGTCGCGGGGGTCGCCAGTCACGCCGGCCTGGAGCCGACCGCAGGGGCAAGTGCGATCCGGGAGCTCTCCCGGCAGGTCGGCCACCTTTTCGAGCTCGACGACCCGGAGCGCGGCATCACCGTAAACGTCGGCAGGATCGACGGGGGCATGCATCCGAACATCGTCGCCCCGGAGGCGAGCGCCGAAATCGAAGCACGGGTCAGCACCGCAGACGATGCCGTCGCGATCGAGCAGGCGATCCGCGGACTCCATCCGACCGCCGAGCGGGTGACGCTGGAAATCGACGGCGGCTTCAACCGGCCGCCGATGGAGCCGACCCCCCGCAATCAGGCACTCTGGGAGAAGGCGGTGTCGGCCGCCGACGCCCTCGGAATCGAGATCAGCGAGGCCCATGTGGGTGGCGCCTCCGACGGGAACTACGCCAGTGCGCTGACCGCGACGCTCGACGGCCTCGGCGCTGTCGGCGACGGGGCCCATGCACAGCATGAACACCTCGTGATCGAACGGATGCCCGAACGGGCCGCCCTGCTGGCCTGCCTGCTGGCCGGCCCACCGGAAAGGCAGCTATGAAAGAGCCCCGCCAGGAGGCCCGCCTGCTGCTCCCCAGCCTGACGCGCATCACCGACTTCGACCGCAACCTGCCCGAGGTCGTCGAACTGGCGCGCGACAAGTGGTCGCGCGGCGACTACGTCGTGGTCGAGATGCTCGAGGAGGGTCCCGCCTGCTACGAAGTCGAAACCGTCGACGGCAGCCTGGTTGAGATGTTCCCCGGCGACCGGCTGATCGGTGCGCTCGGCACCCGCGCCGCGACCCTGGAGGTGGTGGGTGACTGGCGCGAGATCGGCGAGGATCTGGAAATGCAGACCCTGACCGCGGCGGGCGTGCTGGGGGTGTGCACCTCGGCGGCACTCCAGAGCGCCGATCTGGCAAACGTCGGGTACATAGGGCACGCGTCCCGCAACGGCGAACCCTGCCGGATGAAGGACTTCGTTCCTCCAGCCGGCGAGAAGCAGCTGGAAGCACCGGTAATCCTGATCATCGGCACCTCGATGGACTCCGGCAAGACGGTGGCGGCAGTGGCGGCCATCCGGGAGCTCGTCGCCATGGGGAGGCGGGTGGCGGGTGCCAAGGTCACCGGTGTGGGCCGGCTTCGCGACATCCTGGCGATGAAGCGGGCCGGTGCCGAGCCGACCATGGACTTCGTCGACGTCGGCCTGCCCTCGACCGTGATTCCACCGGACGAATACGAAGGCCGCCTGAAGCTGCTCTGCTCGAGGCTGGCCGAGTCCGATCCGGACGTGGTCATCATCGAGGCGGGAGCTTCGCCACTGGAGCCCTACTGCGGAGACATCGCGATGAAGGTGCTGGAAGAGAACGTCAGCCTGACCATCCTCTGCGCCTCCGACCCCTATGCGGTGCTCGGCGTGATCGAGGCCTTCGGGGTCAAACCCGATCTCGTCTCCGGTCGCTCGACCAGCACCGAAGCCGGGATCCGCCTGATCGAAAAGATGACCGGAGTACCCGCGCTCAGCGTGATCGACCCGAACACCGGTCCGGAGCTTGCGGCGTTCCTGAAGGAAAAGCTGCCCGGCTGATTTCCCGGCGAGGCAAGACGCCGAACGGACCCGTCGAACAGGATCGTGACGGGCTCCTCATTCGACTGAAACACGGGCGATCGTAGTTATCGACTGGTAGTAGAAGTCACGGGAAAAGCCCGGGGCAGGAAAGAGAAAAGCCTGGCTCGGTGAAGAAACGGCAACCCTGGCCTTGTCGGCGCCGTTGTCCAGGTCGAGTACCACCAGATGGTCCGTTCCGAGCGGACGGGAGAAACGACGGGCCCTCGCCGAGTGGCCCAGTCGTCTCAATGCCGGCCGGCTCAACCTGCGGATCGCCGGCCGGCGGAGCAGGGAGAGACCGCGCCAGTCCTGGGCGACAAGCTCCCGCGTATCGGGGTAAAGCACCAAGTGGCCGGCGTGCGCGAATCCGTCCCGGCGCCAGAGCGGGCGGAGTTCGTCCCCCTCCAGCTTCCAGGCGCGCAGCACCTCGTTTCCGGCGTCGTAGGCGACCACGATGCGGTTGACCGGATCCCAGGCCGGAGGATTCGATTCCGTGCCATGAGGGAGTCCGCTGATCTCAACCGACCGCAGGGCCTGCGGATCGTCGATCCTCGCCCACCAGAGCCGGACCGGAGCAGAAGACTCGCCGGTGCCGACCATCGACCAGTCGGTCGAGTTCCTGCCCTGATCCATCCAGAAGACGTGCTCGTCGGTGACCACCGGGTCCCAGCCGTAGCTGCGCCCGGGCGCCGGCCCGTAGCGCGGATTCCAGGTCTCGTCGATCTCGAGTCGGCCCGCATCCCTGTCGAACAGGAGCCGGAACACCGTCTCCGTTCCGACCGCGATCACGCTGCTTCCGTCGGAAGACAGGCGGGCGATGCTCGGCTCGGGAAGCTCCAGTTCCGGCACGAGCGATTCGAGCGATTCCGGGTCGAGAACCGAAACGGTCGAACGGGCCAGGCCGGCGGGAGCGTCGCAGTCCTTGGTGACCAGCTCGCCGCCGTCGAGCAGGACGAAGGAATTGTACGGACGGTCGACCGGGAGAACCCTCGAGGCGAGCACTTCCAGATCCGGGGTCAGGCGGTGCGCCGAGCGGCCGAAAACCATGTGGATGTCGCCGTTGGCATGCGCGGCGATGCCTCCCGGCCAGTACCGCCCCGCAGCAAGACGCGGAGAGGAAGCGACCACTTCCAGGGTCTGCGGGTCCAGCTTCTCGATCCAGCCATCCACATCGCCCGCCAGCGGGTCGCCGGCCGGCAGTGTGTGCCTGAGGGCGAACAGCTCACCCGGCTCGCGGCGGATCACCATGTCGCAGGCGTAGGCGTCCATCTTTGCCTTGACCCGGAGGCGTTCCCCCGGCTTGATATCGAGGCCGGCCTGACCGTCGGGGTTGCCCCAGCGGCGCGGGCCGCCGTCCTCACAGCTCCAGGGCCGCGGCCAGTATGAGCCGGCAGGGGCCTTCACACGAGCCTCGCGGAGAGGATGAGACGGCTGTCGGCGAGTGCGGCCGTGCGGTGGACGGCGACCTCCCGATAGCCCGGATCGCTGACCATCTCGATGAAGGCCCCGGGCGAGGGATACTCGACGATGATCGACATGTGCCATTCGGCCTCCGGCGGGCCGATGACGCTCTGCCGGCATTGGACCGCACTCAGGACCTTCGCTCCGACAGCCTCCAGGAGGGGTGCGACCCCCTGGCTGTACAGCCCGTAGGCCTCGGCGCCGGACATCCCCGAATCGGGCTCCCCGGCTTCTTCCCGGAAACGGAGCAGGTTCACCATCGCGATCGGGCCCTCTTCGGTTGAAGAAGCCAGCCGGGCGATCTGCTCCGGCGTAGGCTCGATTGCGGATTCGTTCATCTCGTTGCGACCCCGGTCGATCAGCGCAGACCGATCAGCGGCAGGCCGAGCCGCGGCACTGGCTCAGCCGCTCGGCCACCTTCTCGAGCTGCTCGATCTTGTCGGCCCAGGCCGGGTTCCTGGCCAGATTGACCAGTTCGTCCGGATCGTTGTCGAGGTCGTACAGCTCGATCGCGTCGAAGGACCAGTGGATGTACTTGAAGCGGTGGGTCCGGACCCCGTAGAACGGGAGGTCGAAAGCGGTCAGGGGCGTATGGAACTTGAGTAGCGGCCTCATCGCCTGGAGCAGGACGTTTCTCCGGGGGATCGGGCGCTTTCCCTTGGCCGCCGGAAGAAGTGACACGCCGTCCATGACCCGGCCGGGCCTGGCTCCGGCCATGTCGAGGATCGTCGGCGCGAGGTCGACATCGATCGCGTTGCCGCGCTCCGTCTTTCCCCGCTTCACCCCCGGCCCACTGATCAGGGTCGGGACCCGGATCGAGTTTTCGTATGGGAGGAACTTCGAGCCGCGCAGCCGGTGCTCGCCCTGCAGGTAGCCGTTGTCGGAGTTGAAGATGAAGTACGTGTTCTTCATCTCGCCCGCCCGGCGCACCTGCCTGGCGATGCGGCCCACCTGGTCATCGACCGCCTTGACCGCGCCGAGGCGACCGCGGTAGTTGTCGGTGATCTCGGCGATCTGGCTCTCGTCCAGGAGTGGCAGGCCGCTCAGGTTGATCTCCTTGTCGGACACGTCGGCTTCGTTGAATGAAGGCGGCATCGGCAGATCGACGTCGTCGAAGGTGTTCCGGTACCGGGCCGGGGGGCGGGGATCCGGTCCGGGCGCCCCGGGGCGCAGCCCCTGGATGTGATTGGTGTCCTCGGCGTGCGGACCGGGCGGCGAGTAGTAGAGGAAGAACGGCTTCCGCCGGGGCGCCGAGCTCTTCACGAAGTCGGCTGCGAACCTGCCGCCGACATCCATCGTGTAATCCTTTTCACGCTGCCAGCCGAAGTAGTCGAAGGGCTGGAAGACCGTCCTGAACTTGGCCATCAGCTCGGGAAAGCTGCCGGCGGGTTCGTTGATGACCGACGTCGCCAGGTCAAGCTGGGCCCTTGCGTATTCCGGGTCGCCGTAGTAGCGGACCTTGCCGTCGATGTTCAGCGCGTAGTTGTAGTAGTCGTACGTCGAATTGTCGAGAAGTCCGACCCAGCGGTTCCAGCCGGGTGGCACCTCCGTGCGGTCCAGCGCGCCGTACTCGTTGAGGTACTTGCCGATCAGGGCGGTGCGGTAACCGGCCCGTTTGAGCCACGGACCGAGCGAATTCTTCTGGTTGCGTCTACCCGGGAGGTCGCGGAACGTGTAGTAGCCGCCGTCGTTCGACCGGAAGTTGCTGAGCACCCCGTGGTTATGCGAGAACTGACCGGTGAGCAGCGTCGTCCGGGCGGTGCAGCAGAGCGCATAGGAGACGAAGTAGTTCGAGAAGTCCGTACCGCCACGCTTCATCAGCCGCTTCACGTTCGGCATGTATTTCAGGTCGCTGACCACCGCGTCGTCGGCCTGAACGAGCACGATGTTCGGTCGTGCCTTCGTCTTCTGCCTCTTGCCGGCGACGGCGCCGGTCGCCGTGACGGCACAGAACAGAAATGCGACTGCGACCGTTCCGGAAAGAGCCGCGGTCAATCTGCCGGTCACGACCGTTCTCCGGCGCTGCAGGATTGCCTGGATCAATCGAATCCTCTCCGTCGCCCCGCGATACGGTGGGACCCGAATCGCCTGCTGACACCATAACGCGGCCCGCAGGCGGTCGATTCGCTGCTACTCGAGATTTTCCGTGAGCGAAATCAGGACGTAGAGCAACCCGCCCGCACCGAGCACCCGGCGAAAGCCGTTGACGCCGTCGGACAGCTCCAGCCAGGCCCAGACGGAGAGGCTGATGTAGAAGACGGCCCTGGCGGCGGCGTGCGCACCCGAACCGGACGACAGGATCCAGCTCAGAGCGAGTCCGACGAGCGCGAAGACGAGCGGGGAGTTCGGGCTCTGGCCCACGATGTATCCACCGATCCTGAGGTCGCGCTTCACGGCGGCCAGACTACCGGCACAAAAAAGGACTATGAATACTGTCGTTGGAACCGACCGCAACGACTCCCGAAACACGGCCCTGGGTCATCGGCTTTGCCGACGGCACGGCCGAGATGCGGGCGCTGCTCGGCAACAAGGGTGCAAATCTCGCCGAGATGACCCAGGTGCTCGGGCCAGACCGGGTTCCCGGCGGATTCACGATCACGACTGCCGCCTGCGTCAAGTACAGGGAACGGGGCGGCGAGATGCCGGACGGCCTCGACGGGCAGATCCGTGAGGCCCTGGCCGAGCTCGAGCGGCAGTCCGGCAAGGTTCTCGGCGATCCCGTCGACCCGCTCCTGGTTTCGGTCCGCTCGGGCGCTCCGGTTTCGATGCCGGGCATGCTCGACACAGTGCTCAACCTCGGGCTGAACGAGCAGTCCGTCGAGGGGCTTTCGAGACAGACCGGCGACCCGCACCTGGCATGGGATTCCCGCCGACGGCTGATCCAGATGTTCGCCGAGGTGGTCCGCGGCGTGCCGGCGATGGCCTTCGAGGACGCACTGGTCGCCGCCCGCCGGGCCGGCGGGGTCGAAGTCGACAGCGAACTCGACGTCGACGCGCTGAAGGCTCTGGTCACCCGCTTTCTGGATATCTTCGAAAAGCACACCGGCGAGCCATTTCCGGAGGACCCCCACTCCCAGCTGACCCAGGCGGTCCGTGCGGTCTTCGACTCCTGGGACAACGACCGGGCGATCACGTACCGCCGGCTCAACGGCATCCCCGACTCGCTCGGAACCGCCGTCACCGTCCAGCGCATGGTCTTCGGCAACATGGGCGAGCGCTCGGGGTCCGGGGTCGCCTTCACCCGTGACCCGACGACGGCCGAACCCCGCCCGCTCGGAGATTTCCTGCTGAACGCCCAGGGCGAAGACGTGGTCGCCGGCATCCGCAACACCGAAGACCTCGACGACCTGAAACGCCGGATGCCGGAGATGCACGCCGAGCTGATCGCCAGCCTCGCCGAACTCGAGCGCCACTACTCCGACATCCAGGACATCGAGTACACGATCGAGGACGGCCGCCTCTACATCCTTCAGACCCGCGGGGCCAAGCGTCACGCCCAGGCGGCGGTGCGATTCGCCTCCGACGCGGTGCGGGAAGGCCTCCTCTCCCGCGAACACGCGCTGCGCACCATCCGCCCGTCGACCCTGACGGCGCTGCTCCACCCGGCCTTTGCGCCCGATGCCGAGTTCGAGGAACTGACCCGCGGGGTGCCCGCCTCCCCCGGCGCGGCGGCCGGCGCGATCGCGCTCACCGCCAAGGCAGCCCAGGACCGGGCGGACGAAGGCGAGGATACGGTCCTCGTGCGCATGTTCACTTCGGCCGACGACGTCGCCGGGTTTCACGCGGCGCGCGGCATCCTCACCGCTCAGGGCGGCAAGTCGTCGCATGCGGCGATCGTCGCCCGCGGCATGGGTCGACCCTGCGTGGTCGGCGCCTCCGAAATCAAAGTCGATCCCGAGGCCGGCACGCTGACGATCGGCGACCGGGAACTGCGCGAAGGAGACCGCATCGCGATCGACGGTTCGACCGGCATCGTCACCGCCGACGAGGTCGAACTGATCCGGCCGGAGGTCGACGAGTACTTCACGGAAGTCCTCGGCTGGGCCGACGAAATCCGCGTTCTCGGTGTGCGGGCCAACGCCGATACGGCCGAAGACGCGAGACATGCGCTGGAACTCGGTGCCGAGGGGATCGGGCTCTGCCGGACCGAGCACATGTTCTTCGGCGAGGACCGGGAGGAAACCGTGCGCGAGATGTTCATCGCGGGCGAACTGGCCCGACGCGAGCGCCTGTATGACGAGAGTTCCCGCAGCGGCCCGCTCGAGGCTGAATATGCCGCCGACCTCGACCGGCTCGGCACGATCCAGCAGGCGGACTTCACCGAACTCCTCAAGGTGATGGGAGACCTGCCGGTGACGATCCGGCTGCTCGATCCACCGCTCCACGAGTTCATCCCCGTGTCGACTTTCGAACGCGCTCTGAGAGACGCCCGCAAGCGCGGCGACCAGAAGGCCGCCAGCAGAGCGAAGTCGCGGCTCGCTGTGGCCCGGGATCTCGAAGAAGTCAACCCGATGCTCGGCACCCGGGGCTCGCGCCTCGGTCTGATGCTCTCCGGGCTCTTCGAGATGCAGGCCAAGGCGATCGCCCGCGCGGCGCTGGCGGTATCCACCGACGGCCCCCGCCCCAGAGTCGAGATCATGCTGCCGCTGATCGCGTTCGAGAGCGAGCTGGAACTGCTGCGTGGCTCGGTCGAAGCAGCCCTGGCGGAGGTCTTCGAGGAGGCCGGCACCGAGTTGGAGATCCCGATCGGCACGATGATCGAGCTCCCCCGTGCCTGCCTGGTGGCGGATCAGATCGCCGAGCAGGCGGACTTCTTCAGCTTCGGCACCAACGACCTGACCCAGACTTCGCTCGGTCTCTCCCGCGACGACGCCGAACGGGCCTTCCTGCCCGAGTACCTCTCCCAGGGCCTGATGCCCGGCAGCCCGTTCGAAACGATCGACATCGACGGAGTGGGCGCCCTGGTGCGGATCGCGGCGACCAAGGGGCGCTCGGTCAAACCGGGCCTGCCGCTCGGCGTCTGCGGCGAACACGGTGGCGATCCGGCCAGTGTCGAGTTCTTCCACACCGCCGGACTCGACTACGTCAGCTGCTCGCCTTACCGGATACCGGTGGCACGGGTCGCCGCCGCCCGCGCCGCGCTCGACTGACCCGCGCGTCCTCGCCACCCCACCCCCACGGACTGGCGGGGGAAACCATACGTGCCAACATCGGTGCCGGTTCCGCGCCCGGTCTGCTGGCGGTTCCCTGCTCGATCACGTATCAGCCCGCATCGGCGGCATCGACCGGCGTGGCAGGCGATCAGGTCCGGTCGATCGCCAGGTTGGCGACCTCGGCCAGCGCCACTCCGCAGAGCGAGCCGACGATCACGTCACCCGGGTAGTGGACCCCCGTGTGTACGCGGGAGTAGGCGACGAGGAAGGCGAGCACGGTCAACGGCGGCCCGGCCCAGGGAAGATTTCGACCGACGCCGTCGGCGAAGGCGAAAGCCGCGGCCGAATGGCCCGAGGGGAAAGATGTCGAAGTCGGCATGCGCACGTGCCGGGCCGGCGGCACCTTGGCCGATTCGCGGTCGGGGCGCCGGCGCCTGGCCCACGGCTTCACCGTCAGGTTCATCGTCGCCGACGTCAAGGCGATGGATGCGACGCCGCGAAACGCCGCCCGTCGCCCGGCCGCACCCCCGAAAACTGCCAGTGCGCCGGCGATCGCGAAGGAGATACGCGAGTAGTCAGCCGCATGGGAGAGTCCGCGAAGCGCCGAATCGAGAGACGGCGTCGGGCTGACCGCAACCGCCGCGTAGACCGCCTGGTCGAGCCTGCGCAACTCCTCGAGTGCATTGCGCAGGCCGCGCGGCCCACGCTCAGCCATTCCGGTGTCTTCAGTAATGGCGCTTCCTCCTCTCCCCCCGGGCGGCCCTGACCGCCCTCGTCCGCTCGGCCGGGGCCTGACCTGCCACGATCAGGACAAGGGACTGGATCCCGCGGAGCAGCCCGGAGGGAATGGCCGCCGAAGGTGATGCCCCCGGGTGGGCTCGAGCGATCCTGACGGTGAGTGCGGCCGGCTTGATCGTGAAGACCAGCGGTGGTTCGAGGACGCAGGGCTCGCCGTCGATCCCCGCCGCGACGGGGTCCTCGGAATCGACCGTGAACTCCCGCGCCGACCACTGTCGCCACGGTCGGCGCAAGCGGCCGAAGCGCCGCCTGTCCTCGGCCGGATCGCTGAAAACGGTCACCCCGAGCTTGCCATCGTCGATCTTCGGCCTGGTGCCGAAGCCGAGAGCGTCGCCGAGGCGATACTGGTTGTTGGATACGAGAATCGGTTCTCCGGAACTGTGTTCATGGCCACGAGGACTCTTCCAGGTGAGGTGGATCTGATCGCCGTCGGAGTCGATGATCCCGGCTCCGGTCTCGAGCAGGGTGCGCATCTTTGCCTCGCGGTAACCGTCTCGCTGCACGGCCTCGGCGTAGACCCCGAGCGACACGTTGTTGACGAATGCCCGGCCGTTCACCTCGGCCAGATCGACCTGCCGCTCGCCGCCCCCGACGAAGGCATCGAGGGCACCGACCACGTCGTTCCGGTCGACTCCGAGATCAAGTGCGAAATGGTTGCGCGTGCCGGCCGGAATGCAGGCGTAAGGGAGGCCGCTCTCAGCCGCGACGGACGCGACGGTCGCCTGAGATCCATCGCCCCCGGCCATCGCCAGAGCGTCTGCACCCGCCTCCACTTCATCCCTGACCATCTGCTCCAGATCGCAGCCCGGGTTCATCCCGACCGCTTTGATGCCGCGCGCCTCGGCTTCTCCGGCGAGCGAGAACTTCGCGGCCTTGCCACCCCCCGACTTCGGGTTGAAAAAGAGCACCGCCCTTGCCGGATCCGGCGCATCCGGCAACGGCACCTGAACCCTGAAGGCGCGCTCGGCCGCTGCCGCGGCTGCGATCACCAGTACCAGGTCCGCGAAGAAGCGCCAGAACTCCCCGGCACTCGAAAGCAGGATGAAACCGCCGATCAGTGCAATCGCCGAAGCGATCAGGGCGGGCAACCGGAACCGACGGGCCCGCCACAGGCCGTACCAGACGAAGGCCAGCGACAGGACGCCACAACCGATCACCAGCAGACCACGGGGAAACTCCGAGACGGCGAAGTCGACCGTGACAGCGACTGCGGCCAGGCCCAGCAACAGGGAGATCAGGGCTGCCAGACGGTTTCTGAACCGCAGGCCGTGGGTCACCCGGTGAATCCCGTTGCCGCCTCGGCCAGGAGCCGGGTCGACCGCCGCGGCGACTCACCTGTCCGGCGTCTCAACCTGGATCCGCCCGTCAGCGGCGGCCTTCAGCACCGTCTGGTAGTCGGTCTCGTTCTGATCGGCGTAGGCCGTCGCGAAATCCGCCATCGCCCGATCGAAGGTGTCGCTCTTGCCGAGGTAGGCGGACAGCGCGAAACGGTTGCCGGTGCGGGCGTGGGCGCGAGCGAGGACCCGACCGCAGATCCGTCCGTAGATCGCCATCGTTCTCGGACTCATCCGGTCTACCCGGGCCGAGCCCTTCCAGTCCCAGAGCTGGCGTACGTAGAAATCGCGCTCCACCCCGTCGAAGCCCTCGGCCGTGGTCCACCCGAGAAATATGTCGCTGGCCGACTGGATCAGCTTCTGTCCCTCCACCACGCGTCGACCGTGCTTGTTGAAACGGCTCGGGCCGACGTAGGGTTCGAGTACCGATTCCTGGGCCTCTTTCAGCTGGAGGAAGAGGGGATCGCCGAGGTCGCGACCGACCATCAGCACGATCCAGGCCCGGGTCCCCACGCTGCCGACCCCGACGACCTTCATGGCCGCGTGCACGTATTCGTAGGTGTCGAAAAGGACCCGTCGGTCCGGACTGAGCGTCACCCGGTAGCCGGCGAGAATGCTCCTGACCCGGTCGTCGAGTTCGGCCGCCTGGTCCGCCGGCACGAGATCGTCAAGCGGTATCACGGACGGCGGGTCGTTGATGATCCGCAGCTTGCCGTCGACCACGTGGGTGAGCCGGGAGAAGGCCTTGAGCCGGTCCTTGCCCTGCGCCTTGGCGACCCCGCGCCGGAATCTCTTGATCGCATCCGGGTCTGCTTTGTCGGCCCACCCGGCGACCATGGAATCGACGTCGAGATGCCAGTTCCACACGTCCAGGTTGCCCATAGCGGCGAATTCGGCCATTGCCGTCCGGTACTCACGGGCAGTATCGAGCACCACTTTGCGCCGCTGCGACTTCTTGAAGCCCCGGTCCCTCGCACCGATCTCGAAGCTGGCAACCAGCCTTTTCACATCCCACTCCCACGGTCCCCTCAGCGTCTCGTCGAAGTCGTTGATGTCGAAGACCAACCGCCGCTCCGGAGAGGCGAATCCACCGAAGTTGGAGAGGTGTGCATCGCCACAGGCCTGCACGATGATCCCCGTTGTCGGGCTGCTGTCGAGGTCCGAAGCCATGATCGCCGCCGCACCCCGGTAGAAGGTGAAGGCGGACACGAGCATGCGCCCGTAACGCAGCGGAATCAGGCCGGGGAGCCTGGTCTCCGCCTGGGCCTCGAGCTGAGTGACGGGATCGGGGCGATCCGGGGACAGGTCCAGGCGGCCCAGCGAGGAGCGGGGCACACGCTTGCGGGCAGACTTGCCCGCGGCGACTCCGGCCGCCACGTGCTCTTCCGCCTCGGGTACCTCCTCACGGGTACGCGTTTCGAGTTTCGAGAGTTTCTTCGGCTTCGGCTGCTTCTTCGCTTTCTTCACGGTGGCGGCATCCTACCCCCGTCGATCCCGGCCGGCGCCGAAATCAGCGTCCCGGCAGGGTCGGCCGTCCGGCGCCTTCGACGAGGCGCGGTCCGCTAACGCGGGATGCGGACCGACCTCTTGACGACCATCCGGTTGCCCGCCTGGTCGCTCAGCCTGAGGGTGAGACTGGCGCGGCCCCGGGTCGCCTTGCGTCCGAGCCTGGCCACGACCGTGCGCTTGCCGGCTTTCAGCAGCTTCGGCTTCGATACACCGAGCCGCTTCTTGCCGCGGGTGACGATCAGCTTCGCGCTGACCGGCTCGCCGGTGGTGATCCGCAGCCTGACGATCACCTTGTGCCCCTTGCGGCGCACCTTCGCCTTGCGGGCGACGGTCGCCTCGACCTCCTCGTCGGGAGCGACTGCCATCACGGCCGGGTCCGGCTCTTCACCGTCCTTCAGCTCGTAGAAGC
>JAUQWL010000133.1 GCA_030835185.1 Solirubrobacterales bacterium | reverse complement strand
CTCCGGCCCGGGCGACCGGGGATACCCCGGCCGAATGCGACGAAAAGACCGGCGCGGAAAGTCCGGCAACCGGCGAGGCGGCCCGAGCGGCGGCTGCCCCGCCTGCGCCGGCCCCAAGAAGGATCAGCGTGAGCGAGACCGCGACGGTGACGAGGTCCCTGGTCACGATTCCGCCCGGTCGCCGCCTACTTCGAGACCTGGACGGTCATCGTCATGCCGAGATGCAGGGTGCAGAACAGGTCGTATGTCCCGGGCTTCGTGAACTGCCGCTTGAAGTGCCCGTCCGGTCCGGACATCACCGAGGACTGGATGTCGGTGGCAATCACCCCATTCGGAAACGGAGGGCGCATGTTCACGTTGTGCCCCTCACGGCTGGTCGAGTACCGCCAGTCCCAGACGATCCAGTCGTTGATCTTGAGCTGAAGCTGGTCTGGCGTGAAGTAGTCGTCCATGACGTCGACCGGGTAGGTCTTGCCGGCGCCGGTGTTTCCGTCGTGTTTCATGGCGAGGCGCCTGTACTTCTCCTTCACCTTCTTCGTGCAGTTCCTGCGCTGTTTGGTACTGCGCTTCCTGTGGCACTTTCCGAGTTCCTTCTTTTTTGCCTTCTTCTGCTTTGCCGTCAGGCCGCTCACCCGCGCATCCGGCGCCGCAGAGGCAACGGTGGTACCGGCCACTCCCATGGCCAGCACCACCGCCAACGCGATCCACAGACCCTGCATTCGCCTGATTGCGGTGTTCATCTCCTTCTTCTCCCTGGCTTTCCGGCCTTACGGGGTACAGACGGCCGGCTCGGTCCGATTCTCGACGTAGTCCTCGAACGCCGGGTGGAACCGGTTCGGTCCGGTCGCCGTCGCCGGCGTCTTCCAGGAGCACTGTTGCTGATCGGGCGGGCTGGAAGCCGCGTAACCGAGGATCGTTTCCGGGTCGGTGAGGTCTCCTATGTTCACCTGGATTCCCTGGAGCCCATCGAAGCTGTCGGTCGCGTCGTTGAGCGCCTTCGGTGCCGGACAGGCGGGGTAGAGCTGTGCCTGGGTCTTCGGTCCGGTCCCCATCACGTAGGTCACCGCCGGATTTGCGGTGTTGCCCTGCCAACAGTTGCCACCGCCGGTGCTGTCGTACAGGAAGTCGAACCCGTTCGGATCCACCCCGTTCCGGCCCATCTTGTTGTCGATGAACTGGTTGTTCAGGCTCTTGCCGTCGTCGCCCTTGTTGGCTTCGATGTCGAGCCCTTCCCAGACCGGAGAGGAGAACGTGGCCACACCCCACTTCTCGTTGCCGAAGATGTTGTTCTCGTACACCTTGGCCGAGTCGGTACCGAACAGCATCACGCCGACTCCCATCGGGAAGTTGACCTGCTCACCCAGCAGTTCGCCGAGACCGCCCGAGACCGTGTGGAAGGCGGTGCCACCACAGGTGGCGGGCGCCACACCGGTGCAGTAGTAGTTGTAGTTGTTCCAAAACACGTCGTTGTCGTGGATCTTCAGCCATCCGGGCGGCTCGTAGTGTTCCGAGTCGAGCGCGTTCGGCACGATCCCGGACCCGTTGTTGTAGAAGGCCGAGTCCTTGATCTCGACGTACTTCGCGTTGGTGCCGGAGAAGCCGAGCGTGTTCTGAAACGCTTCGGCGTTGTCGATCAATGACCATTTGGGCTCCGCCTGGCAGGGCTTCGGATTGGTTCCGTGATTGGTCCAGTTGTAGTCGTCGCACGGGGTCTCGCCGATGTAGAAGCCGGAGTCGCCGGAGTTCCAGGCGGTGGAGTTCAGCATCTTGCCACCGGTGCAGTTGCGCCCGAACAGGCCGTAGGCCCGGTTGCCGGAGGCGAGAAGGTTGTCCATCGTGTAGTTGGAGCAGCGTTCGCCCGATGCCGGGTCGACCGAGGCCCAGACGAAGAACCCGTTGTTCTGATAGTTGGAACCGTAGATGTTCTTCAGCGTGACGCCCTGGACGTTACGGCCCTCGATCGCGTTCTGGGCCGGGACCTTGGCCGAATCGCCCGGCCGCCAGCCGGGATCGTTGCCCTCGACCACGGTCTTGGCGTTCAGGCCCTCCATGTGGACCTTGCTGGCATCCTCGAGCGGCTTCCCGTTCTTGTTCACGCCCATGATGGTCAGACCGTCGAAGTTGCGCTTCACGAAGCCGTCGGGCAGGTTCTTCCTCTTCATGTTCTGGGTACCGAACATGAAGGTGCCCTCGACGTAGGTGCCCGGCTGGATCCGGACCGTGGCCTTCTTTTTCACCTTCAGCTGCCAAAGGCCGGCGTCGTTGATGCCTGCCTGGACGGTGCGGTAGGCGCAGCCATGCTTGCAGACGTCGAAGAAACGGTGATTCTTGAGGCGCCTGTCGGCCTTCTTGGCCTGTTTTCTGGCCTTGCTGCAGCGCTTTCTGGCTTGTTTCTTGCCTTCCTTGCCCTTGGTCTTCCCGACCTTCCTGCAGACCTTCTTCGCCTTCTTCTTAGCCTTCTTCGCCTGCTTGACGAGGCCGTTCGTGGTCACGCTCACACCGGCATCAGCCGAGGCTGAGGCGGGGCCGGCCAGCCCGAGCGTCGCCAGCAGGAATACGGCCACCAGACCGATCGATACACCCAGACGTTGCTTCATCTCTCTCCTCCCAATCCCTTCGCATCCGGCGATACGCACCGCTTGGCACAACAATATAAACCAATTGAAAAGAAAAAGCCCGATCGGGGTACCTTCCTGTCTTCGGAACATCCTGCCCTCGCCGGGATCTGACACAGGGGCGCCGGAGACCGGAGCGGCCGGGACTCCCGCGAACCTGTGTCCAGGAGAATCGGTGAACGGCGACCGCCGCCGTCGATCCTGCCACCCGGTGAAGGGCCCGGTGACCGGGCCGCCCGGATCCGGCGTTCAGCTTCGGTCGCGGAGGGTGAAAGCCGAGATCAGGGTCACGGTCCCGAGGATGGCGACGGATACGAGGATCATCGTGTGGTAGCCGGCCATGAAGGCATCCCTGGCGCCGGCGATCAGCGGGTCGGCCATCGTCGTCGGCATCGTCTGCGCTATGTCCACGGCCCGGCTCAGGGATTCACGGGAGGTGTCGATCCCGACTGAGCTGACCCCTTCGATCGGACCGATGCTGGCGCTGTAGCCGACTGCGAGAATCGAACCGAGGATCGCCACACCGAAGCCGCCGCCGAGCTCGTAGGCGGTCTCCTCGATCGCCGCCGCACCACCCGCCTCGTCGGCAGGAACCGACGAAATGATGGTGTCGTTGGCCGCAACGAGTGCGACCTCGAGCGCGAAGCCGATCAGGATGAAAGGAGGCCACAGCAGGGCGTACTGGTCGCTCACCCCCAGCGCAAGCATCGGCAGCAGGCCGACCGTCGTCCCGGCCAGGCCGAAGACGATCGTGCGTCTGGTACCGAGGCGCCCCAGCACCCTCGCCGCCAGCAGACCACCCACCAGCGTGGCGAGCATCAACGGGAGAAGGCGGACCGCCGCCGCCAGGGGCTCGAGGCCGAGCACCAGCTGGAGGTACTGCGCCCCGAAGAACTCGATCCCGACCAGGCCGAACATGGCCAGGAAGACGCATCCGACCGCAACTGAGAACTCACGGCGGGCGAACAGGCGGACGTTGAGGATGGGCCGTTCCCGTCGCAGCTGCCCGTGCACGAAGAAGATGATTCCGAACACCCCGACCGCCGTGGCGGCCAGCGCCGCAGGCTCGAAGAAACCGTAGCGGGCGCCCTCCTTGAAGCCGAAAGCGACGCCGAGGATGCCCGCGGCGGCGAGCAGCACGGCCGGGGTGTCCCAGGGTGGCGGACTCTCGGCCCGGCTGACTGGAATCAACTTGAGTGCAAACGGGGTCACCAGCAGCAGGATCGGCACGTTGATCAGAAAAACCGAACCCCACCACCAGTGCTCGACCAGAAACCCGCCGAGCAGAGGACCGAGCGCGGCACCACCGGCGCTCGTCGCGCTCCAGATGCCGACCGCGCGGATCCGCTCGCCGCGGTCCCGGAATACATCCCGGATGATCGACATGGTCGGCGGCAGGATCATCGCGCCGCCCACGCCGAGCAGTGCCCGGCTGGCGATCAGCAATTCCGCGGTCGGCGCGAAGGCGGCGGCCAGCGACGCGACGCCGAATACGGCAAATCCGGCGAACAGCAGAGACCTGCGGCCGAGGCGGTCACCCGCCACCCCCGAGGCGAGCAGCAACGGAGCTGCGACCAGCGGGTAGACGTCGATGATCCAGAGCAGCTGGATCGCGGTCGGGTCGAGATCGGCCGAGATCGCCGGCGCCGCGACATGGAGCACGGTGACATCGATCACGACGACGAGCAGTGAAGCACAGAGGACCGCGAGGATCGCCCAGCGGTCGGGGTGTGACGGACGGGTCTCGACCACGGTCAGCCTCCCGGTCTGGCGAGTACGCCCTCGATGACGGCGGCCCGCACCAGCCGCGGCACTTCAAGCGCGCCGGCGTAGCCGTCTTCGACCAGGTACCAGGCCGACATGATCTGCCCTCCGAGCGAGTAAGCCAGCCAACGCGGTGACATGTCGGGGCGAAACACCCCTTCGGCCTGGCCTCGAGCGAAGAACTTCTCCAGGCGGGAGTCCTGATCGGCCATTCCCTGCTGGAACTCGGGCACGTTGTCGAGCTCCGGCTTGGCGATCAGCATCCAGTACGACTGGGCAATGGGGTAGGAACCCTCGACCAGGCGGTCAAAAGCCTCGAGGACCGGAGCCTGATCGATGCCCGAGCCGTCAAAGATCCGGTCGCACTGCTCGAGCAGCCAGCCGTAAACCGTCGCAACCAGGTCTTCCCGGCTCCCGAACACCCGGTGGAGAGTCGCCCGGCTCACGTCGGCGGCAGCGGCAATCTCCCCGGTGGACGCACCGTGGTTCGCGCTCAGCGCATTGGCGACACGCTGGACCAGGTCCTCGCGCTCTTCGTCGATTTCGGAAACCTCCATGGCGGGCAATATCGTATCGAATAAGACAGATTTGTCTCATAGACCTGAAGTCCGGGGTCACCCGAAGTCCGGGGTCACTTCTCGCGGTGGTGCTGCAGCTGGATCAGGGTGACTGGCAGGGCCCGCGCCGTGCGCGCCGTCGGCCCGCCAAGAGAAAAGCGCCCCCGCAGGGGCGCTTCTCAGCATGTCGCGGACAGGGTGGGTCCCATCTCAATCGGGGCGCCCGGATTCGAACCGGGGGCCTCACCGACCCGAACGGTGCGCGCTACCAGGCTGCGCCACGCCCCGAGAGGAAAGCAGCCTACCGGACCTCAGCGATGGTCGATTCGATGGTGGCAGGATCGGGAGCGTCCTGGAGGACTCTGGTCCCCCCGGGCCCGCTTATGACGAGCGCGGGTGCCGCGCGCAGCTCGAGATCGATCGCCAGCTTGTCCTGTTCCTCGAGACGGGTCACGACATCGCTGTCAGGCTCGATCCCGGCCTCATAATCGGCTTTCCACACGGCGAGATCCATGCGTTCGATCGCTTCCGCCAGATCCTGGAGGTAGTCCTCGTCGAGTCCGACTTCTTTGGCGAGCTCGAGGTTGCGCACGGCGAGGTAGGCGTAGTTCCAGGCGTAGTTCTGTTCGGCGGCGGCTTCGACACCGAAGAAACTGAGCTCGGTTGCATTGCGGGTGAGCGAACGGTTGCGAAGTAGGAGCTGGGCGTCGCCATCGCGGACCGGACCGTCGGTCAGTGCGGGTATCACCTCGAGGAACCAGCTGCTGTAACCCTCGGACTGGACGTCGGTGAACACCTGAATCTGGACCGGTGCGTCGCCCGGACCGAGGCGCTCGTCCATCTGGAAAACACCGCCGAAGATCCGCTGGGCGTCATCGGCTCCTTCGACGCCCCGGAACTCGTTGCTCGGCTCCCGGGTCGACATGCCGACGATCGCGACAGCCAGAGCGGTGAAGGCCGCGGCGAGGATCAGCATGATCCTGAAACGGCCGGGCCGCACGGGGAGGCTTCCGGCCGAATCGGCCCTTCCGGCCGGGTGCGAGGCTCCGCCGGAGTCGGTTACTCCGCCTGAGTCGGGGGTCAGACCGCTCAACCGGCTACCGACTTGTAGTAACGGACGGCCAGCCCGGTCAAGAGGGTACGAAAGGTGTCTTCCAGGTCGACCCCTTCCTCTTCGGAGAAGCACCGCAGGCCGCGCCGCTCGATGTCCGCGCTGCGCTCGATCACCTCGTCGACCAGCTCGGGATTCGTATCGGAGAAGTAGGCGCCCATCGAATAGAGGTCCGTATCCATGAGCGACTCGATGAACGAATCGCCGGAAGCGGCCCCGGCGGCGGATTGTCCTGGAAGGTCCACGACGGACATCTTAAGGGGAGAGCCCTCGCGGCCGATATCCTCCGGGCGTGGCCGGCCGCGATCAGATCGTCGAATTCTGCGACGACTTGCTCGATTCCGGGTCCTTCGACGACTACGGACCGAACGGACTCCAGGTGCCCGGCAGCCCGGAAGTGGCGTCGATAGCCACCGCCGTGTCGGCCCATCTCGAATCGATCGAGGCTGCTGCTGCAGCCGGTGCCCAGATGCTGCTGACCCATCATGGGCTGTTCTGGGACTTCCATCAGCGCAGTCTCAGCGAGCAGATGTGCCTCCGACTGAAGAAGGCCTTCGCTGCCGACCTTTCGATCGCCGGCTACCACCTGCCGCTCGATGCACACCCGGAAACCGGCAACAACGTGTTGCTCTGCCGGCAGCTCGGCTTCGAACCCGAACCAGGGGCCATCGGGACGGTCAAGGGCAGGGGGATCGGTGCGGTCGGTCGACGCGAATCGTCATTGCCTGCCGATGAGCTCTTCGCTCTGGTCGAGCACGAACTCGGCCGGGCTCCGCTCGTCTTCGCCGAGGGCCCGGACGAAATCCGCTCGATAGGGATCGTTTCCGGCTCCGCAGCGTCAGAGATTCACAGCGCTGTCGAAATGGGGCTCGATGCCTTCCTCACCGGCGAGCCGTCCGAGCATGTGATGGCCGACGCCCGCGAAGGAGGGATCAACTTCATCGCCGCCGGACATTACGCAACCGAGGTCTGCGGCATCCGGGCCCTGGGCGAGACGGTGGCCGAAACTTTCGGGCTGAAGCACACTTTCGTCGATGTGCCCAACCCGATCTGATATCAACGTAGTCCCGCCGTCCCGAGAGAGGATCTGATCTTGCCCGAAATTTCATCCGAGGAGCCGAGAACGCTTGCTGATCTTCTTCCCGACGCCGCCGAACGCTTCGGCCCCGAAGCAGCCTTCCTGTTCAAGAACGAGCAGGGCGTCTGGGAAAGCGTCAGCTTCGACACGGTCCTCTCCCGGGTGCAGGATCTCACTCTCGGGCTGATCGACCTCGGAGTGAAGCCCGGCGATCGGGTTTCGATCCTCGGCAGCACCCGTATCGAGTGGACGCTTTGCGACTTTGCCGTGATGTCTGCCGGCGCGATCGTCGCTCCGATCTACCAGACGAACTCGCCACCCGAGTGCAAGTACGTGATCGAGCATTCCGGAGCCCGTTTCGTGATCGTCGAAGACGAAGCGCAGCTGGAAAAGATCCGACAGGTCAAAGACCAGCTTCCCCACCTGGAAACGGTCATCACCATGCTGGGCCGGGCTGACGACGCGGTCTCGATGGATGAGCTGATGGAGCGCGGCAGCAAGGCCGACGGTGCGGTCTTCCGCGAGAGCTGCGAGGCAATCGCCCCGGAAGACACCTGCAAGATCATTTACACCTCCGGCACGACGGGCCCTCCGAAAGGCTGCGTCATCTCGCACGGCAACTACCGTGCGATGCTCGACATGACCGAAGCGGTCGACATCATCGGCCCCGGTGAGACGACCTTCCTGTTCCTGCCTCTCGCCCACACATTCGCGCTGCTGATCCAGTACGGAAGCCTGGACGTCGGCGGACGACTCGCCTTCTGGGAGCGCGACCAGCTCCGGATCGTGCCGAACCTCTCCGAGGTCAAACCGGAGAACTTCCCTTCGGTTCCACGCATTTTCGAGAAGGTCCACGACACAGCGATCGCCACCTCAGCCGGCGATGGCGGCATCAAGGCCGCCATCTTCAACTGGGCGATCAAGGTCGGCAAGAAGGTCAATGCCCTCGAGGAGCAGGGCAAGGAGCCGGGAATGCTGCTGGCCCGCAAGCATGCGCTGGCCGACAGGCTCGTCTTCACAAAGATCCGTGACATCTTCGGCGGCAACCTGAAGCTCGCGCTCACCGGAGCCGCGCCGATCGATCCCGAGATCATCCGCTTCTTCCGCGCGTCCGGGGTGCCGGTATTCGAGGCCTGGGGCATGACCGAGACCTCGACCGGCGGTACTGCGAACCTGCCCGGAGCCTCGAAGGTCGGTACGGTCGGACGCGCCCTGCCGGGTGTCGAAATCAGGATCGCCGACGACGGTGAACTGCTGCTCAAGGGAGCGAACGTCTTCCAGGGCTATTACAAGGACCAGAAGGCGACCGATGAGACGATCATCGACGGCTGGCTGCACACCGGTGACCTCGCCTCGATCGACGACGACGGCTACGTCAGCATCACCGGACGCAAGAAAGAGATCATCATCACCGCTGGTGGCAAGAACATCACCCCGGTCAACATCGAGGCGCTGGTGAAACGAAATCCGCTGGTCTCCCAGTGCGTGGTCGTCGGCGACCGCAAGCCTTATCTGGTCGCGCTGATCACACTCGACCAGGAGGCGGTGGCGCGCTTTGCGGCCGAGCAGGGCACGCTCGACGAATCGTCGGCGGGCGACAGCCCGGTGATCCGCGAGGAACTGGAGCAGCACATCGAAGAGGTCAACACCCACTTCGCCACCGTCGAGCAGATCAAGCGCTTCCAGATCCTGCCGGTCGACCTGAGCCAGGAAGGCGGAGAGCTGACCCCGACGCTGAAGCTGAAACGACCGGTAATCGCTTCGAAGTACGAAGAAGAGATCGAGAAGCTCTACGCCGGCTGAGCCGACGGTGTCAGGGAGGCACTCCGGGCCGATCCGGTCCGGGCGGGGCCAGTGGTATCGCCTTCAGCCCCGGGGGGTCCGGGCCCGCGCTCAGGAGGAGCCGGTCTGGCGCAGCAGTGAGCCGGTCGTCTGGTCGAAGATGCGTCGCCAGACGGAACTCTCGCTGCCTTCCTGCTCCCTGACTCGACGGATGACCCGTTTCAGGCGAGTGGCCGATATCTTGATCCCGTGCTTTTCAGCCGCGGCCTTGAGGTCCTGGTAGTCGTCGGCGAGCCTGGCGGTCACCGTCTCGAAGCCGTGGGTGGCAATGTCGAGACGGCGGGAGTAATTCATGATCGATGTGCCGAACATCAGCTCGTCGTCCAGCTCGGGCTCGAACAGGATGATGTCGACACCGGGGTACTTCTCGTTCCAGAAGTCGACCACGCTGTGAAGTCGCTGGTGCAGCAGCAGGCGGAAGGTCTGATTGGCGATCGCCGGGACGCCCATGTCGGCGATCCGGCGCGCTTTCTGGCCGGAAACGGTCGGCAGGGCGCTGTCGCGATCGTTCAGATACGGAACGATCGGGTTGATCACTACGATGAACCGGGCTCCGCGTTCCACCGCGACATCGACGTTGGTAGTCGAGTAGATCCCGCCGTCGATCAGGGTTCGGCCGTTCACTTCAACCGGTTCGTAAACCATCGGCAGAGCGGTAGAGCACTCGACCGCTTTCGACACCGGGACCCCTGACCAGTTGCCGTCGGCGTCGCCGAGCACGATGCGCTCTCCGCTGTCGAGGTCGGTCGCCGTGAGGAAGAGGTCCCGCTCGAGCGCGTCGAAAGAGTCGTTGATGCCCTGCTTGGCCAAAGCCTCGCGTACATAGCTGCCGATCCCGGCATTCGAGTAGAGACCCTGTGGCAGGTGCTCGGCCAGGGCGTAGCCGATGTCGATCGCGGACAGGTCGCGGAAACTCGGAATCAGGGTCTTCGCCATCGAAGCCAGGTGAAACGGCAGGGTGAGCGCCTTCGTGACGTATTCCGAGACGTTCGGGCGCAGCATCACGTCCTGGCTGAGCCGCTCGATCGGCGCGTCCTCTTCGTCGGTGAGGACGCGCATCATCTCGTCCGGGGTCACTCCGGCCGCGAGCATGCTGCCGATGAACGAGCCGGCGCTGGTACCGACGTACATGTCGAAGTCATTTACGGTCGAGTTGACCGCGAGCAGGTCGAGCGCACGCAGGGCGCCGATCTCGTAGACCCCGCCGGTAAAACCGCCGCCTCCGAGTATGAGAGCAGTCTTCGAAGGACGTTCCCGGCTCCCTGCCTTGCGCCGCTTCGAGGATGCGTCAATGTTGACGACTTTCCCCATCGGGGAGGGATTATGACACCAGAGGTCCCCCGTTGAAGTGAGCGGGGTCACAGGGCGCTACTCTGGACGACCTCGCTGTTTATGTCTGTGATGCGACCAACAATCCTTCCCGGGGCCGCAATCGCCGCCGTGCTGCTGATCTCCGGCCCCGCTTCGGCGGCGGTGCCCGAACCGCTGCCGAATCCCGACCTGCCGGCCGCGACGCCGATCATGCGCGAAGGCGCCGGCATCAGCGCCAACCCGGTCTGTCCGGCAATGCGACGGACCGCGCGGGCCGGCAACGGTGGAGTCGGCCTGATGGTGAAGAACCTCGGCAACGGCAAGCGTGTCTGCTCGCTCAACCCGAAAGCAGGGCGCTCCCTGGCATCGAATACGAAACTCTTCACGACGGTCACCGCCCTCGGACGACTCGGGCCCTCGCACACGATGTTGACCAAGGTCTACTCAACCGGAAAGATCAGCCCCGGGGGCGTGCTCAAGGGCAGCCTTTACCTGCGTGGGGACGGCGACCCCACCCTCGGCACAGGCAGTTTCCTCGATGGCTACTCCGGCGGCGCCGGTTCCGACATAAACCGGCTGGCGACGCTGGTCAGGAAGGCCGGACTCAAGCGGGTGACCGGGCGGCTCCACGGAGATGCCACGGTCTTCGACCGTCTGCGCGGCGTGGCCGACTCCGGCTACGGCACCAGCCCGTACATCGGACCGCTTTCCGGTCTCTCGTTCAACGCCGGATACACCAGTTCGTCCTTCAGCTCCTTCAGCTCCGACCCGGCCAGGCTGGCCACGAAGACCTTCGCCCGGCAACTTCGCGGCAAAGGCGTGGGCATCAAGGGCGCTATCGCGATGCGCAAGACCCCACGCGGTCCCGGCCGGCAACTGGTGGCGCGCATGCCCTCGCCGAACATGTCGTGGATCAGCCGGATGACCAACGTCGACTCGAACAACTTCTTCGCCGAGATGCTGCTCAAGCACATCGGGGCCGAGGTCCGCGACGCCGGCACTACCGCCTCCGGAGCCGCCGTGGTCCGGCATTTCGTCAAATCCAAATTCGGGGCGAACGTCCGCCCGATCGACGGCTCGGGACTCACTTTCGGAAACCGGTCCAGCGCCGGAGACGTGGTCAAACTGCTGAGCCGGGCGAGGGGCAAGAGCTACGGCAGAGCTTTCGTCGACTCGCTGGCCGTCGCCGGCCGCAGCGGGACCCTCGCAGACCGAATGCGGGGATCGGCAGCCGAAGGTCGATGCCACGCCAAGACCGGCACGCTGACCGGAGTCAGCGCCCTGTCCGGCTACTGCTTCAACCGCTCGGGTCACAAGTTCGCCTTCTCGATCCTGATGAACGGCGTCTACGACAGCTACTCCGCCCGAGCCGCCCAGGACCGGATCGCGGCGATGATCGCCCGCCTCTAGGAGGCTGTCCCGGCAGGCAGAACCCGCCGTGGCACCGCTCCGCGGCGCCGGCCGGCCACCGGGCCGCCCTTCGCACCCCGTCGGCCGTCGCCGCGGATCGGCACCCTGGCTTCGCAGCCCTACCGGGACAGCCTCCAGGCCGGGTCTGCGGTTTCGGCATCCAGCCGACCCGCCAGCAGACGGTCGAAACCGTCGCGGTTGAGGACCGTCACCCCGAGCTTCTCGGCCTTTTCCAGCTTTGAGCCGGCACTCTCACCGGCGATCACGAAGTCCGTCTTCTTCGAGACCGAGCCGGTGACCTTGCCGCCGGCCCGCCTGACCATCCCGGCAGCCTCGTCACGGGTGAGATCGGGCAGCGAACCGGTGAGCACCACGGTCTTACCGGTCAACGGTCCGTCTTCGGGCCGGCGGTCCTCTTCCGAGAGCGCCATGTTCAGCCCGGCCTCACGCAACCGTTCGACGATGCGCCAGGTTCTGTCTTCGGCGAGCGACTCGTTGATCTGCCTGGCCATGATCGGTCCGACACCCTCGGTCTGCTCGATCCGCTCCGGGTCGGCCGAGTGGAGCGCATCGATGTCGCCGAACTCCTCAGCCAGGGCTTCGGCGGTCACCGCACCGACACCGGGCAGACCGAGCGCGAACAGCACCCGTGGGAAAGGCACATCGCGGGAGCGGTCGATCTCGGCGATCAGGTTGGCGGACGACGTCGAGCCCATCCGGTCGAGCTCCTCGAGTTGCCCCGCGCGAAGCGAATAGATATCGGCGACGTCCTCGATCAGACCGATCTCGAGGAAACGCATCGCCTGCTTTTCGCCCAGGCCTTCGATGTCCATCGCCCCGCGGGAGACGAAGTGTTTGACGTGCTGGAAGATCTGCCCGGGACAGCCGGTCCGGTTCGGGCAGATCGAGAACACGGAGTCCTCCGGCTTGACGATCGCGGTTCCGCAAGCCGGGCATTTCTCCGGAGGCCGCGGCCGTACGGAGCCTTCCGGCCGTTTCTGCGGCAGCGCCGAAACCACCTGGGGAATCACGTCACCGGCGCGCATCACGACGACCTCGTCACCGGCGCGGACGTCCTTGCGTTCGAGGTCCTCTTCGTTGTGGAGGGTCGCCGTCGAAACAGTCACGCCGCCCACCCTGACCGGCTCCAGCATCGCGAACGGCACCATATGCCCGGTCCGGCCGACGTTCCAGACGACCTCCTTCAGGCGCGTGGTCGCCGTAGTCGGCGGGAATTTCCAGGCGACCGACCAGCGCGGCTCACGGCCGGCCACGCCAAGCTCCTTCCAGAGTCCGAGTCGATCGACCTTGATCACCACGCCGTCGATCTCGAACTCCAGTTCGTCACGCCGGTCGAGCCACCACTGGCAGCGTTCGAGAACCTCCTTGATGGTCGAGTGCGTTGCGGTATCCGGATTCGTTCGAAAGCCGTGATCGGCCAGCCAGGCGACTTCTTCCGAGTGAGTGCCGAACTCGAAACCATCAGTCACCCCGATGCCGTACGACCAGATCGCCAGGGGGCGTTTCGCGGCAGCCGCGGGATCGATCTGGCGGATCGAGCCGGCGGCGGAGTTGCGGGGATTGGCGAAGGCGGGAAGGCCCTGCTCGGTGCGACGCCGGTTCAGTTCGACGAAGTCGGGGATCGGCAGGTAGACCTCGCCCCGGACCTCGATCAGCGGCGGAGCGCCTTCGATCCGTTTCGGCAGTTCCGCGATCGTCTCGATGTTGCGGGTGACGTCCTCGCCGACCCGGCCGTCTCCCCGGGTCGCACCCCGGACGAACCGGCCCTTCTCGTAGGTCAGCGAGATCGCCAGGCCGTCGATCTTCGGCTCGGTCACCCAGGTGATCTCGCCGGGATCGGCGTCGGCTTTCTCCAGGCGGCCCCGCACACGCTTCTCCCAGGCCAGCAGCTCTTCCGCGGTTCGCACGCTCGCCAGCGAAAGCATCGGAACCGCGTGTTCGACCGGGGCGAATGCCTCTTTGGGCGGCGCTCCCACCCGCCGGGTGGGCGAGTCTTCGGCAAGCAGTTCAGGGTGCTCGGCTTCAAGGCGCTGCAGCTCTGCGAACAGCCTGTCGTACTCCTCGTCGGAAATCTCGGGGTCGTCCTCGGAGTGGTAGAGGTGAATGTGACGGTCGATCTCCTGCCGGAGCTGCTCGACCCTCTTCTTCACCCGCTCGCTCAAGTCCGCCTCAGCCGGTGGCGAAACCGAGGACCCGCTCGAAGTCACGTTGCCTCAGTCCGTCGATGCCCGTGTGATGGGTGAGATCCAGGTGGAGCGGGGTCACAGCGACGCGCTGGCGGGCGATCGCACCGATGTCGGTGCCGGGTTCGTCGTCGAGCCCTGGTTCGTAGCCGTAGATCCGGTACAGCCTGCGGCCGTCTTCCACTTCTGTTTCGACTTCGCGCAGTTCGTCGGTGTAAAGGCGCCTGCCCAGCTTTGTGACGTCCACTCCTTCCGGATCGGCACCCGGAACGTTTATGTTCAGCAGGGTCCCCTCGGGTAGCGGGTTGTCGATCAGCTCGCGGACGGTCGCCGTAGTGAACCGCGCAGCGATGTTGAAGTCGTACCGGCGCTGGGGCATGTAGCCCATCTCCCTCTCGGTCGACTGCTGAGAGACCGCGATTGCGGGGATACCGAGGATCACCCCTTCCAGTGCAGCGGCGACGGTCCCGGAGTAGGTGACATCGTCGCCGAGGTTGACCCCGTGGTTGATGCCGGAAACGATCAGGTCGGGTTTCTGCCCGAGAAGTCCGACGTCGGCGAAGCGGACACAGTCGACCGGCGTGCCATCAGTGGCGTGACCGAGGTCACCGTCTTCGAACTTCAACTCCTGAACCGAAAGTGGCGAACGCACCGTGATGCTGCGGGCGGACGCACTGCGATTCGAGTCGGGCGCGATCACGTCGAGTTCTATCCCGTCAATCTGCCGCAGCTCGCGACGCAGGGCCTGCAGGCCCTGGGCGCCGATTCCGTCGTCGTTTGTCAGCAGGATGCGCACAGGGCAAGGATAGGTGAGAAGGCGGCGAAGGCACTTCCGGCGCGCGGTCCGTCAGGTCTGCTGGCGAATCGCGGGCAACTCAGACGGGGTTCGGCGAACTACGTTCGGGTCGGCAGAGGCCGGTGATCGACCACGGTCGATTCACATCGGGGTTCAATAAGCAACCGAAACGAGGTAGAGGCCCTGTGGCGGTGCGGTCACACCGGCATCCGGCCGCTCGGCCCCTTCGAGCAGTCGGCGGAAATCGGAGATCGAACGGCTTCCGTCGGCGACTTCAACCATTGTGCCGACGAGGATGCGGACCATGCTGCGCATGAACGAATCGCCGGTAACCCAGAACTGAAGGAAGGCCGAATCGCCACGGTCCTCCGGCCCGGGGGCATCGACGGGCGTTTTTCCGCCCGAGCCGGGGGCGACCATGCCCTGTTCGGCGATCCAGGTCGCGGAGTGGATCACCCGTCGAAAACGGGTGTGGTAGGTCTCGGTCGGAGTGAAAGCCGTGAAATCGTGCTCGCCGACAGCGGCCGCAGCGCATCGGTCGAGCAGTTCGCGGTCGATGTCCCGGGAGATCCACCAGGCCCGGTCACGGGAGAAAGGGCTGTCCGGGCGGCGCAGGAGCACCCGGTAGCAGTAGGTGCGCGAAAGCGCCGATCGCCGGGCGTCAAAGCCTTCCGGCGCCTGCTTCACGGAACGGATCGCGATCGCGGCAGAGGTCAGGCCGTTCAGGCTGCGCAGGATCGTGGCCGGCATCGACCCCTCGAAACGAAAGCTCGCCACTTGACCGAGGGCATGCACTCCGGCGTCGGTTCGCCCGGCGACAGTCAGGGGTATGCGCTCACGTCGCAGCGCGATCCCGAGTGCCCGTTCGACTTCGGCCTGCACCGAGGGTCCGTTGTCCTGTCGGGCCCAGCCCTTGAAAGAGGTGCCGTCATACTCGATGTCCAGACGCCAGATCACGCAGGCAAGGATAGGCATCGCTGCCCGGCCGGGAGGGGGACGACCGCGCCGGGCCTGAATTTCAGGCGCCCGGCGTTACCACCAGGGGCGGATCAGTTTCAGGAAAGCGCGGTTGCGCCTGCCCCACGCCTTTGCCTCGATCATCACCGTGCCACGGGCGTTGCGTCCGGCCGTCACCTTGAAGGTCTTGGTCACGGTCCAGCCGGGCAGAATCTGGTGGATCTTCAGCCGTCGCGGCACCTTGACCTTCTTCTT
>JAUQWL010000132.1 GCA_030835185.1 Solirubrobacterales bacterium | reverse complement strand
TCGGCCTTGACCGGACGCACCTCGAGCACCCTGGCCCGGTTCTCGCCCGGCCGCCGTAGCGCTCGACGGGGCGATCAGCAGCGCGACCGCAACCAGGGGGAAGCCAAGACGGTTCGGATCGAAGCCATATGCAGCCTGGTGACGATCGAGGGGGCGTGACGATCGAAGGGGGCTCATCGAATCCGAACAAAGCGACGGCTGAACCCGTCGCCGACCTTTCAGTGGGAAGATTGACGTGCCCCCGTAGCTCAGTTGGTTAGAGCTGCAGGCTTTTAACCTGTGAGTCGTCGGTTCGAATCCGACCGGGGGCATTCCGGAGGTCGTCGGCGACCGCGTTCTGCGCCCGCCTCGCGACGACGGTACAGGCGGCCCGCGAAGTAGTCTGCGGCGATGAGCGGGCGGAAGGATGAGGGTGAAGGGGGAGCCGCGGTCTGGCCCTACTTCCTGGTGCCTTTCATCCCGGTCGCGATCGTGCTGGAGCTGTTCGTTCACCCGGATCCGGCCTGGGTGTTCGTGACCGCGGCGCTCGGAGTGATCCCGACCGCGGCGATGATGGGACTGGCGACCGAGGAGCTGGCGTCGAAGACGGGCCCGGGTCTCGGCGGGCTGTTGAACGTGACCTTCGGCAACGCCCCGGAGATGATCATCGCCCTGTTCGCGTTGAACGCCGGTCTCTACGAGGTCGTCAAGGCCTCGATCGTCGGTGCCGTTCTCGGCAACGTATTGCTGATCATGGGGCTCGGCATGCTGCTCGGTGGCTGGAAGCGGGACAAACAGACCTTCAACCAGACGGCCGTCTCCTCCGCAGTGTTGATGCTCTTTCTCGCGGTCGCGGTCATGGTCCTGCCGGGACTGTTCGCGATGATCAACGGCCAGGGCCTGCCGAAAGTCGAGGATCAGCTGCTCAGCTTCGGCTCCGACATCGAATCGATTTCGCTGATCGCGTCGGTGATCCTGCTCGGCACCTATATGGCCGGGCTGCTGTTCTCACTGCGGACCCACCGGGCGATTTTCAACCCCGGCTCGGACGAGCACGGGTCGACCCTCGGCTGGACCGCCCGCAAGGCGCTGATCGCCCTGGCGCTGGCGGGCGCGGCGGTCGGTGTCATGGCCCACCTGCTGGTCGGCTCGCTCGAGGCCGTCGCCACCTCCTTCGGGCTGTCGGAGTTCTTCGTGGGGATCATCATCGTGGCGATCGTCGGCAACGCCGCCGAGAGCTGGGTCAGCGTGCTCTACGCCACCCGCGACAAGATGGACATGGCGGTCCACATCGCGATCGGATCGGCGACCCAGCTCGCGCTCGTGGTCGCCCCCACGCTGATACTCGCCTCGTACGTCCTGGGCCCGGAACCGATGGCGCTGGTCTTCAACGGCTATGAGATGGCGGGTCTGGTAATCGCCGTGCTGGCCGCCCACTTCGTGGTCCAGGAGGGCGAATCGAACTGGTTCGAGGGCCTCCAGCTGCTGGCCCTCTACGCCGCTCTGGGCGCTGTTTTCTTTTTCGCCTGAGTTCCGCGACGCAC
>JAUQWL010000131.1 GCA_030835185.1 Solirubrobacterales bacterium | reverse complement strand
CGAGGCTGTCGATCGAGATGGCCAGAACCACCCCTATGGCACCAACTCCGCCCGCCGCGAAACCGATCGCGAGTCCGGACCGCCGGGTGGAGCGCTGCGCGATCTGCCCGATCAAGAAGGCCGATAGCGCCGCCCCGAGAGTCAGGAGAGTGCTCGGGAGCCCTGAGAGACTGTCACCGCCGAGCATGTCGCGGACGATCAGCGCCCCGACCGTGATGCCCGCGGCCAGACCGGTGCCACCGAGAACCTGGCTTGCCATGACCGTGAACAGGGTGCTTCGCTGGAGCGCCTTCCGGGCATCCTCGTCGCCGGCGACCCTTTCGGCCGCGAGCAACTCGTCAGGCCGAGACATTCATCTCCATGGAGCAGCAGGCTACTTCCTTCGCGCGCGGGCTTTTCATCACTGCTCCCGGCGAAGCGGTCAGGCGCCTGACCGGGACCGAAGGGCCCGGGCGGCAAGGGAAGTGAGCGCCAGCGCCTCCAGCGCGCCATTTTCCGTACCCTTCTCGAAATCGTCGCCTTCGACCGCCAGGGTATTGGTGATGTGGGCGAGGCAGACAACGTCCCGGTGGCGGGTGGAAGCGTAGGCATAAAGCGCCGCCGCCTCCATCTCGACACAGAGGACCCCCCACTCTTCGGCCTGTCGCAAAGCCTGCGCGGTTTCGCGGTAGGGCGCGTCGGTGGTCCAGGCGGAACCCGTGACGACCGGTTCGTCCAGGGAGTCGAAAGCACCTTCCAGCCGTCGCAGAAGCGTCGGGTCCAGCCGGCTCCATTCCGCGGGAGGGGCGTAGTGATCGCTGGTGCCCTCGTCCCGTCTCGCCCGGTCGATCAGGACGAAGTACGGCGGTTCGGCAACCGGGGCGATCCGGCCGGCCGAGGTGACGCTGATCGTGAGTTTCGCGCCGGAAACAGCGAGCTGCTCTGCCACCAGCACTGCGAACGGGGCTCCGACAGCCATCCCGACCACTCCGATCTCGATGCCTTCGGATTCGATCACCCACATCTCGGTGTGGTAACAGGCCCAGCCGGGATGGCGTGAACCCCGACCGCTCTCTTTCGCGTATCTGACGACATCGCCGTCCGGATCGAGGAGACAGACATCCGGCACAGGGACCGAAGGAAGACCCTTCTGCCGACGGGCTTCCCGCAGGACACTCTCAGGCTGAAAGACGGACGGAGCCAGGTAGTCCCGGCCGCTGTCCGGCTTTGATCCTGCCGGGTTGACGGAGGGTTCGATCACCCCGCCGAGTCTTTCATTTCCAGCCACGATGAGCCGGACACCTGGATCCTCCCCTCAGAGAACTGACACGGTGATCCTCCCCTCAAAGAGATGACTCACCCTGGGTTCGGCTTTACCTTCTCATCCCGTGCCTGATCGACTGGCGGTTCCGTATGCCGTCGCTCTCGGGTGCCGGCCAGGGGGATAGCACGATCCATCTGCCGGGAGGCCGGGGTGGGCTCGTTACTCGGGGTGTGAATGGTGATGCGCCTCGTGTGGCGCCGACTCCGCGCAGTTGTAGAGCTTGTGGGCCCAGACCTGCAGACCCAACATGGCCGAGACGTACTCGCGGTTCGCCGCGATGTCGCCATTGGTCTCGCCCTTGAGCTGTATCACGGCCCGGAGCTGGCTTCTCACCCTGTCCTCGACCACATCGCAGAGCACTCTCGCCAGCTCGTCGGCGGAGCCCGTTTCAATCGCGCGCTCTGCGACGGGAATCACCGGGCCCTGATCGAGGCCCGCCGGCTTGAGGCCGGTGAAGGGCTCACCTTCGCCGGCACGATGGATGCGGACCACCGTCTCGAAGAAATAGCGGTCCGCCAGTTCCCGGGCATCGTCACCGCGGCCTCTCAGCTCGAGCACCCTTGCAAAGGCCTCCCTGACCTCTCCCTCCCCCTCTCTCGGAACGTAGGGGAGCACCACCGAGGCCTCCGACTCCTCGAGGGCACGAGCTGCGGCCTTGACTACGGGGCCGTCCAATGTGTCGCAATGGGGTGGCATGGCTATCGGTCCTTTCCGGTTGATTTTCGATCCGGCGTCGCCTTCACTCCCCGGATCTTCCCCACCCGCTGCCCCCGCAACGCAAGACGGGGGAGTTTCACCTTGTCGTTACAGCCTACGTCTTCGCGGACCCGATCCCGATCCAGAACGTCAGATGCGCCTCGGTGAGCATCTGGCCAGGACGCCCTCGGGACTCGTTCAGAGGGTCGCGCGGCGGCTACTCGCGCTGACTCCCGGGATCTACCTCGACATGCTCACGGGAAGGCCGGCCCGGGCACCCGCCGCCTGCAACGGACGTTGAACCCGCATCAAGCCTGTAGTCTCGCACTCGGGCCATGGACACGGCCAGGTATTTGAGTTCCACCTCACAAGATCGGAGATCGGAATGAAGAAGTTGCTCGAAGTTGGTGGTCTGATTGCGGCCGTCGTGCTCGTCGCGTTCGGAATCGGCGCGATCGTCATCGGAGCCGATGGACGCAGCACAGTCAAGGACAGTCTCATTCAGGAGTCCATCGTCGGCACCCCGGACATGAGCCCGGACGGCATCAAGCCCAGTATCGAGGAGGCCGGTCTTACCGGTGTCGAGGTACCGGACTGCGATGTTGCCGACCAGGAGATCGACAACGGCGATCGGGCCCGCTGTTTCGCCGAGTACCTGCGGATCCACGCGCTGGAGTCGACCGACGGCCTCGTCTACGCCCAGATGGGCCAGTTTGAGGCAAAAGCGGACGCGCCGGAGTCGGAGCTGACCGAGGACGGAGCCACCAACAACCCCGAGTTCGCGGTGACGGATCCCGAGACTGGCGGCCCCAAGGCCAACGGCCCCCGGAACACGTGGGTGACCGCGACCGCCCTGAGCACCGCCCTGAACAGCAGCTACATGGCTGACCAGATGGGCCTGTTCGGGATCGTGGTCGGTATCGCCCTGCTCCTGACCGGCCTGGGCTTCGCGGTCCTCGTCCTCACCGGAGCGGTGCGCGACCCCGAGACCGCACTCCGCTTCATGCAGCCCCGGGGACGATCCGAAACGACGAGCTGACCGACCCGCGGCGGGACCGGGAAGGCGCGGAATGTGCCCTTCCGGTCCCCGTGGCGGTCGGCCGCTGCTCCTCAAAGGTGACGGTTTCGCGATAACCGCGCCGGTCCGGCCGGTAGTTCATGGGCACCCCGTAACCGGTAGTCCGTAACGATAGGCTTCAGTCCGTAAACCACCGGATCTGCCGCCTTGTCCGCCGTTGATCCCACCGCTCCCGGCCCGGTGAGCGTCGGCCGGTACCGGAACACTTCAGGAACGCCGGAGGGTTGATGAACATGGAAATGGGAACGCTGGGAGCGGCACTCGAACGAGAACACCACGAGATCGACGAAGGGGTCGAAGGTTTCGGCTCCCGTGAGCTCGGGCCGGAGGAACGGGTTGCGTCGTTGAAGCGAGCGATAGCGGCGCTTCGACGCCACATCTTTCTCGAGGAGGAGTACCTTTTCCCGTCGATGAAGGCTGGCTTGGCGATCCCGATAATGGTGATGCTGCGCGAACACGGCGAGATCTGGAGGAACCTCGACCAGATCGAGGAGAATCTCGAAAAGGACATGTCCGAAGACACCATCAAAGAGTCATGTCGCGAGCTCCTGGGCCGGCTCGAACAGCACAACTCGAAGGAGGAGCCGATCTTCTACGAGAACGCCGACGAAACACTGAGCGCCGCGCAGACCTCGGTGCTGAAGGACCTGCTCGACGACAGCGAGATGCCTGAGGGCTGGGACTGCGCCAAGGCCGACGAGGAGCTCCCGCCGGGGCCCGGCCAGCTTGAAGACTGAACGAAACGGCCTCGGTGTCAACCGGGCCATGAAGGTTCAGGGAAGGATTCCTACCCGGTCAGGCTGAAGCTCCACCGCCCGGCGGGGGCGAGGTCATCATCGGCTGGACTGCCGCTGGGCACCGCCCGGCCAGAGGAACATCGCGGCGATCGTTCCGAGGATGGCGACCGCTCCGAGGATTGCGGCCGCGGCCGGAAGACCGAATGCCCCTCCGGCAAAGCCGGCAATCGGATAAGTGAAAAGCCAGCAGAGATGGGACAGCGAGAACTGGGCGGCAAACAGCGAAGGCCGTTCCGCCGAGGTGCCGCTTCGCTGGATCAGGCGGCCAGAGGAGGTGAGCACCATCGAGGTACCGAGGCCGGCCACGAACCAGCAGCCGACCAGGGTTGAGAATGAATCAGCGAAAAGCCAGGTGAGGACCATCGAGGCGGCGAGGACCGCGCCGCCGAGAGTCATCACCGTGCGGTCGCGCACCCGGCGAAGGATCCGCGGCAAGAGCAGCGCCACCGCCATCGAGCCTGCCCCGAAGGCGCCGAGCGCCCAGGCCACCTCGGAGGCGCCGAGGCCGAACTCCCCCTGCACGTAGACCACCGTGTTGATGATCACCATGGACCCGGCGGCGGCGACCGCCCAGTCGAGGGCAAAGAGCCCGCGAAGGCGCGGAGTCGAGAGAAAACGCTTGATTCCCCTGGTGATCTGGGCGATCGACCTGTCCTCCATTCCGCCCTTTCGCACAATCGGAATCGCCGTGGCCAGCACGAGTGAAGCCGAGATCAGGAAAGCGAGCGAGTTCAGGGCGAAGAGGGCCGAGAAGCTCACCACAGCCAGCATGATGCCGGCCAGCAGGGGACTGAAGACGGCCTCGATCTCGTAGGCGACCCGGTGAACCGAGAGCGCCTTTGTGTAGGTGTCGACATCCTCGAAAATATCGGGGATCAGCGACTGGAAGGCCGGGGTGAAACCGGCCGAGGCGGCGCTCACGATCACGATCAGCACGTAGATCTGCCAGACCTGATCGACGAAGACGATCGAGCCGACCGCCAGTGCCCGGATCAGGTCCATCGCGACCAGAAGCGTCTTGCGGGGAATGTGCGCCCCCCAGGCGGCGACCACCGGCGAAACCAGCACATAAGTAGCGACCTTGAGCGCCAGCACCACCCCCAGTACCTCACCGGCGTTGCCGCCGTCCAGCTCGAAGGCGAGCAGCGCGAGTGCCACCGTGGTCAGTCCGCTCCCGACCAGCCCGATCACCTGGGCCGAGAAAAGCCTTCGGTAAACCGGGTTCCGAAGCGGGGTAAGGAGCGAGGCCGAACTCACACGCCGGGATGTTACGGGCCGCACTGGCTCCCCGACGAGCACATCCAGAAGCCGTGGGCTGATTCATGCGGCCTGGGATCAGGCGTCCTCCGAGAAGTCTTTCGGGCCCTTTACCCAAATAGTTGTCAATACAACTATTTCTGGTATAGTTGCAAACACAACCACCCGAACAGGAGTTTCGAGATGAATACGCAGACCACCACCATCGTTCCCACCGGCACCTGGGTCGTCGACACGGCCCACTCGAGGGTCGGCTTTTCTGTCAAGCACATGGGTATCTCGACCGTGCGCGGCGAGTTCACGGAGTTCGAGGGCAGCCTGGAAATCGGCGAGGATCTCTCGGACACCAGGATCCGCGGCACCGTCAAGACGGCCTCGGTCGACACCAATGAAGATCAACGCGACGAGCACCTCCGCTCACCGGACTTCTTCGAGGCCGAGGCGCACCCGGGCCTGTCCTTCGAATCCACCCGGATCGAGGCGATCGACGACGAGACCTTCCGGATCACCGGCGATCTCGCGTTGCGCGGCGTCACCAACGAGCTGACCCTGACCGCCGAGATGAACGGGATCGAAGCGGATCCGAACGGCGGCGAGCGGGTCGGGCTCGAAGTAACCGGGCAGCTCAGTCGCGGCGACTACGGCATGAAGTTCAACCAGGCTCTCGGCAGTGGCAACATGCTGGTGTCCGACAAGGTCAAGCTCACGCTCGACATCGCAGCCACCAGGGAGTCGTAAGCTCCAGCCCGCGGTCGGCCGGCGTCCGGATCCGGACGCCGGCCGTCATCTGCGGCCTTTCCCACCACACCCATATGTCCGACACCGACAAACATGAGACCGGCCCTTTCGCCGACCATGAGCTGGCCGCGTGGCGCGGACTGCTCGAAGCTCACGCCGGGGTGACCCGGGAACTCGACGCACAGATGCACGCCCAGCACGGCCTGTCGCTTTCCGCCTACGAGGTACTCATGTTCCTCGGCGACGCACCCGACCGGCGTATGCGCATGGCGGAGATCTCCGCCCGGGCGCTCCTCAGCCGAAGCGGGTGTACCCGCCTCGTCGACCGCCTGGTTGATCTCGGCTACGCAACCCGCTGCGCTGCGGAAGACGACGGGCGCGGACTCTACGCCCAGCTCACCGAAACCGGCGTCGCCGCCCTCGACGCCGCGCGGAAAACCCATCGCCAGGGGGTTCGTCAACACTTCCTGGATCGTCTGACCGTCACCGACCAGCTGTCGCTGGCCGACATCTGGGCGCGCTTTCAGGACCGCTGAACGGTTTACCGGCCAGGTGCTCAGCCAACCGAGCCGCGCTCGAGCGGGTCGGGGCCGGCGATCGCGGCTATTCCGTCAGTGACAGTCAGAGATCACCAGGGTCAGCGCACCATGTCCTCGGGTTCGGGGGTCCGGCGAGTCACCGCGACGCCGAGCAGCGACAGCGCGAGCACGGCGCCAACGGCGGCTGAAACGCCGACCAGTTCGGCGATCACGCCGAGCAGCACCAGCGCGATCATCACGATGCCGATGATCGTGTTCGCGACGGCGACGTAGAGCGGGCGGTCGCCGGGTGGCGCGGCGGTCACCAGGTAGGCTTTGCGGCCGAGCCGAACTCCCTCCTGGGCCACCACCGCAATGAAGACGACCGTGGCATAAGCCGCTTCGCTGCCCGACTCGACGATCAGGAGGAAGGCCGCGAGCAATGCGGCCAGCGCGCCGATACTCCCGGCAACCGTCATCACCGCCCTGTCCGAGGCCCGGTCGGTGACGCGCCCCCAGACCGGGTTGCTGACGACCGCCGCAGCTCCGGAAGCGATCAGGAAGGCACCGAGGTCTGAGGCCTCGACTCCTTCCTGGCTCGCCGCCAGCACATAGAACGGAACGGCCACCTCGGTGACCGCGAGCAGGCCGCGGGCGAGCAGGAAGCGCCGGAACCCGGCGACCTCGCGCAGCAGCCTCACTCCGGCGTGCGCCTCCTTCAGGGGCGAGCGCCCACCGGCGACGGCGCCCGGCGGCTCGTCGGTCCGCGCAAACAGCCAGGCGCCGACCACCCACAGCGCAGCCGCGGCGAGAAGCAGCGCCACGAACGTTCCGCGGCTGGCATCGGGGCCGAGCGTTGCCACCAGGACGCCGCCGACCCCGACCGTGATGACGCCGCCCGCGGCGCCGCGCAGCCCGAGCAGGCGACCGCGGCGGCGGGTGACGATCGTCTTGCCCATCACATCGCCGAAGGCGACCGATCCGGCGCCACTGGCAAGGCTGAAGATCGCGAGCAAGACAACGACCAGGACGCCCGCGACGGCGCCGGCGAGCGCGGCGCCGACCAGGGCGATCGCGACCAGTGCCGCGGCCTGGATCAGCCCGGCGGCCACCCAGAAGCCCTTGCGGCGCTCGAAGGCGCGCATCTTCCCCGACACGACCAGGCCCGGAAGCAGGCTCGCGCCGCGACGCACGGGTTCGAGCGCGCCGGCGAGCCCTATCGGCGCCCCGACCGTCGTCAGCAGCAACGGCAGCACCACCCCGGGACTCGCGAGCTGTTCGGCGGTCTTCGTGCACATCCCGTTGGCGACGTTGAGCGCAAAGTTGCGCGGCACGTCCTTGCAGGCCTCCTCCGGGATGCCCTCACAGATGCTGCCCTCGCTGGCGTCATCGGCGTCGAGGAGCCCGATCACGCGCGACTTTGCGCCTGTCGCCACGGCCATCTGGCTCACAGGACCAACATCGCGACGATGGCGGAGTTGGTCAGGAGACCGGTCGCGTCGGTGGCCATGCGGTCCATTCTCTCAGTCTGCTCCGTCCGGGCCGTCACACCAGGTGACACCATTCAGCAGGGCGTCTGGGATGCTTGTCCGGTCCCGAAAACCGCGACCGAAGGAGCGAGCAGCCCCGATGACCCCGCCGGCGCCGCTGGAACCGCTGATGAACGCCGTTGAAGAGTTACGCGCACTCGATCGACCGGCGAAGCTGCTGGGCGCCGTCGCGCGTCGCGGGTTCGGCTCGGGCGCATTCAAGGACGCGATCAGCGGCACCTGGCTCGGCAACAGCGTTCACGCACCGCTCACCGACGCCGTGATCGGCCCGCTTCTCAGCGCGTCCCTGCTCGACGTGCTGAGCCCGGAGAGCCCGCGGGCAGCGCAACGGCTGATCGAAGCGGGCCTCGCGATCGCTGTGCCGACGGCGCTCGCCGGCCTGAACGACTGGGCCGACAGCGAGGCCACCGATTCCGGTGTGCGGCGCGGCGTCGCCGTCAATCAGACCGCCCACGACCGCGGCCCGGTCGACTGGACGGCGGTCGCGCCCGCCGCTGCCCCGGCCGGCGAACGGCCGCTCCGCGTACTCGCGGGGGACACACCGGTACTGCTCGTCCGCGACGGGGACTCGATCCACGCCATCCACGACCGCTGCTCGCACCGGGGCTGCTCACTGGCGTCCGGACGGGTCGACGGCCACGTGGTCAGCTGCCGCTGCCACGGGTCGCGCTTCGACCTCCGCGACGGCACGGTGATCGCGGGCCCGGCCGGCTATGCGCAGCCCGTCTTCGAGGTACGTGGACCCGCCGACCGGCTCGAGGTGCGGCTGCGCCGGCCCACCTGACAGTCGCTGATCCCGCCGCCTGCCCCGCCTCCCTTTTACAGATTCGCCGGCCATTGTCCGATGTCCCGCTCGACGTGATCCGCCGGCGGATCGGTGCCGCGCCATGACCCGCGCTCTGCCGGCCGAAGGTGAAGGCATCCTGACCGTGTCCCCGCTGCCCGACCGGCTGGTCCAGGTCCGGAAACGTCGTCCCGGGTCTCCTGTCAGTCTGTTGCTATCGCACCCCTGACACCGACCAAGCGCCTGCCATGGATCTAGCATTGGTCCTGGTCGCCTTCCTGGCGGGCTTCGCGGCGACCCTGGTCCGGCTGCCGCCGCTGGTCGGCTACCTGGTGGCGGGCTTCGTCCTTCATGCCTTCGGCTACGAGACGACCCCGGCGATCGAGACCATCGGCGACCTCGGGGTGGTCCTGCTGCTGTTCGGGATCGGCCTGAAACTACGCTTTCAGACCCTGGCGCGGCCGGCAATCTGGGCTGGCGCAAGCGTCCACCTCGCAATCACGACGGCCCTTTTCGGCACGCTCCTTCTGGGCCTGGGCTCGTTCGGCCTGCCGCTGGTGACCGGGCTCTCGCCAGGCCAGGCGGCGCTTATCGCCTTCGCCCTCTCCTTTTCGAGCTCCGTTTTTGCGGTCAAGGCCCTCGAGGAACGCGACGAAGCGACTTCGCTCCATGGACGGATGGCGATCGGGATCCTCGTCATCCAGGACATCTTCGCCGTCATTTTCCTCACCGTCGCAGTCGAGACGCCACCGATGATCTGGGCGCTGCCCCTGGTTGTGGTCGTGATCGCTGCCCGACCGCTCTACGGCTGGCTGCTGAACCGGATCGGTCATGGCGAAATGCTGGTGCTCTTCGGACTGGCTCTCGCGATCGGGGTCGGGGCCGAGGCGTTCAGCCAGGTCGGAATCAACCCCGACTTCGGCGCCCTTCTGGTAGGACTGACGCTGGCCTCTCATCCGCGCGCGGCCGAACTTTCAGAGAAGCTCCTTTCCCTCAAGGACGTCCTGCTGATCGGATTCTTTCTCTCGATCGGGCTTGGAGGAATGCCCGGGCTTTCCGCACTGGTGGTGGTTGCCGTCATCATCTGCCTGCTACCCCTGAAAGGCACAGGCTTCTTCTGGCTGCTTTCACGCTTCCGGTATCGCACGTCCACTGCCTGGCATTCCGCAGTCACACTTTCGACCTACAGCGAGTTCGGTCTGATCGTGGCCGTCATCGGCGTCGAACGGGGCTTGATGGCCGATGAGTGGACTTCAGCGATCGCGGTCGCGGTCGCCGCGTCACTGGCGATAGCGGCTCCACTCAACTCCAGGCGATACCTGATCTTCGACCGGCTTTCGGACCGGCTCCGGCGGGTCCAGCGTCACCCCGTCCAATCCGACGACGCAGCGATCGAAACCGGCGGCGCAAGAATCATCGTCTTCGGGATGGGCCGGGTGGGAACGGGCGCTTACGACGAACTGGTGCGGCGCCGTGGTGACGTCGTGGTCGGTATCGAACGGCTCTCCGCGGTCGTAAGAAAGAACGTGAAGGAGGGCCGGGCGACGATCAAGGGTGACGCCCTCGACTCCGAGTTCTGGAGCCGGCTGAGGCTCCATTCCGAGGTCGAACTGGTTGTGCTGGCGATGGGGGATCAACAGGCGAACCTGGAGGTCGTTCGCGAGGTGAAGAAGTTCGTCCCCGAGGTGCCGATCGCCGCGGCTGCCTCTTACACCGATCACGTGATCGAACTGGAGCGGGCCGGGGTCACCGTCGCCCGCAACCTCTTCCACGAAGCGGGCCTGGGCCTCGCTGACGACGCCTGCGATCTGCTTCCCGAAAAACCGGCCGGGTCGTAGAGCCGCCTGACAACCGTTCGTCGGGATCCAGCCACTGACAGTCCGCGCTCACACCGCTCGCGTCGAGAACCCTTCGGCGTCCCAATCGGCGCGTCCCGCACCGGCCCGGTAGGCGCTTTCATAGAAGGAGAGCAGCACCGCGTGCGGGTCCGCGCTCTCCCGCACTGCCTCATGGGGCAGGATCGCCAGCGAACCGGTGCCGGTGTCCTGCCACTCGGCATCGGCCGGTTCGAGCCGTTCGTCGCTGAGCCCGTCGGGCTCGGGGGCGGTGTAGGAGTAGAAGGCGGGGTAGGGAGTCTTGCGATCGTCTCCCGGCCAGAAGCCGAAAGCGATGACCTCGTGCGAGTAGGCCTCGGCAGAAACGGGGTCGGCCTGCGGGTCGACTGGCACGGGGCGGCCGGAATAGCGGGCGTGGGCGAGATCGAAGCTGTGCCAGAACAGCTGAATCGGACTTGCCTTGCCGTTGAAGCTTGACCTGAACTCGGCGAGGACGCGATCTGTGGCCGCGAGGATCCGCCAGAAGCGGCTGACCGCATCGGCGTCGTAGCTCCTGTTGATCGTGTCCTGCGCGAAGGGCGGGCTGTCACCGAGGTCGTACGGCATCGCATGAATGTCGACATCGATGCCGAGCTCGTCCAGCGCCGCAAACAGACCGTTGTAGAAATCCGCGCAGACCGGCTGCTCCCGGAGATCCAGTTCGCGTTGCTGGCCGTCACTGGTCGTAATCAGCAACCGGTGTTCAAGGAAATCGAAGGCGATTTCAACTTCACGGTCACCGTCGGGCATCGGTCCGGTGGTCAGCCCACGGGTATCGAACAGCAGGGTTGTATGCCACCAGTGATTCTGAAACGGTGAAAGTTCCATGCGGATCTTGCCGACGATCTGGGTGTAACGGTGGAGTGTCTGCTTGGTTGGTTCCCAGTCTTCGTAAGGGAGGGGAGGCCAGGTTTCCTGCTTGCCGGGATTTCCGCTGGCGGGACTCATCCGTTCATCCGGCCCGGTTCGATTGTGGCCCGGCCAAGGGGATGGTCCGGTGACTGCCGTCCTGATTCAGGCTCATGAGCATCTGCCTCCTGATCGTCGATGTCGGCCCGGCCGGAATCCCGATCAGGCTCTTCAACTGTTCGTACCCCGGGTGATGCAGGGGAAACAATCTCCACTTCAGGCAGTGCACCACGTAACCGGGTCAGGGCATGGTGCCGGACCCGGACGCGGCTCAACCGGCGACCCGGCTCACACGTCGTAAAGGGTGCGGATCCCTTGATACGGGACAGCACGACAACCCAACCCATCATCTACCTGCCGGATACCATGGTCTGGTTGCAACTACTTGGTCGCAACCGTAGCCAGGGGAAGATCCGTGAAACTCGAAGGCATGCACCACATCACGATGATCACCGGCGAAGCGGGTATGCATGTCACGCCCGTGATCGACCGCGACTGCTTCGACGCGATCTGCTTCCGCCAGCCGCGGGGCATTCTGTTCGAGATCGCGACCACGTCGCCCGGCTTCGCTGTCGACGAAGACGCCGGCAACCTGGACGAGACACTGAGCCTGCCGAGCCGGCGCGAGCACCTGCACCCGCAACTCGAGCGCGCCCTCACCCCGCTCGTCAACCCGCGCACCGAGGCTCGGGAGTGAGCGGGCTGGCCTATCGCGAGCGGCCGGCGGCCGGCGACCCCGCCGGACTCCTGGTTCTCCATCACGGCCGCGGCACGGACGAGCACGACCTGCTCGGCCTCGCCGACGTCCTGGACCCGGAGCGCCGCCTCCACGTCGTCACCCCCCGTGCCCCGCTCACCATCCCGGGCTCACCGGGGTATCACTGGTACCTGGTGCCGCACGTCGGCTTTCCCGATCCGGACACGTTCCGCGCCGCCTACGGCAGGCTCGCCGGATTCCACGACGAGCTCTGGGAGCGCACCGGGCTGACCCCGGGGCAGACCGTCTTCGGCGGCTTCTCGATGGGATCCGTGATGAGCTATTCGCTCGGCCTCGCGGGTGACCGGCCCAAGCCCGCCGGCATCCTCGCTTTCTCGGGCTTCGTCCCAACTGTCGAAGGCTGGCAGCCCGAGCTCGCGTCGCGGAGCGACCTGCCCGTGTTCATCGCCCACGGCCGCCAGGACCCGATCATGGATGTCGAGTTCGCCCGCCGCGCACGCAAACTGCTGGAGGCCGGCGGGCTGGACGTGTCCTACCACGAGTCCGACGCCGCACACCACATCGACCCCGTCCACGTCCCGGCCGCTGTCGAGTGGCTGGGCGGCACCATCTCCGACAGAACGACCGCACCCGGGACGCAGGAAGGGCGCTGATCTCGATGCGCAAGATCCAGACCCAGGGCGTGCACCACATCACGCTCGTGGGTGCCGACCGACAGAGCTCGATCGACTTCTGGGAGGGCGTGCTCGGGATGCCGTTCGTGTTCGAGCAACCCAACCTCGACCGTTCCGAGGAAAGCCACCTGTACTTCGATCCGGGCGACGGACGGCTGATCACGATCTTCACCAAGGAGGACCGCGCAATCGATGCGGCACCGACGTCTGGTGACGTCGGCAACGTCCACCACGTCGCGTTCTCGCTGTCCGACGCGGTCTTCCGCCAGACCGTGGAGCGTCTCGACGAACGTGGGATCAAGCACTCGGGTGTCAAGGACCGCGGGTTCATGGACTCGATCTACTTCCGCGACCCGCTGGGGCTGCTGGTCGAGCTCGCTTCCTACCGTTTCGAGCCGCCTGTCGGCCACACGCACGCCGACGTGATGCTCGAGGCTCATCTCCTGCGCACCGAGCGCGGCGACTACAACATCGCGCCGATCCACCTCGCTGACGCGATCGAGCGGCTCGTCGCCCGCTCCCAGCGCACGCTGTCATCGGATCGCGCAGCAAAGGATCCGTACGCGGGCGGGCGGGCGGGCGAAGTCAACGAGCCGGATGAGTGAGCCGTTCCGTCACGTCGACGACCATCAGACGACCGTCCTGAATCGCTCACAGGGCCGTGTTCAGGGGCGACACGACGAGGGCCAGTGCCGATCCCATGACGGCTTTCCGGTTGATTCCCATCTGGCAGACGACC
>JAUQWL010000130.1 GCA_030835185.1 Solirubrobacterales bacterium | reverse complement strand
GTGGTGGTCAGGGCGAGGCCGACCGACCCTCCGGCAACCTGGAACATGTAGATGATGCCGCCGGCGAGACTGGTCCGCGAGTCGTCAACCGACGTGACTGCCGCAGTCGTCGCCGACGAGTAGAAGAGCCCTACTCCGATACCGAGAACGACCATGCCGGGGATGATCGCCGCGAACTCGCCGCCGGCGCTTATGCCCGGGACGATCAGCAGCGGACCCGCGGCAATGCAGGCGGCTCCGACCGATACGATCGGCTTGGTGCCGAGCCGGTTGTAGAGCGGGCCCGAGATGAAGGAGGTCGCGGCGAACACGGCCATGAAGGGCAGCAGGCCCATTCCGGACTCGAAGGCGCTGTACCCGAACTCCTTCTGCATGTACTGCGGCAGGTAGAAGAGCGCGCTGAAGAAGGTGGCGGACATGAACAGGATGGCCAGGCAGGAGGCCGCGAAACTCGGATTTCGCATCACGTCCCGGGGGATCAGGGCATGAGCGGCAGCGCGGCGCTCGATCGCACCGAAAACGACGAGCAGGAGGAAGCCGCCGGCCATCGAGATCAGGATTCGCGGGTCCCCCCAGCCGAGGTCGACCACCTGGTCCAGGGCGACCATGATCAGGACGAGACCGAGGGTGATGGAGACAATTCCGCCGTAGTCGATCTGCCGGTCCGACGTTTCCGGCTTTGGCTGGTGGATGTAGAGCCAGACGACGCTTATCGCGATCGCCGTGATCGGGATGTTGAGGAAGAGGATCCAGCGCCAGCTCAGGAACTCGGTCAAGGCACCGCCGAGCATCGGGCCGAGAGCATTGCCGATCCCGGCTACGCCGAGGATGAGGCCACCGGCCAGGCCGGCTTTCTCGGCCGGGAGTGCACCGTAGGTCATGCCGAGGATGGACGGCCACATCAGGGCACCGCCCACGCCCATGAACGCGCGGCAGGCGATCAGCCAGGCCTCGGACTGGGCGACGCCGCCCAGCAGCGACATCGACGCGAAAATGCCCGCGCCGAGAAAGAAAGCCTCACGCCGGCCGAAGAGATCGGCCAGGCGACCCCCGGTGACGATCAGCACCCCGAAGCTGAGCGAGTAGGCGTTCACGACCCACTGGGCGGTGGTCACACCGGTATCGAAATCCTTCTCGATCGCCGGGATGGCGACGTTCATCGCCGTGATGTCGTTGGCGATCACGAGCACTCCGAGTGCCATCGCAAACAGTGAAAGCCGGGCCGTGCGGTCCACGTTTCAACCATATTGCGACCGCGGCAGGTCCGCGTCCGGGCAGCGGCCGGACGGACGCCGTCGAGATGAACGGCCGTCCGGACCCAGGAGCAGACTCCCAGCGCTTAGAGTGGGGGCATGAAGCAGAGCAGGACACCGGGCGAAGCGATAACCGCCGAAGGTCTCGATGCCCTCAAGGCCGAGATAGAGAATTTGGAAGGACCGGAGAGAGAGAAGATCGCCGAGCGGCTGAAGGTCGCACGCGCGATGGGCGACCTCAAAGAGAACGCCGAATACCACATCGCCAAAGATGACCAGGCCCACCTTGAGACCCGGATCAAACGCGCCCGCGAGCGACTGCTCGACGCCGTCGTGGTCGAGGCCGACGAAAGCGCCGCTGATACGTTCAGCTTCGGCCGGACCGCGGTCGTGACCGACACCGAGGGGCGCGAGTACACCTGGACGCTGGTCGGATCGACCGAGGCCAGCCTCGCCGAGGGTCGCCTGTCCGCCGAGTCGCCGGTCGGCCAGGCGCTTCAGAACAAAGCCGTCGGCGAACGGGTGGAGGTAAACACTCCCAAGGGTCCGCGCTCCTTCACGATCTCGAGGCTGGCCTGAATCCATGGCGAAGGAATCGAAAGCGGCGAAAGCGGGTGCGATGGCGGGCATGGGCATGCGCGCCTGGAGTTACGCCAGGCAGGTCGACTGGCCCGCCGTCTGGATGCGTGCCAAGTGGCTCAGTCACCACACGCAGCGGCTCTACAGCAACCTGAGCGAGGAGGAACGCAAGGAGTTCTTTCAGCTCGTGATCCCGACAAGGGAAGCTCCGATGGTCGCCAAAGAAGACCGTGGCAGGGTCCAGGAACTCGTCATGAAGGCTTTCACCGGCCCCTCCTCCGGAACCTGAGTCACCCGGATCGCAGTTCTGGCAAGCACCGTGCCCGGCCGTCCGGGCCCGACGGAATGGCCGGCTCAGGGCGGGCCGGCCGGCAGGTTGCCGGCCAGTCGCTGGTGCTGCCTCTCCGGGGTGATCCGAACGACGTTCCACGCCAGGCCGGCCTTCTCCAGGCCGGTGATCACCCAGGCTGACGGATCCAGTTCACGTCGGCGCAGACCGTTGTCGGCAGAGCGCGGGAAGGCGTGGTGGTTGTGGTGCCAGGCCTCGCCGAAAGACGGCAGTGCGAGCCAGAAGACATTGGTCGATTCGTCGTCGGTATCGAAGCGGCGAGTGCCCATGAAGTGGCAGACCGAGTTGATGCTCCAGGTGACGTGGTGGACCAGGAAGATTCGCACCAGGCCTCCCCAGAGCAGGCCGGTCGCGGCCCCGGCGAGGGTGCCGCTGATCAGATAGCCGGCGGCGGTCGGGATCGCAAGGCTGATCACCAGGAAGACCAGGAAGTACTTGCTGATCCATCTCATGCCGGGATCTTCGTTGAGCTCACGGGCATACTTCTTCTCGTCGGCCAGGCCGTGGTCCCTGAACGACCAGCCGACGTGCGCATGCCAGAGGCCGCCGATCACGCCCTTCAGGCCGTCGCCATGACCGACGTGAGGACTGTGAGGGTCGCCCTCGCGGTCGGTGTGTGCATGGTGCTTGCGGTGGTCGGCGACCCAGGTGTTGACCGGCCCCTGGACTGACATCGAGCCGAGGATGGCGAAGCCGTACTGGATGGGTCTGTAGGTCTGAAACGCGCGGTGGGTCAGCAGGCGGTGAAACCCGACCGTTATCCCCAAGCCGGTCAGCACGTACATGACGAGAAGGATCGACAGGTCGGTGAAGCTGACGAACTGATTCCAGAAGAGCACGATCGCCCCGATCATCGCGACAAACGGAAGGGCGACTGAAATCAGGTTGCCGATCTTGTCGACGGTGGCCATCTCCGGCTTGTCCGAATCGGTGATCCGGTCGGGGGCGCGCTTGCTGCCGGCGACTGCCGACGGCCCGGTTGCATTTTCCATCATCCGAGATTAGTTGTCATATACCAAGTACTTCTTAGCCATCAGACAAGCCGTCTGAACAGATTGTTATAACTTCTCTTATAATTTCTCTGGAACAAGAACCGTGGAGGAGCCTGCAACCCGAGGTCGCCGATGTGATCGAGCCGGAACTTCCGGCCGTTGCGGCAGAGATCCTCGAGACGATCGGCCGGGAGATCCCCGACTATGCGATGCCTCTCGAAGGCAGATTCGGGCGCGGGGTGCACCGCGGGGTCACCGAAGCGCTACGGCAGTTCGTCGGCCTGATCCGGGATCCGGACGCCGACCGGGGACCGGGGCGCGAGGTCTATGCGGAACTGGGACGGGGCGAGTTCAGGACCGGACGGGCGCTGGATTCGCTCCAGGCCGCCTACCGGGTAGGTGCGAGGATCGCCTGGCGGCGGATCGCGGCCGTCGGCCTCGAAGCCGATCTCGACGGCAAGACCCTGAGCCTGCTGGCCGAGTCGATCTTCGTATACATCGATGAGCTTTCGTCGGATTCAACGGAAGGGTTCGCCGAGGCCCAGTCGGAGACCCTCGGCGAGAGGTTCCGCCGCGAACGTCAACTGGTTTCGGCCCTGATGCGTTCACCGCAGGCCGGCCCGGCCGAACTCGAGTCCCTTTGCGCGGCAACCTCCTGGCAGATGCCGAGGAGTGCCTCGACACTTTCCTGTCACGAGCGCGACCTGGCCGAGATCACCCGTTTCCTCCCGAACGAGGTGATCTCGGCCACGGTCGATGCGACCGGCTGCATAATCGTCCCCGACGCGGGCGGCCCCGGCAGGCTGAGGCTCATCGAGAATGCGGTAACCGACCGTCCGGCGGCGCTGGGGCCGGAGTTGCCACCATCGGAGCTCGCGAACTCGTGGCGGCTGGCTCGTGGTGCCTTTCGGGCGATCGAGGCAGGAGCGATCCGCGGCGCCGGCCTGGTCAGGGTGGACGAACACCTGGTCGAGCTCGCCCTCTTCGAAAGCCGCGACCTGATTTCGAGGCTGGGCCGCAGCAGGCTGGCACCGCTGGAAGACCTGACGCCGGGCGCCAGGGTGCGGATGGTCGAGACGACGGCTGCCTGGCTGGAGCACCGGGGCAATGCGGCAGAGATGGCGCGCTCCCTCCACATCCACCCGCAGACCGCCCGCTACCGCGTGGCCCGGCTGCGGGAACTGTTCGGTGACTCCCTCGACGACCCCGAGTCCAGGTTCGAACTGGAGCTCTCGCTCCGAGGGAAGGAACGCCCCATGACGGAGTTCGGCTCCGACTGAACCCGGACCGGGCCTCACCGTCCGACGTAGTTGAGAGCGGCCCGGACGGCGGCCGCGCCGTAGTGGCCGCCGAACAGCACCGCGTGCACGAGCAGCGGCTGGATCTGCCACAGAAGCCTGCGCTCCCCGGCACCGTCCGCCAGTGGCGCGACTTCCCGGTAGGCGCCGAGGAAGCGCTGCGAGGGCGCGCCGAAGAGCTCCAGCATCGCCAGATCGATTTCCGGATGTCCCCCGTACGGGGCCGGATCGATCAGCCAGGGCCGTCCGTCGCGATCGGCAATCATGTTCCCGGTCCAGAGGTCGCCGTGGAGCCGGGCCGGCGGCACCGGAGGTCCGCTGAACCTGTCGATTTCTTCAGCGGCCCTGGATATGGCGGCTGCGTCCCCCCGCTGGATCGCCCCGGTCTCCAGAGCCTGCCGGGCCAGGTCTTCTATCCGCAACGAGTAGAGCCCGGAAACGGTCAGCCTGCTGCCGTCTGCCGGCGGGGCGGCGAGCGTGGCGCGGCCGAAACGGACCGTTTCGCCATCGCTGCCCGGAGCCCGGGCACCGGGATGGCCGGCGCCCGAGAGATGAACCACGGCCAGGCCCCTGCCCAGCTCCTCTTCGCCTTCCGGGGAGAGCGCCCCTCCGGATTCGACCCATTCGAGCACGAGGCCGGGCCACGAAGGATCTTCGACGACCGCCAGTACCTCTGGCACCCTGAGCCCCGCCGGCTCGGCCAGCCAGGCCAGTCCCGCGGCCTCATCCGCGAACTCGACCGCATCGGCCCCGGGCCGGCACTTGAGGAAGGCGCTGCGCGAGTCCTCCAGCTCCAGCCTGAAGGCACGGTTGATGTCGCCGCCCGCGCAGGGCTCGAGTCCGACGACTTCGAGACCAAGGGCCTCACCGGCAGCCCGGCCCGGCTCCTCCTGCTCACCGGTGGCCGTCAAGCCTGCCTCACCACCGCTCGAATTCCGGCAACCCCCGCATGCGATCCATGGTTCATCATTACCCCATGGCGTTCAAGGCGATCAGGCTCGACTCCGGCAGCGGGCTTTCGGCTACCTTCGTTCCGGGCGCCGGAATGATCTGCGTCTCGCTCGCCTCGCAGGGAAAGGAGTATCTCGACCAGCGGGGCGGCCTCGGCAGCTACGTCGAGTCGGCGAGCACGATGGGCCTGCCGATCCTCTACCCGTGGGCGAACCGGCTCGCCAGGGATTCCTGGAAATTCGGCCCCAGACCGGCGAGGATCAATCCCGGTGCCTACCGGGTCAGGCGGGACGAAAACGGATTGGCCATCCACGGGACGCTGGCGGCCTCCTCGTTCTGGAATGTCGCCACCGCCTCCGCCGACGAGAACCTCGATTCGGCTTCGCTGAAGGCAAGCCTGGATTTCGGTGCCTACCCCGAGTTGCTGGATACGTTCCCTTTCCCCCACCGTCTCGAGCTCGAGTTCCGGCTTTCCGGCCGGCGGCTGGCCGTGAAGACCTCGGTGACGCCTGTGGGCGAGCTGGCCGTCCCGCTCGCCTACGGCTTCCATCCGTATCTCACCCTGCCCGACAGCGAGCGCGGCGACTGGACTGTGGAGATGCCCGACATGACTTCGCTGGAGACGGATTCCCGGCATATCCCGACAGGCAACAGTACGGCGGTCGCAGCCCGGACCTTCGCCCTCGCGGACCAGGATCTCGACGACGCCTTCACCGGTGTCAGCGAGGGTGCCGAGTTCGCGGTCAGCGACTCCGACACCCGGGTCACGGTCACCTTCGAACGCGGTTACCGCGCCGGCCAGGTGTATGCGCCCGCCGACGCCGGTTTCATCTGCTTCGAACCGATGAAGGCTCCGACCAACGCCCTGGTGAGCGGCCGCGACCTCACCTCGGTCCAGCCCGGTGAGACCGATGTCGCCGAGTTCACGATCGAAATCGGTGAGCCGCGCCGATCGCAGCAAACAGGCGCCGGCACCCCGGATTCCGCCAGTGCCGTCACACCCGGAGCAGCGGCGACGGCGGCGGCCGTAGTCACAACTCCCGCCCGTGGCGAGAAGCGAAAAACGACGTCACGGCCCGCGGACCCCGACCCTGCCACGGCCACCCGCTACCGGCTGGGTCGCGGGGACACGGCCTCCGAGATCCGCAGGGTAGCCCGGGGACGCGTCGAATCGGCGGTTTCCAATCTCAGGGAGAGTCCGCCGGAAGAACGTGCGGAAGCGATTCACACCGCCCGCAAGGACATGAAGAAACTGCGTTCGCTGCTGACCCTGATCCGCGGCGGGATCGGCAAGAAGACATACCGGAAGGAGACACGGCACTTCGGTGATGCGGCAAGATCGCTCTCCGATACCCGTGATGCCGAGGTGCTTGCCACAACCCTCGCTTCAGTGCTCGAGGACTACCCCGACGATGCCCCGGCAGTCGCCGGACTCGTCGCCGATCTGAACGAAGGCCGCCGTGCAGTCTCGGCTTCGGCGGCAGATCAATCCCTTGACCGGACCATCCGGCAGGTGGCCGACGACATCGAGGCCGGCGGCAGGCGGATCGACGACTGGCCACTCACGAGTTCCGGATGGAGCCTTTTCGACGCGGGCCTGGAGCGTGCCTACCGTGGCGGCAGGAAGTCTCTCGCGGCGGTTGGGCGGCAGGCCGGCAGAGGTTCGCTGCCTGAGCCGGACGAGATCCACACGCTGCGAAAGCGGGTCAAGGAACACTGGTACGAGCTTCGCCTGCTTCGCGATGTCTGGTCCGAGGGGCTGAAGGGCCCGATCGCGGAGGCAGGGCGTCTCGCCGAACTGCTCGGTGACTACAACGACCTCTCGGTCCTCCTGGAAGAGCTGGACCGCCGCCGTGAGCGGGACGAAGCGACCGGCGTCTCCGAGCCCGAGGACCTCTCCGCCCTTGTCGATCTGATCGAACACAAGCAGTCGCAGATCCTCGAAGAGGGCCTTCCGATCGCCCGCCGTCTCTACGCCGAAGAACCCGGGGCCTTCACCGCCCGGATCGGCTCGTACTGGTCGGCCTGGACAGACCCGGCTGACGCACAGCGGTAGC
>JAUQWL010000129.1 GCA_030835185.1 Solirubrobacterales bacterium | reverse complement strand
GCGAATGGTCGTGCTCGCCTCCGAGGACATCGGCAACGCCGACCCGCGGGCGATCCAGGTGGCGACCGCGGCAGCGGCGGCGGTCGACCGGGTCGGCATGCCCGAAGCGGCGATAAACCTCGCACAGGCGGCGACCTATCTCGCGCTCGCACCGAAGTCGAACGCTTCGTACATGGGCCTCAACCGGGCGCGCGAAGAGGTCAGGCAGAACGGTCCCGAGCTTCCGCCCGATCATCTGCGCGACAGCCACTACCCGGGCGCGGCCAAGCTGGGTCGCGGAGCCGGTTACCGCTACCCGCATGACCAGCCCGGCGGCGTCACCGACCAGTCGATGCTGCCGCCGGGACTGGAGCACACGAGGTTCTACGAACCGACCGAGTACGGCTTCGAGTCGGAGATGAAGCGCCGCCGGGATGCGGCCGACCGGATCAGGCGCGGTCATCTTTCGGCAAAGCCCGGCTGGGAGCCGGATGAGAAGCCCGATGCTTAGAAAGCCTTAACTCCGGGAGGCACAACTTTGCCGTTCGTGGAGGGTTTCAGAAGCCGACCCACTGAAGCATGACGCCAGGGAGGGTTGCTGTGTCGGCCGGAGACCCGGACTGGGGGTCTCCGGTCGAGATTCTTTCGGGCCTCCGGTCCGATTCGCCTTTAGACTGCGGCAATGTCCTCAGATACCGCATCCGCCGCTTCAACAACCGCCGACAAGCCCTCGACCGGGACGCTTGAGTCGCTCAACCCCGCCACCGGCGATCCCGTCGGCGAAGTCACGACGATCACGTCGGACCAGGTGCAGGGCATCGTCGACGAGGTGGCAGCGGTCCAGCCCGCCTGGGCCCAGTTGAGCGCCGCGGACCGCGCGGGCTACATCGAGCGCACCGCTGCGATCCTGCTCGAACGGCTCGACGACATCGCCAGGCTGCTCACGGCCGAGCAGGGCAAGCCGATTTCCGAGTCGTACACGATGGAGCTTCTGCCCTCGATCGACGCCCTGAGGTGGATCGCCAGGGAGGGGCCGAAGATCCTCAAGGACGAGAAGGTCAGCTTCCCGCAGGCGCTTTTCAAGACGAAGAGTTCGAAAATCCGGTTCCAGCCGATCGGCGTGGTCGGTGTGATCGCCCCCTGGAACTACCCGTGGACGATCCCGATCCAGGAGATCGCGATCGCCCTGATCTGCGGCAACGGAATCGTGCTCAAGCCGGCCAGTCTGACTCCGCTGCTCGGTGAGGAGATCCAGCGCGCCTTCGAGGACGCCGGCGTCCCCCAGGGTCTGATCCGTACCGTTCACGGCGGAGGTCGTATCGGCGACGCCCTGACCAAGTCGAGCGCCGGCAAGATCTTCTTCACCGGCTCGGTGCCGGTCGGCTACAAAGTCGGCGAGGAGTGCGCCAGGCTGATGAAGGGCTGCGTGCTCGAGCTCGGCGGCAAGGACCCGATGATCGTGCTCGAGGACGCCAAACTGGACTTTGCCGCGGCCGGTGCGGTCTGGGGGAGCTTCGCCAACGCCGGGCAGACCTGCGCCGGCATCGAGCGGATCTACGCCAGGAACGAGATCGCCGACCGCTTCACCGCCCATCTGGTCAGGGGCGCCGGCGAGCTCAAGGTCGGCGATCCGACCGAGGTGGACACCGCGATCGGTCCGATGGTTTCCGGGGACCAGTACGACCTGGTCTGTGAACTGGTCGACGACGCGATCGCCAACGGAGCCGAGCGGCTCTGCGGCGGTCCGGTCGAGGTCGATGGCTTCCCCGGGAAGTTCATCGCTCCGACCGTGCTGACCGGCGTGAACCACGACATGCGGATCATGAAGGAGGAGATATTCGGTCCCGTGGTCACCGTGATGAAGGTCAGCTCCGACGAGGAGGCACTCGAACTGGCCAACGACTCGGAGTTCGGGCTGGGAGCATCCGTCTGGACCGGCGACCGCCAGCGCGGCGAGCGCATCGGCGACCAGATCGAGACCGGCATGGTCTGGATCAACGATCACATGTTCACGCACGGTGCCTGCCAGTGCGCCTGGGGGGGCGTCAAGGACTCCGGTCTCGGACACTCGCACTCCAGGTTCGGCTTCTACGAATGCGTCGAGCTCAAGCTGATCACCTACGAACGCGGCCTTGCCCGCAACTTCTGGTGGCACCCGTACGACCAGACCCTTTCCGACGCCGTGCGCTCCTCGGCAAAGCTGCTTTACGGCAAGGGTGGCGAACGGATCGAAGGGCTGAAGAACGGGGCGGCACCGCTGCTCAAGGTCAGCCGCCGCGTGATGAGGCGCGACGACTGACCCTCGCCCCCGACCTCCGATGACGCGGATCGCGTCGCTCGCTGCCGTGGTTCTGCTGGCCGGCGGGGCCGTCTTCCTGGGCCTCCGGGTGGTAGACGACGACTCCGGACCGGTCGGCCCCCCGAAACAGGAGAGGGTCCCCGCAGAGCGTCCGGACCCCGGTGATTCGGGTGCTTCCGGCGGTGGCCGGGGAAGCGACCCCGATCCGGGTGCGGGAGGCTCCGGAGAGCCCGAACTGCCCGAATCCAGCTGTCCGCCGGAGCTCTCCAACTGCGTCGTCGCCAGCGGGCGGGTGATCTACGTCGAAGCCGTCGACCCGGACGGCGACGGCGACGCCCACTTCGTGACCACCAGCGACGAGGGTGTCACCTTTCCGGGGGTCACGGTCTTCGATGTGCGGACCGACCTGCGCCCGTCGCCGCTCCCCCGGGAGGGGGACCTGGTCGGCGGTGCAGGCCCGGTTTTCCGCGGCTCGCACGGCCAGAAGCAGATCGAAGTGATCGAGTTCCACGTCGCCCGCTGAGCGGCACCGGGGTCGACAGGTGCTCTCAGGCGCGCACCGGTGGAGCGCCGGGGACAGGTCGATGCTCACCACCTCACCGGCGGACTGAGACAATTCCCCTATGGACGATCGGCCCGACGCGGCCAGAGACCGGCCGCACGAGGCTCACAGCGACGCGGCGCGCAGCGGAGAGGAGCCGGCCGGTCCGGATTCTCCGGGCGGCCCGCACGTGGATGAGGGGTCCTCCCCGCCGGCGATCCGGCTGCGCGGATTGAGCCGTGACTACGGCGGGCGACCGGCCCTGCGCGAGGTGGACCTCGACCTGGCCGAAGGTGAGAACCTGGCCCTGCTCGGCCCGAACGGCTCCGGCAAGAGCACCATGCTGCGCATCCTCGCGACGCTGTTGAGGCCGACCTCGGGCGAGGTCACCGTCCTGGGCTGCACACTGCCCGATCAAAGCTGGAAGCTCCGTGGCCGGATCGGCTACCTCGGCCACGAGCCGCTGCTCTACCGGGACCTGACCGGCAGGGAGAACCTCGAACTCCAGGCACGTCTCCACGGTATCCCGAGGGACGAAGCTTCGGCCCGGATCGAAGCGGACCTCGACCTGCTCGAGATGGGACGGCGCGCCGACGACCGGGTCAGCGGCTTCTCGGCCGGCATGCGCCAGCGGATCGCGATCTGCCGCGCGGTGCTCCACCGCCCCCCGCTGCTGCTGCTCGACGAGCCGGATTCCAACCTCGATCCCGAGGGGCGCGAGCTTTCGAGGAGCCTGATCGGACCTGCCGAGGGCCGGACCAGGGTGCTGGTTTCACACGAGCCCGAACGGGCAAAGGCCGAAGCCGACGTCGTCGTGATGCTCGACCGCACCGGTCAGGTGGCCGGTCGCACCGGTCACCGATCGACGGAGGCCCGCCCGTGACCCCGTCACGCTCGGCCTTCGCCGTTCTGCTGGCCAAGGACCTGCGGACCGAGCTTCGCACCATGCGCTCGCTGCCGGCGATGATCCTGTTCGCGGTCACCACCTTCATCATCTTCCGCTACGGCCTCGACCGCACCACGCTCTCAGGCAGCCTGGCCGGCGGAGTGCTCTGGACCACCCTCCTGTTCGCCGGGATCCTCGGGATCAACCGGGTCTTCGTCTCCGAGCTCGAGGAGGGCGGCTTCGATGCGATCCGCCTCGCCCCGGTCGACCGGACCGTCCTTTTCGCCTCGAAAGCTTCGGCGCTCTTCATCTACTTCGCCGTGCTGGAGGCGATCATCGTTCCGGTATTCGCGATGTTCTTCCTGCCTGACTGGTCGGCGCTGATCCCGCTGACCCTGCTGCTCGCCGGGGCGAATCTCGGCTTCGCCGTGCTCGGCACCCTGATCTCCTCGATGGCGGTCAACTCCAGGGCGAGGGATCTGCTGGTTCCGTTGCTGCTCCTGCCGCTGGTCGTACCGCTGATGATCGCGGTTACCGCGGCCTCGGCCGGCCTGTTCGATGCGGCCGGACCCGACTATGAGGGTTTTGGCACTTGGCTGCTCGTCGTGGGTCTATACGATGGGGTCTTCCTGCTGGTCGGCTACGCAGTGTTCGACTTCCTCCTCGAAGACTGAAGCCGGTTCACGCAGCAGGAACCACCATGTCCGGTCGCGGTCTCAAGACACTTTCAACAGCCACCGTCATCGTCCTGATGGCCGGTTTCGCGATGGTCTTCCTCTGGGTGCCGATGGATGCCGACCAGGGCTTCAAGCAGAAGATCTTCTACCTGCACGTGCCGTTGGCGATCGTCGCGCTCGTCGGCTTCGTGGCCGGCGGGGTCGAGGGCTATCGCCACCTGAGGAGCGGCGACCGGCGCCACGATGTGAACTCGTACGTCTTCATCCACATCTCGGTCGTCTTCGGTGTTGCTGTGCTGGTCACCGGCGCGATCTGGGCCAAGGCCTCCTGGGGCCACTGGTGGGTCTGGGACGAACCGACTCTGGTCAGCTTCCTGATCGTTTTCCTCCTTTACAGCACGTACTACCCGTTCCGGTACGCGATCGAGGACCGCGACCGCCAGGCGCGATACGCCTCCGTATTTGCGATCACTGCCGGCGCCTTCGTCCCGCTGAACTTCATGGCCGTTCGCATGGCCGAGAGCATCATCCACCCGCGCGTCTTCGCCACCTCCGAAGGTGGCCTGCCGGACTCGATGCTGCTGGCTTTCACGGTCTGCCTCGTCGGAACGGGACTGCTCTGGATCACCCTGGTCAAGATCGAACTGGTCGGCAAGAGAGTGTCCGGGCAGGTTTCCCGCCTGCGGCGCGCGCTTCACGATGACGGCACCGGCGGAGGGTCGGTAGGCGGCCGGATCGCACCTTCGGTAGAGGCCGGCTAGGTGTTCGACTCGGTCCCCAGCGACGCTGTCGGCTATGTCGCGTCCGCATACCTCTTCTTCCTGCTGGTAGTGCTTGTCTACATCGCGATCCTCGGCGCGAAGTTCCAGCGGATAAGCCGTGAACTGGGCAAGCTGATCGACGAGGTCGAATCCGCGCAGGAAGCGGGAGCCGATTCGGCCGCGGAGAGCCCTCCACAGACAACCACCGACTCCCCGCTACGGGAAGAAAGCGGTGTCTGACCTTCTCCTGCCCGGGCTGTCCCACTGGACCGCCCCGCCGGACCCCCGCGACCCCGCTGGACCCTCGCGAAGCAGTTGCCTTGACCGAAGGCGGTGCCACGGTCACACCGGCCCGGCAACAGAGCGATGGCTGAGTTGAAAGTGGCGACGCGGTCCAGTCCGCTGGCGTTGGCACAGGCTCGTTCGGTCGCGCGGGCGATCGGCGGCGCCGAGCTGGTCGAAATCGAGACCGACAGCGAACCCGGGGGCAGGGAGCGGTCCGTCCGGGGGATCGAGCAGGCGGTGCTCGAAGGCAGGGCCGGCGTCGGCGTTCATTCGGCCGGGGATCTGCCCGGCAGGATGACTGCCGGACTCGCGATCGCCGCGGTCCCGCGTCGTGAGGACGCACGCGAGGCGTGGGTCGGGCCCGGCTCGTCGCTGGACGAAGTGCCTCCGGCAGCGAGAGTGGGCCTGGTCGGCCTGCGGCGGCGCTCTCAGCTACTTGCGTTGCGGCCGGATCTCCGCACGGTCGAGCTCCGGGGAGACGTCGACAGCCGGATTCGCAAGCTGCGGGAAGGCGAGGTCGACGGTCTGATTCTGGCGATGGCCGGTCTCAAACGGCTCGGCCGCGAAGAGGAAGCGTCGTTCACGTTCGGGCTTGACCAGATGCTGCCGTGCGCGGGTCAGGGGACTCTGGTCGTACAGAGCCGATCCGGCGAGCAGGGGGCCGACGGCCTGCCGGAACTCGACAACCTCGAGTCGCAGCGGAGGCTCCTGGCCGAACGCGCGGCCGCCTTCGCCCTCGAAGCCGACCGTTCCGGCCCGGTCGGCATCCATGCGCGAATCGACGGCGACCGGCTGACCGTCGACGGCTGGGTCGGACTCGCCGACGGGTCGCAGTGGATCCGGGACGCGGTCGAAGGCAGCGCGTCGCAACCCGAGGCGGCCGGCCGGGAGTTGGCGAAACGGATGACGTCCGCCGGGGCGCGCGAGCTGCTCGACCTGGCGGGCGGGGAGATCGACACTTGACCCGGAAGGCGCCGAACAGGGTCTCCATCGTCGGTGCCGGTCCCGGCGATCCCGGTCTGATGACCGCGAGATCCCTGGAGCTGATTGCCTCGGCCGATGTCATCTACTACGACCGGTTGATCCCGCCCAACGCGCTCGACGGGACCCGTCCGGACGCGGAGCTCGTGTACGTGGGCGAGCGCCCGGGAGCGGTCACCGTCCCTCACGAAGAGGTCGTCGCGCGCATGATCGAAAGCGCCCGGCAGGGCCGCAGCGTGGTGAGACTCAAAGGGGGCGATCCGTTCGTTTTCGGGCGCGGCGGCGAAGAGGCAGAGGCGGTCCGCCAGGCCGGTCTGGACTTCGAGATCGTGCCCGGGGTGACGGCGGGAGTGGCGGCGACCGCATACGCCGGCATCCCGGTGACTCACCGGCAGGACGCCTCCGCCGTCGCCTTCATAGCCGGCCACGATGATCCGGCCCGCCCCGGCCGGGCGATCGACTGGCCGGCACTGGCGGCTTTTCCCGGGACGCTCGTCTTCTACATGGGCATCGGTCGCCTGGCTGAGAACAGCGAGGCGCTGATCGCTGCCGGCCGGTCGGCAGATGAACCCTCGGCTGCGATCCAGCAGGGCACCACGCCTGGTCAGCGGGTCGCGGTCGCAACGCTCGGCACGATCGCCGAAGAGGTGGCCAGAGAGAAAATCAAAGCCCCTGCCCTGGTCGTGGTCGGCGAGGCCGTCCGGCGCCGGGAAGGTCTCAGGTGGTTCGAGGATCGCCCACTCCACGGCCGGACCGTGGTTGTCACCCGCGCCCGCGCCCAGGCGAGCGGCTTCTGCAGGACTCTCTCTTCGCTCGGAGCCGCGGTGGTCGAGCTGCCGGCGATCGCGATCGAGTCGCTGATCGAGTCGGATGAGGTGACCCGGGCCCTCGCCGAACTTCCCCGCGTCGACCTGCTCTGCCTGACCAGCCCGAATGCGGTCGAGCATTTCTTCGAGGCGCTGTCACAAAACGGCCTCGACGCCAGGGACATGAGCGAACTCAGGGTCGTCGCGACCGGTCCCGGTTCTGCCGACGCTCTGCGTTCACACTCGATCGAGCCGGACCTGACCCCCGGGCGGGCCGTCACCGAGGGCCTGGTCGAACTCCTCGAAGGCGAGGATCTCGAGGGCAGACGGATACTGATCGCGCGGGCCGAGTGTGACGGCGAAGTGCTGACCGACGCGCTCCGGGCCGGTGGAGCCGAGGTCGATGAAGTGGCCTTCTACCGCACGGTCAGGGACACCCCCGGGGAGATCGCTCTGGAAGCTGTTGCGGAGGCCGACTGGATCACCTTCACTTCGGGTTCCACGGTGAACAACCTGCTGCTGGCGATGCCGAACGGTCTTCCGAAGGGAGCGCGCATCGTCTCGATCGGCCCGGTTACCTCCAGGGCGATCCGTGATGCCGGGCTCGAGGTCGCCGTCGAAGCATCCAGGCACGATCTGAACGGCCTGCTCGAAGCCCTGTTCGACGACCTCTCGCGCCTCCCGGGAAGAGCCCGGTGACAGGTTGAGCCGGCGCCCGACTCCGATCTTCTTCATGACCGACTTCGGCTACGAAGACGAGTTCACCGGTGTCTGCCGTGCCGTCATCGACCGCATCGCCCCCGGCACGAGCGTGATCGACCTGACCCACGGGATCCCCCCCGGCGATGTTCGCCGCGGCGCGATTGCGCTGGCGGCGGCGATCCCGTACTCGGCGCCCTCGGTCCTGCTGGCCGTGGTCGATCCCGGAGTCGGCACCGCCCGGCGCGCGGTCGCGCTCAGCGCCGGCGATCACCATCTGGTCGGACCCGACAACGGGCTGCTCTGGCTGGCTGCTGAAGCAGCGGGCGGAGTGAATCGCGCCTTCGACATCTCTGAAGGCCCCGCCCGGCTGGAGGGTGGCCGGCGCACCTTCCACGGTCGCGACATCTTCAGCCCGGTGGCCGCACGCCTTGCGCTCGGAGATGATCCCGCCGGTCTCGGCGACGAAATCGAGACCCGGTCGGTCGTCCGGCTCGAGCTGCCCGTCGCCCGAATCGACTCCGGATCGATCGAAGCCACGGTCCTCTTCTCCGACCATTACGGAAACCTGATCCTGAACGCCGGCCCCGGACTGATCGAGCGCTCTTTCCTCCGGCCCGGTGTCCGGGTCAGGGTAGAGCGAGTGGCCGGCAAAGCCGGATCCGCCGACGGCACGGATGCAGGCACCGCAGAGTCCACCGGCCTGCCCGGAACGGCATCGGACGCTGACCCGGAGTCCTCCGGTCGCGCCATCGAGGTTTCGTTCGGGGCCGCTTTCGGAGAGGTCGCCGCGGGCGAAGCCCTGCTCTATCCCGACTCCTCGGGCTCGCTCTCCCTGGCGGTCAACCGCGGCAATGCGGCCGGGCGTTTCGGTTTCGGCCCCGACGATCAACTGCGCCTGACGCCGGCCTGATGCCGATCGGTCGCCCTCACCGTCATTTCCGCTCGGTCGGTTCGACCAACGAGGTGGCACGTGCCCTGGCGGCGACCGGTGCCCCCGACGGCAGCGTGATCACCAGCGAGGAGCAGACGGATGGAAGGGGAAGGCAGGGCCGGCACTGGTCCACGCCCGCCGCCGGCGCGCTTGCATGGTCGCTCCTGTTGAGGCGGCGGGTCGAGGTGCCGGGGATCCTGCCCCTTCAGATCGGGGTCGCAGTCTGCGAGGCGGTCGAGTCGCTGGGGGTGGCAAGGGCCGAGGTCAAGTGGCCGAACGACATCTGGATCGACGGTCGCAAGTGTGCGGGCATCCTTGTCGAAGCCCGCCCACAGGACGGCTGGGCCGTGGTCGGTGTCGGGCTCAACCTCTCGATCGCCGAGGACGGGTTTCCCGAGGACCTGCGAACCAGGGCCACCTCGGTCGGGCACGGCGCTGACATCCGTTCGGCGACCCTGGCACTCAACCGCTGTGTCGACGCGAGGCTCCGGGCGGGAGTCGCGCAGACCTTGAGCGAATTCGCCGACCGGGATGCCCTGCGCGGCAGGCCGGTCACCTGGGGAGGCGGCGAAGGCGCCGGCCGGCCGGCCGGACCCGGTCGGGACGGCCGGGCGCGTACGACCTCGATCGATCAGGCCCTTGGACGGCGGGGGAGCGGCCCACGCTCGGGCATTGCCGCCGGCATCGACGACGCCGGCAGCCTGCTGGTCGAGACTGCCGGCGGGATCGAATCGCTGAACTCGGGGGAGGTGCATCTCGGTGTCCTCGCTGAGTGACGGCCGGGTGGATCTCGCCCGCCGGGGTGTCGTCTGGCTGGACGGTGTCGCCGTTCCGGTTCGGCTGACCGGAGCGGAGCGGGCCGCCGCAAGGCTCGTCGACCGCTCCGGTCCCGACAGCGGACCGGTGATGCCGCTTTCTTTCGAGCGCTCCGCGCCTCCGCGCACGCTTCAGGTCGGCGGTCTGAGGCGGAAGGACGCACTCGCAGCCATCGACCGCTGGTATCGTCGCGAGGCCCGCGAACGGATCGAGGCGGTGACCCGGGCGGAAGCCGAGCGGCTCGACCTCAGCCCCGGAAAGGTCACGATCCGCGACCAGAAGACGCGCTGGGGCTCCTGCTCGACTTCGGGCACCCTCTCCTTCAACTGGCGCCTGGTCATCGGGCCGGGCCACGCGCTCCGCTACGTGGTCATCCACGAGCTGATCCACATCCGCCACCACAACCATTCACGCGCCTTCTGGGCCGCCCTGACCGAGGCCATGCCCGACTGGAAGAAGTCC
>JAUQWL010000128.1 GCA_030835185.1 Solirubrobacterales bacterium | reverse complement strand
TCTTCTGGGCGGCTTCGTGGATCGCCGGGTGGAACTTCAGACCTTCCTTCAGCTTGCCCATCTCCACGTGCCACATCAGCAGGTCCATCGCCTTGCTGAAGCCGGCGTCTTCGATCAGTCGCGGGTAACAGGGTGGATTCCAGCGTTCGAGGAGTACCGGCCGCAAGTCGAAACCCTCGATCAGGATGCCGAGTTCGTCGTTGGTCGTGAAGTCCATCGGTCCGTAGACCTTCTCGCGGCCGCGGGAGGCCAGCCAGTCGCAAGCCGCGTCAAGCAGGGCGCCGGCGACCTCGGGGTCGTCAATCGTTTCGAAGAAGCCGAACTGTCCGTCGTTGCCGCCGCGGTACTCGTCCCAGCGAGCGTCGATCTGGGCGCTGATCCGGCCGACCGGCTCTCCGTCACGCTCGGCGATGAAGAGCTCAACCTCGGCGTGATCGAAGTACGGGTTCTTGGAGCGGTTGAGGAACTTCATCCGATCCAGGATCAACGGCGGTACCCACTGGGGGTGATCGCGGTGGATCGCGAACGGCGTCTTGACGAAGCGTCGGAGGTCGCGACGGCCGGAAACCTGCCTGACGGTCAGGGAGGACACGCGCCGAACCTACCACCCGCCCGGCACCCGTGAAGCGGACCCAGGTAGCGACGGGGCGAGGTTGCCTCGCGAGCATCCCCCGGATTGAAGGAAAACGCCACGGGGCAGGGCCTGCGGGCGAGATTTGATCTGTCGATCCGGTTGAAGGACATCATCCGCCGGCTTGAGAGGCCGTAAGATCAGCCACCTACAGAACGTAGGTGCCATCGACCGGCAGCGTGCGATCGTGTCGTAGCTGAATGCAATTGTGCCGGAAGGGCCCTGCGGCCACCCCCTCGGATCAGTCTTGGCTTTCCGATCCTGACCGCCGGCCGGCGAGGATGTCTTTCCGCTCACGATATTCGTCCGGCGAGATCAGGCCCTCCGCCAGGCGACGATCGAGAACCTGGAGAGGATCGGAAGGTTCCGCCCCCCCGTTTCGGTTCGAGGCAAACGCCCTCACCAGCAGGTAGATCACCGACCCCCAGAACAGGAACATGGCGATCACCATCACGATCCACCAGCCGGCACCCCAGTCCCAGTCCATGTGGCCATGGCCCGGATAGTCGGCGACCGTCATTGCAATCTCTATTGGCAGCATCTGCGGATCCCTTCCGTCCGGAGTCAAAGAGTGCCGAGTGTCCTGGACTATCTCCTACTGAATGTAGGATAGCAACCGGAGTCCGAAACGGGCCGGTCGGTTGCCGACCCCTACCGGCGCCAGCGCTTCAGGAACGGGGTCGGATTCGAAGCCCTGCCACCCCGATACCAGCCTGGATGCGTCCACATTTCGAAGTGGAGATGACAGGCACTCGAGCGCCCGGTCGAACCCACCCGCCCGATCGGATCCCCCGCTTTCACCCAATCGCCTCGTTTCACGTTGAGTTTCCGCAACATGTGCATGTAGACGTAATCGTATGGGGAGCCCTTCCCCTTGACGACTACGTAGTTGCCGGCTCCAGATGCCTGAAAGCTCCTGATCCGGACCCTGCCGGGCATGGTCGCAACGACGGGTCTACCGCACCTTGCAAGGATGTCCTGACCCTGGTGGCCCCGTCCGGCACCCAGACCGTCGCCGAACGAATACCTGCCCCTGACGGGGAATACACCGATCCCCGACTGTTTCGACTGCGCAGAACTGGGGCCTATACCGCCGCCCGCCGCGACGGCCGTGGTTGGCGCGGCCAGGATCGCCGCGACAATGGCCGCGGCGATCAGGACTGCTGGAAATCCGCGTGAAATCGACATCGAGCCTCTCTTTCGTAACGCCTGCGGGGTTAGCTGACGGGCTCGCGCTGAAAGAGTGCGCTACAGCTGACGCTGATTCGCCCCGGGGAGTGGACTCCCGGCGGTTCCCCCGCTCCGCCTGGTCGTAGACCGGACGAATTAGGCAGGTTCATACTTTGTGAGCAAAAGCTTACATTATCTTCCGACTGCGTGTAGGAGCTAGCCGGGCGGCCGGCCATGGTGCCTGTTCCGACCGGTAAGCTCGCGGTGTGGTCGATATCGAAGGCGAAGGCGATCCGGGAATCCGCGGGGATCTCCAGAAGGAGGTCATGCGGGTTCTCTGGAGCGAGAGCCCTCTCTCGGTCGAGGAGGTCCGGCAGAAGCTGCCGCGTTCCCGGGGCAGTGCCTATACGACCGTGCAGACCGTTCTCAACAGGCTGGCGGAGCGCGGCCTGGTATCGCGAAATACAGGGAACCGGGCGATCCGCTACCGGCCCGCGTTCTCCGAGTCCGATCACCTCTCGATGACGATCCGCGGAACCCTCGCCGGCGCTTCGGAACAGGCCAGGGCGGCCGCACTGGCAAACCTGGTCGGCGACCTGGATGCACAGGACCTTGAAAAGATCCGGCGCATCGCGGACGACCTTCGCGATACCGATCAATGAGGCTCGAGTCCGTCCTTTGGGCAGCCGCCCTGCTTGCGGTCAGCCAGTTTCTCGTTCCCCTGCTACTTCAGCCGGAACGGCAAGTCAGGCCGGCAGCAGGCGCAGCCGTCTGCCTTTCAATTCTGGGACTTCGGGTTGTGCTCTCGATTTCGGTTGCCCTTTTCGTACTCGACTTCACGAGCACCGGAGATCACCTGACCTGGATTCCGGCGTGGTGCCTGCACCTTGCGACACCTCTGCCCCTGCTCCAGTTCCACCCGGGTCTTGGCGAACATGCGCTGGGAGACATCGCGAGGCTGCTGCCTGCGATCGTCATCGCGACGGCAACGTTCATATCGATCAGGAAAGTTTCACAGGACAACCGGAAACTCACCAGATGGATCGACTCGAGCAGGCTGGGTGACGGACCCGCCGGGAGCGTGATAGTGCGGGACCCAGGGATGCTGCTCGCGGTCGCAGGCGTCCGCAGCCCCAGAGTGCTGGTTTCGCCGTCAACCCTGGTCCACCTCGATGACGAGGAACTCGAGGCCGGGCTCCAGCACGAGTTCGGCCATATCGAGCGGCGGCACCAGACTCTCTCTGCGGCAGGAAGTCTCCTTCTCGGTCTGTCCCGACCGATCCCGGGCGGCGATGAGACCGTGGCGCGGCTCCGGTACTTCCTCGAACGCGACGCGGACGAGTTCGCGGTGAGCCGGACCGCAGACCCGTCTTCACTGGCGCGAGCCATCTGCAAACTCTCTACTGCAAGTGCAGGAGGGCAGGGTTTCGCGATCACCGGCCTGAAGGGAGCGGGCGTTTCCGAACGGCTGGGCCACCTTGTCGAACGCAGGTCATTCTCCGCCAGCCTCGACGTCGTGCTGAGCGTTTCGGCGTTCACCATCGCAGCGCTTGCCGTGACGCTACTCACGATCGGTGGCGAACTGCTGTTGGCCGGCAGCATCAGTCCTCCCCACATTGCGCTGACAAGCCAGATCTGCGCCTGAGCCGAGACCGTGCCGCCCGGCAGCCGAGATCGCTTCGTGCCGGGAAGTCCGGAATTGATCAATCGCCCGGGTTCCCCAGAGCCTGGCGGATGCGCGGAGCCCCGGGACGGTT
>JAUQWL010000127.1 GCA_030835185.1 Solirubrobacterales bacterium | reverse complement strand
CCTCCGGCGAGTCAGCCGCGGGTTTCGCAGGTGCCGAGCAACATCCGGGAAAGCTCGATCGCGCTGTCTATGTCGGGCTCGCGACCGATCGCTATGTTGGCCCAGACCAGCGCCGCCGCGGTCATCTCGATCACGTCGATGATGTTCGCGGGGACCTCGAGCTCGGGTGCCTCCTGTTCGAGCAGGTTGCTGATGGCGTGTTTCGAGTGTTCGGCGACTATCCCTTCGCGGTCCAGCAGCAGCCTCATGGTCAGGGCCGGTTCCCGGGCGGCGAATTCGCTCAGCGGACCGAAAGAGGCGGCCAGCTCCAGGAACCGCCGCATGACGTCGAGCAGTCGATCTCGTCCTGTGCCGCCGACCTGCGGCAGTGCTTCGGCAAACCACTCGTCCACCAGACCGGCGAAGACTTCTTCGATCAGCTGTTCTCGCTCACCGACCCGGCGGTAGAGCGTCGTCCGGCCGATGTCCAGCTCCGATGCGAGGAGTCGCATCTCGATCCGCTCGCCGGCCAGGAAGCGTGCCCTCGCCAGGGCAATCGCGTCCTCGCGGCCCGGGCGGCGGAAGTCGGAGCGGAGGGTGTCGGCGGCAGCCTCGACGGGCATCCTCCCGATTGTAAGGCCGCGGAACGTATTGCATGGAGGTTCAGACTGAAACAGCATCCGTAAGGGATTGAGATGAACCACTTGACAGAAATGTTCCACAGCTGTTACTTTGCGGCGGGAGGCGGACCGGAGGATGGTCCGACCCTTCCGTCAACCCAGAGGAGTCGCAGATGAACCCGAGCGCCACCGCCGATCCCGCCGAACTCGACATCAGCGACCTGGAGCTGTGGAAGGAGGGCCCGCCGCACGAAGTCTTCCGCGAGTTGCGCGGTCAGGACCTCCACTTCAGCGCGCTCCGCGACTTCCCCGACGAAACGGGTTTCTGGTCGGTAGTCACTTACGACGACATCGCCCGGGTCGGCCGCGACCACAAGACGTTCTCCTCGGAGCGCAGCATTCTCGTGGTCGACAGCCTCGCCAGAGAGCCCGGCGCTCCGGACCCGATGGACCTCGGTGCGAACATGCTGATCTGCCAGGACCCACCCCGCCACGACCGGTTGAAGGCGCTGGTCCAGCGTGCTTTCACCCCGAAGACAGCACTCGACCACACCGAGCGCATGCGTCAGATCATCAACCTCGTCTACGACAACGCGCTCGGGAAGCATCCCGATGGCAGACTCGACCTCGTCCGCGACGTCGGCGTCTTCGTCCCTTCGATGGTGATCGGCGACATGCTCGGTGTGCCGCGCGAGGACGCCGAGCAACTGGTCAGCTGGACCAACCGGACCTCGGCCTTCGAGGATCCGCGACTGGTTCCCGACCTGGATGAGTTGTGGACCGCTTTCGGGGAGTTTGCCCCGTACGTTGACGGCCTCATCCGTGCGCGCGAAGCCAACCCGACCGACGACCTGACCACGAAGATCATCGAGGCCGAGGTTGACGGCGAGCGGCTCAGCCACGATGAAGCCCTGATGTTCTTCTTCGTACTGATGGTCGCCGGCAACGATTCGACCCGGGCGGTCTTCACTTCAGGCATGAAGAACCTCATGGACGACCCCGGGCAAATGGAACTGGTCCGCTCGGGCGCGGTGCCGCTCGAACAGGTGGTAGAGGAGTTCGTGCGCTTCAATCCCGCCTTTGCCTACATGCGTCGAACGGCTACCTGCGACGTCGAGCTCTCCGGGGCCGAGATCAAGGCCGGCGACAAGCTCGCCATGTGGTACGTCTCCGGCAACAGGGACGAAAAGGTTTTCGAGAACCCGAACCGTTTCGACGTGCGCCGGGACCCCAACCCCCATCAGGGATTCGGTGGCGGCGGCCGCCACTTCTGCCTCGGTGCGGGTCTGGCCCGGCTCGAGCTGAAGCTCTGGATCGAAGAGACCCTGAGGCGCTTCGACACGATCGAGCCGGACGGATCACCCGAGCGCCTCAGCTCGACCTTCCTCAACCAGTGGTACTCGATGCCGGTCCACCTCGCCTGAGCCAGTTGTCATGAGGGCGGCCGGGGGAGGGTCTCCCGCCTACCCCAGCCATCCCAACTCGACCCTCCCCCGACCACCCTCATCGCCGTAACGCCTCCACGTGGTGCCCCGGGACTGCCGCTACTGCCGGCTGGTACCTCCGACGGGCACCGCTCGACTCCGCGGCAATGAGGTGGCCGGCAGGGGTCGCTATACGGGTTGGCGGGGTAGGCGTAGCGACCCCTGCCGGGCACCTCGTGGCCACACAGCCTCGTGACTTGCCGTCTCATGACCGCTACCGCTGCGAACCTCGTGTGGTTGGGTCAGTGGCGGAAGTGGCGGTGGCGGGTGAAGACCATGGCGGTCCCGCTCTCGTCACAGGCCTCGATCACCTCGCCGTCCCGCTTCGATCCGCCGGGCTGGATCACCGAGGTCGCACCGGCTTCGATCGCGGCTGACGGACCGTCGGCGAAGGGGAAGAAGGCATCCGAGGCGAGCGCGCAGCCGGTGAGGCGGTCGTCGGCCTCGTCACCGTGGGCCTCGCGGCATTTCTCGATCGCCAGGCGGACCGAGTCGACCCGGCTCATCTGGCCCGCGCCGATACCGAGCGTGACTCCGTCCTTGGCCAGGACTATCGCGTTCGAGCGCACATGACGGCAGACGGTCCAGGCGAAGAGCAGGTCGGTCCAGGCGTCCTCGGAGGGACTGTTGCTGGTCACGGTTTCCATCATCTGACGTTGTTCGGGCTCGCCGTCGCGGTCCTGTACGAGGATGCCGCCGCGGACGCGCTTGATGTCCTTTTCGCGCGGATCCGGGTAGCGGGGCGCCTCATCGCAGAAGATCCGGATCGCCTCTTTCTTCTGCAGGACGTCGAGCGCTTCCGGCTCGTAGCCGGGTGCGATCAGCACCTCGACGAAGTTCTTGTGAAGTGATTCGGCCAGCGCAAGATCGATCGGCCGGTTGAGCGCGATCACACCACCGAAGGCGGAAATCGGGTCAGAGTCCCTCGCCCGTTCATAAGCGTCGAGCGGGTCGTCGCCGAGTGCCACCCCGCAGGGGTTGTTGTGCTTGACGATCACGCAGGCCGGACCTTCGAGGTCGGCCAGCAGTTTGCGCGCGGCGTCGAGGTCGAGCACGTTGTTGAAGGACAGCGCCCGGCCGTGAAGCTTCGACATGCCGGTGAGCACGTTCGAATCGAGGCCTACTTCGTAATACAGCGCCGCCCGCTGGTGGGGGTTCTCACCGTAGGCCAGGTCCATCTGCTTTTCGAAGGCGAGGACACGGTGCTCGGGGAAGGCCTCGTACGACTCCGAGAACCAGCGCGAGATCGCGGCGTCGTATCGGGCGGTCTGGGCGAAAGCCTCGTTGGCCAGCCAGTGCCGGGTCGAGGCCGAGACCTCGCCGCCGGATTCGTCCAGCTCGGCGAGTACGGCGTCATAGCTCTCCGGCTTCACCACGATGACGACGTCTTCGTGGTTCTTGGCAGAGGCACGGATCATGGTCGGACCGCCGATGTCGATGTTCTCGATCGCCTCCCGGGGCGAAACACCCTCCCGGGCGATCGTCTTCTCGAACGGATAGAGATTGACGCAGACCAAGTCGATCGGGGCGATCCCCTCCGATTCCAGGACCTTGACGTGTCCCGGGTCCGAACGGCGGGCGAGGATCGCGGCGTGGAGGCGTGGATGGAGGGTCTTCACGCGTCCGTCCAGGATCTCCGGCTGTCCGGTGAATTCGGAGACGTCGGTGATCTCGAGCCCGGCTTCACGCAGGGCCGCGGCGGTGCCTCCGGTGGAGAGGATCTCAACGCCCTCGCGCGCCAGGCCCTTGGCGAAGTCGACCACGCCGGTCTTGTCGGAAACCGAGATCAGGGCACGTCTGACCTTGATCGGGCCGTTGGTCGGGTCAATGTTGTCCATCTCCACCTTTGCAGTTCGGTTGCTTCACTCGACGATCACCCGCCGTGGATTGTCCGCGGCGATCCTAACCCTGCCCCGGGCGACCATGCCGATCGCCTCCGGGTAGATCTCATGCTCGACCGCATGGATCGCCTCTTCCAGCTGCCTGCGATCGACTCCAGGCGGGATTTCGACTGCCCGCTGGAGGATCACGGGCCCGGTGTCAGTGCCCTCGTCGACGAAGTGAACGGTGACCCCGGTGACCCGTACGCCGTGTTCGAGTGCCTGACCGATCGCGTCGAGTCCGGGGAAGGAGGGCAGCAGAGCCGGATGGATGTTGAGAATGCGGTTGCGAAAACGGTTGACGAAGTCCGGCGAGACCAGCTGCATGTAGCCGGCCAGCACGACCAGATCCGCGCCGGTCGAATCGATCCAGTCGGCCATCGCCGTGTCCCGGGATTCGCGGTCGTCGAAGTCCTCCTGCGGGAAGGTCGCCGTCTCGATGCCGGCTTTGCGAGCCCGCTCGAGGGCGAAGGCGCCGGGCCTGTCCGAGCCGACCCCGACCACCTCGACGCCGTCGTGCCCGTGGAGTCGGTCGAGGATCGCCTGCAGGTTCGTCCCGCCGCCGGAGGCCAGTACCACGATGCGAAAGGAGAGATCGGACGAACTCACCCCTGCATCCTGCCGAATCCCGGCGGCTCGCTGCAGTGCCGGTCTCAGTCGGCGTAGCGGCTGTGGAGCATCAGGCCGTTGCCGTCGGGGTCGCCGAAAAAGGCCATGTGGCAGACCCCGGAGTCGATCGTATCGGCGGGGAAGTCGACGCCCTTGCCTTCGAGTTCGGTCCTTGCGGCGGCGACATCGTCAACATGAAGCGCAATCGGGAAGACATTCGGAGAGAACTTCTGCCCGAACGCCTCCGGCTGCATGATCGCGATGGTCAGGTTGCCGGTCTCGAACTCCTGGGCCGGCATCTCGCCCCACTGCTTCGATTCTTCGAGGTTGAGTACATCGCCATAGAACTTCTTCGACCTTTCGAAGTCGGTTATCGGCACGATCGTGAAATCAACTCCGGTCACATTCATCTTCGAAACTCCTCGGTAGTGTCAAATCCAGGTCCCCTGGCAGCCTAGACCGGTCGCCGGGCAAGCGGGCGGATCGGGTTGAAACAGAGGTGAAGAGGCGCACCGCTTCGCGGCCGGCCGGCCGGATCGCGGTCAGCGACCGACGGGGAGGACGGCAATCTCCTCCAGGGCGAACTTGTCGTCGGCCTCGTCAGGGTCGTCGCCGAGCGGGTAGTTGCCGGTGAAACAGGCGTCGCAGTGGACCGAGGCCGGCGTCCCGACAGCTTCGTAGACCCCCTCCATCGACAGATACGCCAGCGAGTCGGCACCGACTTCCCTGGCGATTTCATCGACGGTGCGGTTGTGGGCGACCATCTCCTCGCGGGCCGACATGTCGACGCCGTAGTTGCAGCCGAAACGGATCGGCGGGGCCGAGATCCTCAGGTGGACCTCCC
>JAUQWL010000126.1 GCA_030835185.1 Solirubrobacterales bacterium | reverse complement strand
CCCCGAGGTGACCCTCAGCGTGATCCTCGACGCCGACGCGACCCTCAGGTTTCCGGATTTCCGCGCCGAGGAGCGCACCTTTTCACTGGTCACCCAGCTGGCCGGTCGCAGCGGCCGCGGCGAAGCCGGCGGACGGGTGATCGTCCAGACCCTCGCCCCGGGTGCGCCCAGCATCCGCTCGGCTGCAGGCCACGACTCACCGGGCTTCCTCGCCGACGAACTCGGGCGGCGTCGGGAACTCGACTACCCGCCGTACTCCAGCCTGATCCGGATCATGCTGGCTGCCGAGGACGAAACGGCGCTCGAGCGCGCCTCGGCCGAAGTAGCCGAACGCCTCGGCGCGGTGCTCCCGGACGGAACCTCGTTGCTCGGTCCCGCTCCGATGTTCCGGGCTCGAAACCGCTTCCGGCGCCGTCTGCTGATCAAGACCGGGGCGCGCGCACAGACGGTGGGCGCCGTCCACGAGGAGGTCGAGGCGATGCTCGCCGACCATGTCTTCCGGGGCATCGTGCTCAGCGTGGACGTCGATCCGCAGTAGGCGGGGCGGACCTTGCCTGGAGGTAGACTCGACCGCGATGAGTCAGGACTACAAAGAAGCAAGCAAGACAGCCACGCTCGAGGACGACCCGCGAGCGGAGGATGAAGCTGAAAACCCGGCGGGTGCCACGCTTGCCGAAGGGCCGATCGAAGAAGGGGGAGACGTCACCGGGGAAAGCGAAGTCCCCGGTTTCGACCAGGAAACGCTCAGGAAGCGTGAGGCTGCGCTGGCCCAGATCGTCCAGTACGGCAATCCGGTGTTGAAGAGCCGTGCCTCTGACGTGGCCGGGTTCGATCAGGCCCTCTCGGACGAGATTGACCGGATGATCGTGCTCATGCAGGAGAGCCTCGGCGTCGGGCTGGCGGCCAACCAGGTCGGCAAGCTCCGCCGGCTGCTCGTTTTCCAGACCAACGCCGATGCGATCCCACAGGCTCTGGTCAATCCCGAGATCGAGTGGCTTTCGGAGGAGACCGAGTCGATGGTCGAAGGCTGTCTCAGCATTCCCAGGGTCGTGGTGGAGGTCGAGCGGCCGTTGTTCGCCCGGGTCAGCGGCCGGGACAGAACCGGCGAACCCGTCCTGATCGAAGCCTCCGGTCACGAAGCCCGCGTCCTCCAGCACGAGATCGATCACCTCAACGGTGTGCTGATCCTCGATCGCACCGAGCGCTCGCAGCGCCGCGGCGCGCTGAAGGCGCTCCGTGGCGGCGAGAGCTACACACCGCCCGTCGAAGACGAATAGCGGCGACCCGGGATGAGTCAGGGAGCCTTTCTCGGAACGTCGGACTTCGCCGCTGCCGTCCTGCGGACTCTGGCGGTGTCCGAACACCGCCCGAGCCTTGTGGTGACCCTGCCCGACCGCAAACGCGGCCGCGGCCGCAGGCTGCAACCGACGCCGGTGGCCGACGCCGCAGACGAGCTCGGCATCGAGCTGCTCAAGAGCGGCAACGTGAACGACGAGGCCGACCGCGGGCGCATTCTCGCCGCAGGGGGCGATTGGGGCTCGATCTGCGCTTTCGGCCAGATCATCAGGGAACCACTACTGAGCGAGTTGCCGATGCTCAACGTCCACCCGTCACTGCTGCCCCGGTGGCGCGGGGCCGCACCGATCGAACGGGCGATCATGGCGGGGGATCAGGAAACCGGCGTCTGCGTGATGCGGCTGGTCGCAGAACTGGACGCCGGACCGGTGGCACTTCGTCAGGCCGTCCCGGTCCCGGTCGACGAAGACTTCGAAGGGCTCTCTCGCCGGCTGGCCGAGCTCGGCGGCGAACTCCTCGTCCGGGCACTGACTCTGGCGGCGGAGGACAGGATCCAGTGGACCGGGCAGACCGAGGAAGGACTGACCTACGCCGAGAAGATCGAGGCCGCCGAACGCCGGATCGACCCCGCGATGACCGTCCGCTCGGCAAACAACCTGATTCGTGCACTGACCCCGCATGTAGGCGCCTACATCGAGCTCGAGGGCGGGGAAAGGCTGGCCGTGCGCTCAGCACGTCCGGCCGGCGGGGACCCGCCGCCGGACGTCGCTTCCGGGGCGTTCATCGCAGAAGGGAGCCGGCTCTTCTTCGGATGTGCCGACGGCGCCCTCGAGCTGCTCACCGTCCAGCCCGCCGGAGGCAAGGCGATGGACGCCGCCTCTTACCTTCGCGGGCGGGGTACGCCCGTGGCTGCCGCTTGAGCGACGTGACCCCCGAGCGGGAAGCTGCGTTCGCGGTACTCCGCCGCACATTCGAGAAGGACGAGTACACCGAGCTCGCCTTCAGGGACGAAGTCGCGACCCGCGGGCTCTCCGGTCGCAGACGGGCGGCGGCTCAGCACCTGGCCTACGGATCGGTTCAGCGTCGCGGTACCAGCGATGCGATCGTCGGCGGCTACTCCAGACGGCCGGGGGACAGGCCCGACCCCGAGGCAATGGCGGCGCTGAGGCTCGGCCTGTTCGAGCTGCTCTTCAGCGACGGAACGGCCGACCATGCCGCCGTCGACCAGGCGGTCCGCCTGACCCGGGGTGCGGGAGCCGGCCATGCGGCCGGTTTCGTCAACGCGATGCTGAGGCGGGCGCTGCGCGAGCGGGACCCGCTTCGCATGCGATTGTCCGACGACTCGAATCCGAAGGCGGCGGCATTCGCCCACTCGGTGCCGCTCTGGCTGGCGAACATGTGGTGGCAGGAGCTGGGCGCAGAGCGGGCCCGCTCCCTGCTCGCCGCCGCAAACCGTCCCACCGAGAGGGCCTTCCGGGTCAACCCGGACCGGGTCAGCCCCGAGCAGGCGATCGAGCGCCTCGCGGCGGAAGACCTGGAGTTGTCACCGGCGGAGGGTGAGTGGCCGATGGCCCCGCCCGAACTGGTGATCGCCCGCGGCAACCTCGCCGCGGCTGAAGCCGCCGCCGACGAAGGGCTGCTGGTGATGCAGTCCCGGGGTTCCGCGGCGGTGGTCGAGGTGCTGGATCCGCAGGACGGCGAACGGGTGCTGGACCTCTGCTCCGGACCGGGGATCAAGACCGGGCAGATCGCCTCCAGGGTCGGCCGGCAGGGCAACATGGTCGCAGTCGAGATCAGCGTCGACCGGGCCGAACAGGTTGCGGATCAGGTCCAGCGGCTCGGCTTCCACAACGTGCTCGTGGTCGAAACCGACGGCCGCCGGGGCGAGACCCTCTCGACCTTCGACCGGGCGCTGGTCGACGCCCCCTGCTCCGATCTCGGTGCTCTGGCATCGCGCCCGGACGCGCGCTGGCGCAAGAGCCCGGCGGTGATCGAGCGGCTGCTCCAGCTCCAGGCGGACCTGCTCGACGGGGCGGTCGACTCGCTCGGTGCCGGGGGAACTCTCGTCTACTCGACCTGCACGATCTCGAAGCGGGAGAACGCCGATCAGGTGGCGTCTTTGTGCGAGCGCAAGGGACTCGAGGTCGACGATCTCGGCTCCCTGGCACCGCATCTCGCCGATCAGGCCGACCCGCGCTGCCTGCAGCTCCTTCCCGACCGGGACAGAACGACCGGATTCTTCATCTCCCGGCTGCGAAAAAAGTGACAACCGGAGGGCAGGGGATAATCCCCTGAATGGCCGACGAATCGGAAAAGCCATCCCCACCGCCCGTCGCCCGCCTGACCTGCCCGGGCTGTGGTGAGCCGTGGCTCCGGCCCACGCAGCTTCCGGGTAGGTTTCGCTGTGTCTACTGCCTCAGTCGGTACGAACTGGTCAGCCAGTGCCCCGACTGTGGCGAGCACCAGACGATCGCCAGGATGAGTTCGACAGAAGACATGACCTGCCAGGCCTGCGGCGGCTCCATGCTGAGACCGATTTGAGCACTTCCGAAAAACGACTGATCTACGACGGGATCCACATCGCCCCGTCGATCCTCTCGGCCGATTTCTCCCGGCTCGGTCCGGCGGTAGCCGAGGTGATGGACGCCGGCGCCAGGGTGATCCACTTCGACGTGATGGACGGTTGTTTCGTTCCGCCGATCACGATCGGCCCGCTGGTCGCATCCTCGATCGCCGACCAGGTGCACGAGGCTGGGGGAGTGCTGGACGTTCACCTGATGATCGACCGGCCCGACCTCCAGTTCGAGGAGTTTGCAAAGGCCGGGGCGGACGGCATCACGTTCCACGCCGAAGCCACGCCGCACGTACACCGGGCGCTCGGCGCGATCCGCGAGCTGGGCTGCCTGGCCGGCGTCGCGATCAACCCCGGGACCCCGGTCGAGGCGGTGAGCGAGCTGCGCGGCTCGGCCGACCTGATCCTGGCGATGACCGTCAATCCCGGCTGGGGAGGACAGGCCTTCATCGAAGGCTCCCCCGACAAGGTCTCGCGCCTGAAGCCGGTCGCAGGCGACGCCCTGATCGAGGTGGACGGCGGGATCGGAACCGAGACCGCAGGCCGCATGACCGCCGCCGGCGCCAGTCTCCTGGTCGCCGGATCGGCAGTCTTCGGAGCCGGAGACCCGGCCGAGGCCTACTCGAAGATCCTCGCTGCCGCTGAAGCCGGCTAGAGGCTCGGAACCAAAAAAGCGTTGCAGTAGACGCCGGGGCGTGGTACGTTCTGGCTCGACGATCCGGCTTTGAGGATCTCGGGGTGTACTTGTACTGGGGGAGAAGCTTATGACGAGGAGCTTGACGGACCGGGTGTTCATCGGAACTCCCGGCCTTCGAATCGTTTTGGCGACCATCATCGGCCTGTTGGCGCTGCCGTCTCTGGCACAGGCGACCAGCGCCGGGTTCGACAGCGGCAGCATCTCGATCATTTCCGACGGTGTGGACGGCGCCGATCTCGAGATCAGCTCGCCGGCCACAGGAACCGTTCGCATCGTCGAGTTCAGTCTCGACGATGACCTCACGGCTGGTACGAATTGCACGGAGCCTGCGCCCGATACCGTCGAATGCTCCGGCGTCGGCAGTTCGCCGATCCTCTACTACTACGGTAGTGACAATGCGGAGAGCGTCGACGTTCAGGACAGCGTGGGGTTCCGCGTCGAACTCTACGGCTACGGGGGTGGTGACGTGCTTCTGGGCGGAGCCGGCAATGATCGCCTCGGCGGGGGTCCGGGCGCCGACGACCTCGACGGACGCGACGGCAACGATCTCATCGATAACGGCTACGACAGCTACGTTGTGCCGACCGCCGACGACGGTCCCGACACCTATCGCGACACCGGTGTCTCGGGTACGGACTACCTGAACTACGGGCCCCAGACCGTCGGCGTGAAGATATCGCTCGACGGGTTACCCAACGACGGTGCCGAGGGAGAGGGCGACAACGTCCTTGCAGGGTTCGAGGGACTGCGCGGAACTGCCTTCGACGACACGATCAGCGGTGGCGGCGACCCCGAGCAGATCAACGGGTCCGACGGCGACGACACGATCAGCGGTGGCGGTGGCGCGGACCGTCTGGAAGGCAACCGCGGCGACGACGTGATCGACGCGGTCGATGGAATCGCCGATGTATATGTGTATTGCGACTCGCCTTCCGACCCGCCCCCGGCAGGGGCGGCCGATGTAGCCTACGTGGATCTCGCCGACCCCGCCCCCGGTGGGTGCGAGACCGTCGACGATTCGAAGACTCCCTCCGGCCCCGTACTCGGTCCGCCCACGGAGACCGCGGCCGTCTCACGCATGCCCCGGGTGACTGGAAAGGCGTTCGTATCTGCGCGCAACCAGGTGGTGCGCGCTATCCCCAACGTGGAGATCGATCTCGATTTCCGCCGGGGCTGCAAGGCGGGTTCCGATCTCGAGATCGTCAAGCAGGCCCCGCGGACCGGAGCCTCCCTGCCCAACAATGCCCGCGATCCGGTCGAGGTCAAGCTGACAACCTGCCTGGCCGAGCGCGACTTCCTGCGCGACTGCGATCTGAAGAGCCTTCGTGGCGATCTGCGCGAGCTCCCGAGGGCGGCTCTCGACGCCGAAGTAGGCCTCGCGCTGGCCAAAACGGTCAGTCGCTGCAAGGTCGACTACGACATAAAGCTCAAGAAGGCGGCCGACGAAGCCCGGATCGAGCTTGAGGCGCAGCGGACGAGCAAGAAGAAAAAAAAGAAGGGCGAGCTGAACGTCGAGTTGGACTGCCCCGTTCCCGGCGACCTTCGCTTGGCCGTCGCCGACGGCTATACGCCCGACCGGCGCGCCCTCGGACTCAGGGCCAGCGGCTCTGGCGGCTGGACCTTGCCGGCCGGTTTCCGGTCGTTCGTCGAGCTGACTGTTCTGGACCGTGCCATCCACTTCCCGGAGGCGACGGTCTATACCGACTCCGACCAGGTCTCCCATCTCCGGCCACCACCGAAGAAAACGACAAACGGGCGTGTCCAGGTAGCGCTCGACCCTTTCAAGGGAGCGGGCAAGGTGACGATCTGCGTCGTTCAGCCGACGGGCGGCGATGAGGTGCTTACCGGGGCTGTCGAGATAAAGGTCGTCCCCCGGCCGTCGAACGGCACTATCTGGGAGACGACGAGTGGGAGGCGCCTCAAAATTACCGGCGACGGTCCGGTACTCGCCACGGCTGCCGCATCGGGCCTGCCCGCCTCGGGCGGACTGAGCAAGAACCAACGTCTCGAGATGACGAAATACTTG
>JAUQWL010000125.1 GCA_030835185.1 Solirubrobacterales bacterium | reverse complement strand
TGTCTCCGATGACCAGGTGCTCGACCATGTGGGCGATGACCAGTTCCTCGGCCAGGTAACCCCACGGGCTGAACAGGACGAACGAGGCGAGAAAGAGCCCGACTCCGAAAGAAGCCTGACGCCATGCCGGCACCGGCCGGCCGGCCCAGGAGAGCTTCATGGCGCGGTTCCAGTAGAGGACGACCGCGAACGTGATCGGGATCAGCTCGAGGAGTGCGACCACGGTCGGGCTGAGGAACGCAAATGACGTGAAAAAGTCTGGTGACACGGCATTCAGAGGTTACCGACGCGATGTCGCCGGTCAGCCCGGAAGCAGGCCGCCCCGGTGCTAGGTTTGTTTGACCAGGCGGACAGGCGGTTACCTACCGCCGACAGTAAACAGTCCAGCCAAAGACCAAGGAGCAGAGATGAGCCGCGGCAAAGGGATCCTCGACCGCGAAAACCCGGAAAAGCGTGATGAGATCGTCGCGCTGCTGACCAAGGCCTACTGGATGGAGGTCGAAACGGCTATGAGCCAGTCGCCGACGTCGATCCCGTCACCGATGACATGGTGATCGCGATCCTCGCCGACGAGCAGAGGCACCGCCGCCTGTTCGAGGGCTTCCTGCGCGAGTACGAAGCAGAGGGCAAGATCTGATCCGGAGCCACTTTCCTCCGATCGGCAGCTACGGCTTCCTGTCGGACTGCCATACCTCGGCGCTGGTCGCCCCGGACGGAGCAGTCGAATGGCTCTGCCTGCCGCGATTCGATTCGCCAAGCGTGTTCGGGGCGCTGCTGGACCGCACCGCCGGCAAGTTCCGCTTCGGTCCGAAGGGCGTGGCCGTGCCTCTGAGCCGGCGCTACGAGCCGGGGACGCTGGTCATCGAGACGACCTGGTCGACTGAAACCGGCTGGGTGGTCGTACGCGACGGCCTGACGATCGCCGATTGGGACGAACGCGACGAGGATGGTAAATCCCGCCCCGTCCACGAGCCCGACTGCTCGCTGGTCCGCGTAGCCACCTGCGTCGAGGGCGAAGCCGAGATCGAGGTGAGCTGCCTGCCCCGGTTCGAGTACGGCTCCAGCCCCGCCCTCTGGTCGTCGGTGGGCATCGGCGAAGCGGTCGCCGATGCCGAAGACGGCAGCAGGATTTTCCTGACAACCGACCTGGATCTGACTCTTGAGCAGGGCAGCGCCGAAGGAACGCTCCACATCAAGGAAGGCGAGAGCGCCTTCGTTTCCTTGGGGTGGGGCCCCGGAATGGATTCGCCGACCCGCAGCGGTCCGGAAGCTGTCGAACGGCTCGACCAGACGGTCCAGTTCTGGCGGCAGTGGCTGGCCCAGGGTTCGTTCCCCGATCATCCGTGGCGGATTCACCTGCAACGCTCGGCCCTGGTCCTGAAAGGTCTTACCTACGCGCCGTCAGGCGCGCTGCTTGCGGCGGCCACGACCTCGCTGCCCGAGACTCCCGGCGGGGAGCGCAACTGGGACTACCGGTACAGCTGGATCCGTGACTCGACCTTCGCCCTGTGGTCGCTTCACTCGCTGGGCTTCGACGATGAAGCGAAGGCCTTCCTCAAGTTCGTCCGGGCCCGGGCGATGGAGTCCGACGGCGACCTCCAGATCATGTACGGCATCGACGGGGAACACGATCTGACCGAAAGCACGCTCGACCACCTGTCCGGCTACGACGGGGCCCGTCCGGTCCGGATCGGCAACGGCGCCTACGACCAGCGCCAGAACGACGTGTGGGGCGCCTTGATGGACGCGATCTACGTGAACCGGTTGACGCTCCACAGGGAAAGCGATTCCGAGGAGAGCCGGGTGCTGGTGCTGAAGCTGGTCGAGGAGGCGATCGAGGCGTGGCCCAAGCCCGATCAGGGGATCTGGGAGGCGCGTGGCGAACCGCGGCATTACGTCTCCTCGAAGCTGATGATCTGGGTCGCGGTCGACCGCGGGGCGAGGCTCGCCGACCAGTATGGAAACCCCAAGGTGGCGGCCGGACTTCGCGAGACAGCAGACGAGATCAAGGCCGAGATCATCGAGAAGGGCTGCCGCGACGGGGTATTCCGCCAGCACTACGAAACCGACGCACTCGACGCCTCGGTCCTGCTGATGCCGCTGGTCCGGTTCCTGCCGCACGACGACGAGCGGATCCGCAAGACGGTGCTGGCCGTGCGCGAGGGCCTCGACGACCGCGGCATGATCCTCCGCTACGTCACCGAAGAAACCGACGACGGCCTGCACGGCCGCGAAGGATCATTCCTTATCTGCTCGTTCTGGATGGTTTCGGCGCTGTCGGAGATCGGCGAGGCCGAAGCAGCCCGCCGGTTCTGCGAACGGCTGCTCGGCTCGGCCGGCGCGCTCGACCTGTTCGCGGAGGAACTGGACGCCGAGAGCAACCGCCAGCTCGGCAACTTCCCTCAGGCGTTCACCCACCTGGCGTTGATCAACGCGGTCTCGCACGTGATCGCAGACGAGCGGCGCGACGCCGAACCCGGCCGGGCCACCGCAGTCTTCTCGGAGATGCGGGAGGCTGGATCATGAGCGCCGGAAGCGGCAACGGGGCGGCGGCCGGCATCGGGCCCGAGGTCTCTCCCGAGGATGCAGAGGCGATCCGGGCCAACCTGGCCGCGGTCGAAACCCGCATCGAGGCCGCCTGCGAACAGGCCGGCCGCCCCCCTTCGGAGGTCCGGCTCCTGTTGGCAACCAAGACAGTCGAACCCGGGCGTGTGAGGGTCGCGATCGAGGCCGGTGCCCGGCTGGTCGCTGAAAACCGGGTCCAGGAGGTGCGACCCAAGTTCGAAGCCCTCAGCGATCTGGACTACGAGCGCCACTTCATCGGCCACCTCCAGTCGAACAAGATCAACGCCCTGGTGCCCTACGTCTCCTGCATCCAGTCGCTCGACCGGCTTTCGCTGGCAAAGAAGCTTCAGAACAGACTGGAGAGGGAAGATGAAACGCGCGAGGTGCTTCTTCAGGTCAACACGACTCGCGAGCAGTCGAAGTTCGGCCTCGACCCGGAGGAGCTCGAAGGCTTTGTCAGGGAAGTCAGCCGGATGGACGCGCTCCGGATCCGCGGCCTGATGACGATCGGGCTGTTCACCGAGGATCTCGAACTGGCCCGGCCGAGCCTGCGTCTACTTCGCGAACTGGGCGATCAGGTCCGCGAGATGAACCTGGACGGGGTAGAGATGAACGAGCTTTCGATGGGTATGAGCGGCGATCTCGAGGTCGCGATCGAAGAGGGCGCCACCATCGTCCGGATCGGCTCGGCCGTTTTCGGCAACCGCCCGCCCCTCGACCAGGTGCCGCCGCCAAACCCGGGCCGGCGAAGCTAACGCCCTCGTCCCGTAATCAGAGACCAGACCAGGACGATCAGCCCGATCACGATGAGAACGTAGCCGACCGTCGGCAGCACGCCGACCACAATCAGGATGGCTCCGATCAGGATCAACAGCAGAGATAAAGGCATGGCGCGTCACTACCCCTGCCCACCGGCTTCCAAACAGCCCGGGTTACCTCACCTTCACCTTGACCGCCGCCCTGGCGGTTTCGCTCTTGGCCCTGGTGGCACCCGTCACCCCGGCGGTCAGTCTTCGGCGGCGAGCATGAGCGCCGACTGGGTGCGGACCTTCTTCTTCAGCATCGGGCTCCAGCCGAGGAAAACGCCGGGGGCACCGAGGGCCATCCTCGACCATTTCCAGAAGTCGAAGGAGTCTTCGTGCCCGATGATCAGACCGTCGGCGAAGCGGAACGTGGCGTCGATCTCGTTCACCACATGGCGACCGGTGCGGGAGAACGTGTAGCGCGCCGTCCAATGCGCCGTTCCCCGGGAACCGTCAGCCGAATGCTCGCCGAGGGTGATTTCAAGGTCGTCGGAGCGGGTCATCAGCATGCGCCACATGCGCATCACGTCGGCCCCCCGGAGGTCGGTGAAGACCGGATCCGAGAAGCACACGTCGGGGTGATAGCAGCGCTCCATCCCGTCGGCGTCGCCCCGCGCGAACGAACCGTAGAGATCTTCGATCGTTTCCTGCTCTGGACTCATGCGATTACCTCTCTTCGACCGCTGACCGCCTCAGACGGCCTTTCTCCGGGTAGCATCGCGCACTTCGCCGATCAATTCCTCGAGAACATCTTCGAGTGCGACCACTCCGACCGTGCCGCTCACCGGATCGCAGACCCTGGCGAGGTGCGCACCCGAACCCTGCATCGTTTCGAGCACAGAACGCAGCAGGTCTCCCCCCCCGACGGTGGGGAGTGGACGAACCCAGGACTCGGCGATCGGCCGGTTGCGGTGGCGGTCCTTGAACTCGAGTGCGTCCTTCAGGTGCAGGTAGCCGATCAGATCGCCGTCGCGCGAGACAGGGAAACGGGAGAAACCGGTCTTCGCGGCGATCGCCTCGACCTCGGCCGGAGTGACCGTCACCGGCACAGTCTCGATCGAGTCCATGGGGATGAGCACCGAGCGGGCGGTCCGTTCTTCGAAACCGAGCGCACCGGTCAGCAGGTTGCTCTCGTGAGAGTCGAGGAAGCCTTCGCGGCGCGACTCCTCGACCAGCCCGGCGACTTCGTCCCGCGTGAAGGCACTGGCTACTTCGCTCCGGGGCTCCACTCCGAGCAGGCGCAGGATCGCATTGGCGACCCAGTTGAGCGAAGCGATAGCCGGATAGAGCAGGAATACGACCAGCCTGAGGGGCGGCACGAGAGCGAGGGCCGAGCGATCCGGCCGGGCCAGGGCGATGTTCTTCGGGACCATTTCGCCGAGAACGACGTGCAGCGAAGCGACCAGGAAGAGCGCGAGGATCAGCGCGACCGGATGGACCAGGGTCCCCGGAACGCCGATCGACTCCAGCGGGCCAGCGATCAGATGTGCGATGGCCGGTTCCGCCATCGCACCGAGGCCCAGGGTGCAGAGGGTTATCCCCAGCTGGGATCCGGCCAGCATCAGCGAAACGTTCTCCATCGAGCGCAGCGTGACCCGGGCGACCATCCCGCCTTCTTCCGCTTTGGGTTCGATCACCGAACGGCGGGCCGAGATCAGCGCGAACTCGGCGCCGACGAAGAAGGCGTTGGCCACCAGCAGACCCGCCGAAATCGCTACTGCGAGCCCGGTGCTCACGACTCCTCACCGTCCTCGTCGCCGGCCTCCACGGGTTCGACTTCGAGCCGGACGCGATCCACTCTGAGCTCATCCATCGTCAGAACGGTGAGGCCGGCGACCAGCTTGACTCCCTCATCGTTCAGGGCCCGGACCTCGACTCTGTCCCCCTGCTCGGGTACTTCCCCGAGCTGGAAGGCGATCAGGCCTGCAACGGTTTCGTAATCCTCGTCCTCGGGCAGATGTACGCCGGTGTGGTCGGCGATCTCGTCCGGCCGCAGCAGGCCGGAGAGCCCCCAGACGCCGTCCTCTATCGGCCGGACGGGATCTTCGCGGGGATCGTGCTCGTCGCGCACCTCGCCGACGATCTCCTCGATCAGATCCTCGAGAGTGACGATGCCGTCGAAGCTGCCGAACTCGTCGACCACGATTGCGATCTGCAAGCCGACCTTGCGGAGTTCCGTCAGCAGCGGATCGAGTTCCATCGAGGACGGAACGAGGACCGGCTCGGCCATCACCTCTTTCACCAGGACCTCGCCGCGGCGTTCGTACGGCACCGAGACGGCATGTTTGACGTGCACGATTCCCTCTACCTGTTCGGAGCCGTCCTCTACCACGGGGAATCGCGAGCGCCCGCTTTCGCGTGCCGCTTCGATGACCGCCATGACGGGGTCGTCCGGACCGAGGGTGGTCACCCGCACCCGCGGGGTCATCGCGTCGTCGGCGCGGCGCTCGCCGAAGTCGAGCGATCTTTCCAGCAGGGTGGCGGTCTTCAACTCCAGGGTTCCCTGTTCGGCCGAGCGCCTGACGAGCGATCCCAGCTCGTCAGGCGACCGGGCCGAGGCGAGTTCTTCCTGCGGCTCGATACCGATCCACCTCAGGATCGCGTTGGCGAGGCCGTTGGTCCAGACGATCACCGGGCCGAGCGCGACCGTGAAGCTCCGCTGGAAACCCTGTATGGCCTTGGCGGTTTCCAGCGGATGGGTTATCGCGAGGTTCTTGGGAACCAGTTCGCTGAAAACCATGGTGAAAGCGTTGGCGAGAATGAAGCCGACGATCAGGGCGACTCCGGAAACGGCGTTCTCGGATACGCCGACGGCCTCCAGCGGTGTCTCGAGCAGTGCCGATAACGCCGGTTCAGCGAGAAACCCGATCACCAGGTTCGTCAGCGTGATCCCGATCTGCGCGGCCGAGAGGTGGGTCGACAGTCTGCGCAGAGCGGACCGCACTCCGATCGCCCGCTTGTCACCGGCCTCGGCTTCGCGGTTGACGGTCGAGCGATCTACGGTTACGAAGGAGAATTCGGCCGCGACGAATCCGCCGCCAGCCAGGATCATCACCACGGAGACGAGCAGGAGCAGGAACTCCACCATCAGGAGCGCGCCCCCCGAACCGATGTCAGGGTGCGCCTGGGACTAGAGCCGGGTTCGTCGTCCATCCAATGTTCCGTAGGCGTGCATCTCGAAGGGCAGCCTATCCCGATCTGCCGGACAGACCCAACCGGCCACGATCTGCCGGTGCGCCGGCGGGACCCCGAAGAACACCGTGAACCGGTAACCCCACCGGTGACGAAGCCCACCAACTGACGGTGGCCCGGCGCCACAAGCGTGGAGGGCGACCCGCTCGCCCCGGTCGGCTCATCCTCCAATGCACCGCTCTCCCCGGCGGACCGCTCGTTCATCGACACGTGGCATCGGAGCGAACACACACTCGACACGGCGCTGCACTGCGACACTGTGGGAGTGACTCCTCCCCGGACGATTGAGATCCACGGCCAGCCGGTGACCTTCCACATGATGGGCGAAGGTCCGCCGATCCTGTTGATTCACGGCATCACTTCCAGTTCCCGAACCTGGAAACGGGTGATGCCGCGGCTGGCCGAAACCCACACGGTGATCGCTCCGGACCTGCTCGGGCATGGCCGCTCCGCCAAACCACAGGGCGACTACTCGCTGGGCGCCTATGCGAGCGGCATCAGAGACCTGATGGTCGCCCTGGAGATGCCCCGATCCACCGTGGTCGGACACTCGCTCGGAGGCGGCATCGCGATGCAGTTCGCATATCAGTTCCCCGAGCGTATGGGCCGCCTGGTTCTAGTCGACTCCGGCGGCATCGGTCAGGAGGTCAACCCCCTGCTGAGGGCGGCGGCTCTGCCCGGTGCCGAACTCGTGCTGCCGTTCATGTTCAGCCCGACCATTCACGACGGCGTGGTGAAGTTGCGGGGCCTGCTGGCCCGGGTCGGGCTGCAGCCCAACGCCGATGTCGAAGGCGTCGGAGAAGGGTTCGCCTCGCTCACCGAAGCGGACGCTCGCCGGGCCTTCCTTCACACGGTGCGCTCGGTGATCGACCTGAACGGCCAGCGGGTCAGCGCAGCGGACCGGCTGTATCTGGCAGGCGACATGCCATCGCTTGTTATCTGGGGCGAAAACGACCGCATCATCCCGGTCGAGCACGCACATCTCGCCAGCGAGATGTTGCCCGACAGCAGGCTCGAGATATTCCCCGATGCGGGGCATTTCCCGTTCAACAGCGACCCGGACCGCTTCGTCAACGTACTGCGCGACTTCATCGATACGACGGACCCGGCAGACCTGGACGAGTCGCACGTGCGACAGATGCTCCAGGAGCGTGGCAAGCTCGAAGTCTCAGGAGTCGCCGGGATTTGAACGCGGACCGGCACAAAACGGGGCCGGACGACATCGGCGAGCAGGTCGTGGCCGCGCTCGAGGCCCACCAGCGCCGGACCGTGATGGTTCTGAGAGATCGCGCGGACGACCCCGAGGCCGTCGTGATGGCGCTGGTCAGGCTTCACCTCGAGTGGACAGAGGAAGACCGGGAACGGGCGATCATGGTCGGCCGCGAACGCAATGCCGTCGCCGCCGGACCGCTGGGCGAACGGCTCGCGGCAAGCAACCGTGAGTGGTTCTCGGAGATGAAGTCCTGGATCGATACCCAGGCCGCCGCCGGCCGGATCGAACCGGTCTCGTTCAACCTTCTCCACGCGGTGGTTTTCGCCCCGACCCAGGAGATCGCCAGACTCTGGCTGACCGGGCGCCTGAAGCGTGACCCGAGCGAGTACGCCGAACCTCTGGGCCGAGCCGCCTGGGCCTCGGTGAAATCGCTGCCCGCGCGCCAGATGTCCTTCCCGGAGACGTCGTGAACGGCGGCTGACCGGCGGGACGACCTGCCGCCGAGGGAGGTCAACCGCCCCCGTCGGACCGCAGCCCGGGCATCCCCATCCCCGAGGGCATGTACTGACTGCAGGACTGGAGCGCCTCCATCATTTCGACGCTCGGCTGACCGCCCGCCGAGGGCGGTGCCGAAGGCAACTCGACGCCCTGCTCTGCGATGCAGGCCTGAAAATCTGCCGGAGGCTGTCGCCCGGCCAGGTCCGGGCCCGCCCCGGCGGGAGCCACGCCGGCCGACGTACCGGGATCGTCCTCGTTCGAACACGCCGCGAGACCGACCCCGAGGACCAGGGCCGCAAGCAGGCCGGCAAGACGCCGGGAACCCGTTGCCCTACTCACCCGGAATCCCCACCTTGAGACCGGATCCCGGGTGGCCGGCACGACTTTCGTCGCTTTGGATCCTGCCATCGGCAAATCTGATGACCCGCGGCGCCCGCTCGGCTATCGAGTTGTCGTGGGTGATCAAGACCACGGTCAGCCCCGTGTCGACCCAAAGTCCGCGAAGCAGCGAGAGGATGGCCTCCCCCGTCTTCGAGTCGAGGTTGCCGGTCGGCTCATCCGCCAGGATGACATCCGGCTGGTTGACCAGTGCCCGGGCTATCGCGACGCGCTGCTGCTCACCACCCGAGAGCTGACCCGGGAAGTGGTCCGAGCGGTCGAGCAGACCGACCCGGTCGAGAACCGTTCGTGCCAGTTCGGAGCGCATGGCTGAATCGAGCCGCCGCGGTGCCATCGCGATCTCGATGTTCTCCTCCGCGGTCAGCGTCGGGATGAGATTGAACTGCTGGAAGACGAAGCCGAGGGTCTGCGAGCGCAGGTCGGCCAGTTCGCGGTCTCCCAGTTGCTGGAGGTCGCGCCCCTCGAACTCGATCCGGCCGGCTGTCTGACGATCGAGCGCACCGAGCATCTGGAGCAGGGTCGACTTGCCGGATCCCGAGGGTCCGACGATCACTACGAACTCTCCCCTCCCGATCTCGAGGTCGATCCCGTCGATCGCATTTACGGCGATGTCGCCGCTGCCGTATCGCTTCGACACGCCGGACAGGCTGTAGAGCACCTCGGTTGGACCGGCCATTTCTTCTCGCTCCTTCGGGTTCGGGTCACCTGAAATCAGTTGTGAAAATCTCATTCGACACTCCTCAGTGCCTCGGCGGGTCTCAATCTCGCCGCTCTCAGGCCTCCGACCGTGCCGGCGATGAGCCCGCCGAGCAGTGCCAGGCCGACCGCGATCAGAAGCAGGTCGAGATCTACGGGCGCCTCGAGGTTCACTGTGCTCGATCCGGGTTCGACCGCACCATGGCCGAAGGGCCCGCCGGGCCCGGGGCCGGACGACGCGACACCGGCCTCGAGACTGAGGCCGAGCGCCCCGATGGTTGCTGCGCCGAGAATGCCCGTCAACGCACCCAGCAATCCGCCGAGCGCGCCCTGGGCGAGCGACTCTCCGGAGACCTGTCTGACAACCAGCCAACGTGGCCAGCCGAGCGCCTTGAGCGTCCCCAGCTCCCGCGTTCTCTTGTTGACGCTCGAGAGTGTGAGCAATGAGGCGATGCCGAAAGCAGCGACCAGGGCGACGATGGCAAGTGCGGTTCCGAGTTTGGAGGACAGGTTGCCCGCATCGACCAGCGAACCTGAGACGCGATCGGCCAGGTCCTGGGCGGTCGTCACTTGTGAACCAGGAAAGATCGCCTCGATCCCGGCGTTCACCCGCGCGACGTCCCCCGACGAATCGGCGCGAACCTGGAGAACATTGACCCGGTTCTCGCGGTCGGACATCTTCTGAAGGCGATCGAGCGGAACGTAGATGTCGGATGCCTCTCCACCCAGGGGCGACGTGGCGATTCCGACCACCCGAAACCGTTCGTCGCCGACCTCCACCCGGCTCTGGAGTCCGACACCGTTGCTGCTGGCGTACGACTCGGATACGACCGCTTCGCGCCCGTTCGACATCTTCAGGTACCGCCCTTCGATCACCTGGTCGGGTGTCAGCCTGGCGACCCCGGGCCGGCTCGCGTCAACACCCGTCACCGAGGACTGCTCGAAGCCGGTGCCCGGCGACCCGCCACCGCCCGACATCGGCGATACGACTCCGGGCAAGCCGGGTTGCACACCCTCGGCGGGAACGGTGCCCGAGATCGTCAGCTGATCGAGCGTGAGCGCCCCGCCGACCTGATCCACCCCGTCAAGCTCGGCGATATCGGCCGCTTCAGTTTCGGGAAAGCTGAGCTCGGTACTGAGGAACTGGTTGGTGGTGAACTCGTCACCCGGATCGCCGAACTCGGAGAAATCGAGGTTCAGGATTCCGTTCTCACGCCGGAGTTGCTCCTGCTCGGCTGTCGAGAGATTCGCTCCCGGTCCGGCTGAGAATTCCTGTTCCTCGTCGCTTCCCGGTTGTGAAGCCACGATCGGCCGCGAGACCGACATATCGGTACCGACACCGGTCAGCGGTTCAAGGACCTCGGTCTGGGCATCGTCGAGGCCGGCCGAGAGCGCGGTCACGGTGACTACCAGACCGACTCCCACGGCGAGGCCGAGCGAGGTGAGGATCGTCCGGGCCTTCCTTCGCCTCAACTCGGAGACGATGTAGCGGATATAGAGCATTCGTACTGTGCCTCTCTGGCTGTTCGTGGTCGAAGTTGCAACGTCCGTTCGACGTCACCGACCAAGAAACCAGCCCCGGATAAGAAAACCGGAAGCGCAACCGAAGAATCAGCGAAGAACCGGGTCTATGCGTCGGCGATCCCGGTCTTTCGCCGACCCGGCACGGGCCTGAAGCTGATCGCTGCGCCCCGGTCGAGGTGAGCCTCTGCCCATGCCTCCCCACCCCCTGACTGCGCAACCTGCCTGACGATCGCCAGGCCCAGCCCGGAGCCTGCGTATTCCCTCGTGTTACGCCCCCGGAAGAAGCGATTGAACACGAACGGGATTTCGTCCTCGGGTATGCCCGGCCCGAAGTCCCGGACTGTCAGCACCCCGGAATGGAGCGATACGACTATCGGCTGGTCGTCGAGGCTGTACTTGCACGCATTGGTGAGCAGATTGCCAACCGCCCGGGCGATACGGTCGCGGCGTCCGGCAATGACCGTCGGCTCGAGATCGACCTCGAACTCCCGCCCGGAAAACACGGTCCCCGCCCATTCGACCGACTCGGCGACCAGCTGGTCGAACCGGATCTCTTCGACCTCCCCTTCCTGTTGCTCTCCGCGTGCGAGCTCGATGATGTCGGCGATCAGGTCGGTCAGCTCAGCCAGCCTCACGTCGGCCGATTCGAGCATCGACTCCCGCTCGGCGGGTTGCACCTCGGGGTGCCGGAGGAGCGACTCGATATCGGTGCGCAGGCTCGCAACCGGAGTCCTCAGTTCGTGCGAGGCATCGGCGACCAGCCGCCGCTGGGCGTCTACCGAAGCCGTGAGCTCGTCCTGGGAGTCCTCGATGGTGTCGAGCATCTGGTTGAAACGCGATGCCAGCCTGCCCACCTCGTCTTCGCCGGACGGTGGTATGCGCCTGCTCAGGTCCTTGGTCTCGCTGACGTGCTCAGCCGCTCTGGTCAGACGGGCGATCGGTGCCATCACGCGCCTCGAGAAGAACCAGGAGAGTCCGGCCGCCAGAATCACGGTACCGGCCAGGACGAGGGACAGCACCAGCCTCAGACCGTTCAGAACGTCGTCAACTCCGCTGAGGGACCGGGCGATCTGCAGCGCTCCGTTTCCGGGAAACGGGGTCGTAAGGACGCGGTACCTCTCGCCGTCGACGTCGGAATCCCGAAGGGACTCGCCGGTCCCCGATTCGGCGATCGCCAGATCGACCGGCGCAACCGGAAGCCGATCCGTTTCCCCGGGCGTGGCCTGAGAGGTGCCGTCGGGAAAAACCCTCTGGACCTTGACGTTCGAGAGCCCCGGAGGAAGCGGTGGTTCGGCCCCCGGAGGCAGATCGCTCCTCCGCAGCCTCAGGAGTTTCCCAGGGTCGCTCAACATGGCGATCCCGCCTGCCTGAGCGGCAAGGGCCCGATCCACCTCCGCCCGGAGCTCGCTCCTGACGGCGATGTAGCTGCCGACCGTGGCCACCAGCACCGCAACTGCCGAGGCGGCCGCGCTGAGCAGGATCAGCCGCTTCCGAAGGGGCATCAGGCTTCCTTCAGGGCGTAGCCTACGCCGCGCGCCGTGTGGAGCAGCCGCGGCTCTCCGCCGGCCTCGGTCTTGCGACGCAGATAACCCACATAGACGCCCAGCGAATTGGAGCCCGGACCGAAATCGTAGTTCCAGACGGCTTCGAAGATCTGGGTCCGGGTCAGAACCTGGCGGGGGTTGAGCATGAACAGTTCGAGCAGGTTGAACTCGGTGCGCGAGAGCTCGATCGTCCGTTCGCCCCTGCGCACCTCCCGGCTGCGGCGGTCGAGCGTCAGGTCTGCGAACGCCAGGACCGGTTCCGGGCCGGTATCGGAGCGCCTGAGCAGCGCCTTCAGCCGTGCTGCCAGCTCACGCAGGGCGAACGGCTTGACCAGGTAGTCATCGGCACCCGCCTCGAGGCCGGCGACGCGGTCATCGACGGCATCCCGGGCCGTAAGCATGAGAACCGGCGTGCTGTTGCCGGCCGACCTCATTCGCCTGAGAACCTCCAGTCCGTCGATGCCCGGCATGGCGACGTCCAGCACCACCACATCGAACCCGCCGGACTTCAGATCCGTGAGGGCCTGCTCGCCGCTATCGGCCGTGGCGACCTCGAACCCTTCGAGGTCGAGCGCCCGGGCGAGGGATTCCCGGAGTGATGGTTCGTCATCAACGATCAGCGCAGAGTTCATCCCGGCATCTTGCCGCAACCGCATAAGACTTCGCGAAGAATCGAACCAGGGACCGGCAGGACCAGTCCCTGAGACTCAGCCGGACAGATCAGGGCGCGGGGAACGCCGCTGACTCGGGGGCGGGTGGCAGATCACGCCCCGAGATCTTCGGGCGGGCTGTCGCCGCTCTGGGAAACGGTGGACATGGCCGGGCCGGCGGTGAAGCCGTGAACGAGAATCGAGACACCGACGCAGGCGATGATGGTCCAGTAGATCAGGCCGATCTCGTCGGTGGTCAGGATGCCGGCGTTGATCGCGACGGCGGCGTAGTAGAAGGAGCCGATGCCGCGGATCCCGAACCAGCCGATCAGCAGCCGCTCCTTCACGGCCACACCCGAGCCGGTGAACGAAGCCATGACTGCGGCCGGCCTGATGATGAGGAACAGCACCGGGACCAGCAGCCAGCCGGTCAGGCCGGGGGCGGCGAGACCGGCGATCGTCACCGTGCTCCCGAGCAGGAGGACCATGCCGAGTTCGGTGATGTTCTCGAGGAAGTCCGCCCCGCCGTGCACCCGGTCGTGGGCTTCGTGATCCCATTCGTAGCGCCGGAAGGAGAGCCCTCCCGCGAAGGCCGCAAGGAAGCCGTAGGCGCCGACGATCTCGGTGAAACCGTAGATCGTGAGAACCGCCGCCATCGCCAGCCAGCCGTCGTAGGTCGGTTTGAGCCATTGGTGCTTGCGGGCCCAGTCGGTGCCGCGACCGATCGCCCAGCCGCCGGCTGCTCCGATGGCAAGCCCTCCGACAATGCCGTAGACCAGGTCGGCAGCGAACCATTCCGCCAACCAGCCCGTTCCACCCTCGCCGGCTACGAAGACCCCGAGGAAGACGAACGGGAAGGCCAGGCCGTCGTTGAAACCCGCCTCGGAGGTGAGCGCAAAATGGGTTTCGGTCCTGTCGCCTTCACCGGGCGGACCCACCTGGACGTCTCTTGCGAGCACGGGGTCGGTCGGTGCGAGACTTGCGCCGAGGATGATCGCCGCGCCGAGGGAGAGACCCATCAGCGTGCTGGCAAAGAGCGTCACCGCCCCGACCGTCACCGGCATCACGATGACGATCAGCAGCAGGGTCGAACGCCAGCGATGCCAGCCCAACGGGCGGTCGATACTGAGGCCGGCACCGAACAGGGCCACGATCACTGCGAACTCGGCCAGGCGTTCGATCAGATCCGACTGCTCGATCGGATCTATGAGGTCGATGCCCAGCAGACTCAGTCCAGCCGAAGCCAGCGCTCCGAGCAGCAGGTATACAGCCGCCGGGCTGAACGAGCGCCGGCGATGACTGGACAGGATCCAGACAGCAGTGAACATGACCAGCCCGCCGAAGAACAGGCCTATCGCGTAGTGCCCGGCGAATGAGAACCCTTCGGCTGCCGCAAGCACCGTTCCTATGTGGGACGAGGCGATCAAGTGGACGACAGTGTCTCAGCCTCAGGCACCGGATTTCTCGGGATAGCGTCTCAGCCGTCCGGAGCGGGATCCGCCGCGGATCCGGCCCGCTCGCGAGCCTCGCCGACCCGGGCCAGGTCCGGCCGCTTGGCCGAGCGACCGTCGCCGGACGAGCGCCCGGTCGCCCGTCGGCCGACCCACGGAAGCAGGTAGCGGAAAACCCAGCCCATGCTCCGCCGGACCTCTGCAACCCTCGGCACGGAGGGTGGCGGGGGGAGGTCCCGTGCCCAGTCGGGAAGGTCCCCCGGCGCGAACGAGTCGAGCGCCAGCCGGGTCCGGCCGTCCGCGGCGCCCTCGACCAGGGCAAGCACCGCCCGGGCGAGCCGGTCATGGCCGGCCGGGTTGAGGTGGAGGCGGTCATGAGACCAGAGCCGGGGATCGGCCGTCGACGGGATCGTTTCGAGATCGATCAGCAGGGTGTCATGACGTCGGGCGATTTCCCG
>JAUQWL010000124.1 GCA_030835185.1 Solirubrobacterales bacterium | reverse complement strand
CGAAAGCGACTGCTCGAGGCCCTCGAGCTGCTCGGCCGGCGCGGCATCGGTTCGGTTCTGCTCGAAGGCGGACCCACCCTGGCGGGGGTGGCGATCGATGCGGGTGAGGTCGACCGCTTCGAGGTCTTCGTCGCGCCGATCGTGGTCGGCGGCGGCCGACGCGCGGCGGCGGGGGAGGGACCCCTGAAGATGGCCGATGCGCTCCGGGCCCGGGATCTGCAGGTGACCCGAGTCGGTCAGGATGTGCACATGAGAGCCCAACTGAAGGTCTGGTGAAAGGTGTTTTCGGGACTGGTCGCAGATCTGGGCCGGCTGGCCGGCATCTCGAGCGAAGCCGAAGGGGTCCGCCTGGAGGTCGACACCTCGCTGGCCGACCGCATCGAACCCGGCGACTCGATCGCCGTCAACGGCGTCTGCCTGACTGCGACCGGGGTCCGGGCCGACGGGTTCACCGCCGACGCGATGAGCCAGACTCTGAACATGACCTCGCTCGGGTCGCTGGCCTCCGGCGACCGTCTCAACCTCGAGCTCGCCCTCCGGGCCGGAGATCGGCTCGGCGGCCACATCGTCCAGGGCCACGTCGACGGTGTCGGCGAGGTGATCTCGACGGAGGCCGATGGTTTCTCCACCAGGGCCAGGGTGAGGCTGCCGGCCCACCTGCTCCGGTTCGTGATCCCGCAGGGTTCGATCACCCTCGAAGGGGTCAGCCTGACCGTCGCCACAAGCGGGGATGACTGGATCGAAGTGGCTCTGATCCCGGAAACCATGGAGCGCACGACCCTCGGTCGGGTCGGCCCCGGCAGCCGGCTGAACGTCGAGTGTGACGTGATCGCCAGATACGTCGAGCGAATGGTGTCACCATACGGTGGAGAAGTCCGGGCGACCGGCAGCGGCAGTGAAACCAACCCAACCGATGAGATTGGCGGATGAAACAGGATGTCCAGCAGTGAGCGACAGCAGTCCGGCGCGGTGACCGAAGAGGAGTCCCCGTTCGACACGATCGAAGCGGCCCTGGAGGACATCCGCCGCGGCCGCATGGTCGTCGTCACCGACGACGAGGACCGTGAGAATGAGGGCGACCTGGTCATGGCCGCCCAGTTCGTCACCCCCGAGGCAATCAACTTCATGGCCAAGGAAGGGCGGGGGCTGATCTGTCTCGCACTCACCCCGCAGCGCTGCGACCAGCTCGGTCTCAGCCTGATGACCGCCAAGAACGAAGCACCGCTGGAGACAGCCTTCACCGTCTCGATCGAGGCCGCCGAGGGAGTGACGACCGGTATCTCGGCCGCTGACCGCTCCCAGACGATCCAAGTGGCGATCGATCCCGACGCCGGCCCGCGCGACATCGTCGTGCCCGGTCACGTCTTCCCGCTGAAAGCCAAGGAGGGCGGAGTGCTCGAGCGCACCGGCCACACCGAGGCGAGCGTCGACCTGGCCCGACTCGCGGGGCTCAACCCGTCCGGCGTGATCTGTGAAGTCATGAACGAAGACGGCACGATGGCCCGGGTCGGCGACCTCACCCGCTACGCCGTCCAGCACGATCTGAAGATGATCACGATCGCCGATCTGATCAGCTACCGGCGTGAGAACGAGAAACTGGTCGAAAGGGTGGTCTCGACCGCCCTGCCGACCTCCTTCGGAGACTTCCGCGCTGTCGGCTACCGCTCGCTGGTCGACGACAAGCACCACGTGGCGATGGTCAAGGGCGAAGTCGATACCGGTGAGCCGATTCTGGTCCGCGTCCACAGCGAATGCCTTACCGGGGATGTCTTCCACAGCATGCGCTGCGACTGCGGCGAGCAACTGACCGCAGCGATGGCGATGATCGAAGAGGAGGGCAAGGGCGTCCTGCTCTACCTCTCCCAGGAGGGTCGCGGAATCGGACTGCTGAACAAGCTCCGTGCCTACAAGCTTCAGGAGGAGGGACTCGACACGGTCGACGCCAACCTCGAGCTCGGTCTTCCGGCAGACCTGCGCGACTACGGGATCGGCGCTCAGATCCTCCGCGACCTCGGTCTCCATGACATCCGCATCCTGACCAACAACCCGAAGAAGATCATCGGCCTCGAAGGGCACGGCCTGCGCGTGACCGAACAGATCAAAATCGAGGCGCCTCCGAATCTCCACAACGAGACTTACCTGCGCGCCAAACGCGACCGGATGGGCCACATCCTCCATCACCAGGGCCTGGCTCTCGACGAGGAGATGATCCACGACGAGCAGGTGAGCGACCGCAGCCGGCTCGAGGATCATCAAAGGCCCGGGCGTCGCGGCGATCTCACCGGCGACGGCCCGGAAGCCGTCTGAGGTGCGGACCCGTGGACGAAGCCGCAACTGAACCCGCAGTCGACGGCCGCTACGCGATCTGCATCGGCAGCTTCTACGAAGACCTCGCCGGGCGGTTGATCGCCGGGGCGAAGGCCGAGTTCCAGGCGGCCGGCGTAAGGGAAGACGAGATCGAGATCTTCGAAGTGCCGGGGGCATTCGAGCTGCCACTGGCGGCGCATTACTGTGCGACCTCCGGCCGTTTTTCCGGCGTTGCCTGCCTCGGCGCGGTGATTCGCGGGGAAACCGACCACTACGACTTCGTCTGTGGAGAGGCCGCCCGGGGCATACAGAACGTCCAGCTCGAAACCGGCATCCCCTGCGGCTTCGGCGTACTGACGGTTGAGAATATGGAACAGGCTCTGGCACGAACCGGCGGTGGCAAGCGGGATCAGGGTGCCAGCGCCGCCCGTGCCGTACTGCGGATGAACGAGATCCGCAGCGAACTGCTCGACTGAGTCGCGGCGCCTCGCCGGCCGGCCCGGGAAAGCGTCCGGACCGTCTTCGGCCGGTATCGGCTAGGATCCTCCGTCCAATGGCACGCGTATGTCACACCTGCGGCAAGGGACCGGCCTTCGGGAACTCTCGAAGCCACTCGATGATCGCCACCCGGCGCCGGTTCAATGCGAACCTCCAGAAGGTCCGCATCGTCGAAGACGGCTCGCGCAAGCGGGTCAACGTCTGCACCCGCTGTCTCAAGGCGAACAAGGTCAGCAAAGCCGCCTGATCCGGCGTCCCGTGTGACCTATAAGCTCGCCGACCGTGGCTGATCCAAGCATCGAACGGTTCAGGCGTGTGGTCGCGTCTGCCTACGGCTCCCTGGAGGCGCGTCGTCAGGAGGTGAACGACCTCAACGTCTATCCGGTCGCAGACGGCGACACCGGGGAGAACATGGCCCTGACCATGCGGGCCGTGATGGAGGAGCTCGACCGGCTCGACGACGGCCGCTCGCTGGACGAGATCGGCCGGACCGAACTCGTCTCGGCACTCGCCCGGGCCGCCCTGATGGGGGCTCGCGGCAACTCCGGGGTCATCCTCAGCCAGATCGTGCGCGGCGCGGCCGAAGAGCTTGCTTCCCGACCGGGCGAGCTGGTCGATCCTGTGCTCGTCGCGTCGGCCTTCGGCAGGGCCGCCGACGCCGCCTATGCTTCGGTCAGGGAGCCGGCCGAGGGAACGATGCTGACCGTCTTCAGGGAGATGGCACACTCGATTTCGCGCCAGTTGGCCCACGTCGACGCCGATCGCACCCGTCTCAGTCCCGACGCCACCGCCGAGCAGCAGGACGAACTGCTGGCTGACGTGATCGAACAGGCGATCACGGACGGCCGAAAGGCTGTCGAGCGCACGCCGCAGCAACTCGATGTGCTGGCCGAGGCCGGCGTCGTCGATGCCGGTGGATACGGGCTGGTACTTATCCTGGCGGGGGTCCTTGCCGCCCTGCGTGGCGATGATGCCGATCTGCCGGTGATCGAGCATTACGAACCGGCCAGGTTGAGCCAGCCGCATCACGGGGACAGCAAGTTTCAGTACTGCACCAACTTCATCGTTTCCGGATCCGGGCTGGTCGGCCGGGACTTCGTCGGCTCTCTGGAGCAGATCGGAGACTCTGTCCTCGTGGTCGGGGATCAGGCAACGCTCAAGGTCCACGTCCACACCGACGACCCCGAATCGGCAATGGGGGTGTTTTCTTCGGCCGGAGATGTGACCAACCTCGATGTTGCCGACATGCGAAAGCAGGTCGCCGAGCGCGAAGCGCGGATGGCCGGCCACCGGACGGGAGTCGTGGTGGTCGCGGCCGGCGGCGGCCTCGAAGAGCTGTTCGACAGTATGGGAGCACTGGTGGTCAGGGGCGGAGAGACGCTCAACCCCTCTACGGCCGAGCTGCTGGCGGGAATCCGCGAAGTGCCGACCGAGGACGTCATCGTCCTGCCGAGTTCCTCGAACGTGATCATGGCGGCCGAACGTGCCTGCGAACTCTCCGAGAAGAACTCGGTCGTGGTTCCCACGGGGACTCAGCAGGAGGGACTGCTCGCACTGGTCGAGTTCGATCCCGAACTGCCGGGGGAGGAGAACCGGATGCGCCTCGAGGGTGCGATCGGAGAGGTGACGGCCGGGGGAGTCGCGCCGGCGGGACGCGACGACGCCGCCGGACGTTTTCGTCGCGGTGACGCTGTCGGATTCGTCGGAGACCGGATTGTCGCCTGGGGGGGAGCGGGTTCCACCCTGGCCGCGATGATCGAGAACCTGGCCGCAGATGCGGAAATCGTCACTGTGATCGCCGGTGAAGGGGCCCCGATCCCCCTCGGGGAGGTTCCGAGCCACGCGCCTGAAGGGATCGAACTCGAAGTCCATGAAGGTGGGCAGCCGAGTTGGTGGTGGCTGCTGGCCGGCCAATAGCGCCGCCGCCTTTTGCGGGCGGCGACCCGTCCGGGCGCGAGGGCCTGCTCTCGGCCCCGGTCAGGTGGCCCCGTGCGGATGCTTTCGAACGCCCGCTCTCGGCTCTTCGCGGCGTCGGGCCGACCTACGAAGGACTTGCCGCCGAAGCCGGCGTCAAAACGATCAACGACCTCCTCTGGCGACTCCCCGGTACCTACGCCGACGCTCCGGACAGACGCCTCCTGGGCGACCTTCAGCCGCGAGAGCAGGCGTCGGTGCGGGTCGAAGTCGCTTCGTCGCGCCGGGTGCGTGTCCGGCGTCGCGGTCTCAGTGTGGTCGAGGCGATCGTCGTTGACGATTCGGGTCGTCGCAAGGCGGTCTGGTTCAATCGCCACTGGGTCCTCGACCAGCTCGTACCGGGCCGCTCGCTCATCCTCGAAGGCCGGCTGGAGAAGAAGGGTTTCGTGGTTTCGGACCATCAGTTGATCGATGACGACACCGTGACCACGGCGGCGTGCGGACCGCCGCGTCCTCCCGGGCTCGAGGACGAAGCGCCGCGGGCGAGGCACTCAGCCGGCGGCGAGATCGGTCCGGCCAGATGGCGGCGCTGGGTCTGGCAGGCCTGCCAGGCGGCGGGCGACCTCGGTGATCCGCTGCCCTCGCGGCTGCTTGCGGGTCGACGCTTGCCTGCAGCCTCAGACGCCATCCGCGAGGCCCATTTCCCGAGCAGCCAGGAAAGCTCGGCAATCGCCAGAAGGCGGCTTGCCTACGAGGAACTGTTCCTTCACCAGGTGGTGCTGGCCGGGCTACGCAGCAACGGCAGCCTACGCCGGGAACGGGCCACTGCGATCGACGGCATTCCGGCGATCTCGGCCGGCTGGCTCGAGCAACTGCCTTTCAGGTTGACAGATGACCAACGGGCAGGGATCGAGCAGATCGGAGCCGACATCGGCCGGCCGCATCCGATGCGGCGGCTGCTGATGGGCGAGGTCGGGTCGGGAAAGACCGTGATCGCCATCTGGGCGATGCTGCGTGCCGTCGAGTCGGGCCGGCAGGCCGCCCTGATGGCGCCGACCGAGGTCCTTGCCGACCAGCACGTCTCGACCGTCTCCCGCCTGCTCCGGGGCAGCAGCGTCAAGGTGGGAGTCCTCACCGGTTCGAGTTCTCCCGCCGAGCGCGAGCGGGTGCTTGCTTCCCTTGCCTCCGGGGAGCCGTCGATCGTGATCGGCACCCACGCCCTGCTCGAGAAACCGGTCGAGTTCGGCGGTCTGAGCCTGTGCGTGATCGACGAGGAACACCGTTTCGGCGTCAGGCAACGCGATCGCCTCGACCGTAAGGCGCCCCGCGGCGAACGCGCCCACGTGCTTCATCTTTCGGCAACGCCGATCCCGAGGACGCTTTCGCTCACCTCCTACGGCGATCTCGAAGTCACCGCGATCAGGCAGCTCCCCTCCGGCCGGCGGTCTGTCGAGACCAGGCTGGTCGATGAGGCCGATCGGGCTGAGGCCTTTCAGGAAGTCAGGGCAGAGGTCGCCAGGGGCCGGCAGGCGTTCGTCGTCTGCCCGCTGGTCGAGGAGTCGGAGAAGATCCAGGCCCGGGCGGCTGGAGCCGAAGCCGAGCGGCTCCGGAACGGCGAGTTCGCCGACCTCGAGGTGGGTCTGATCCACGGCCGCATGTCGGCTGAACGCAAGCAGGTCGCGATGAGTGCGTTCGAGTCGGGGAAGACAGACGTTCTCGTCGCCACCACGGTGATCGAGGTCGGCATCGACGTGCCGAACGCGACCGTGATGGTGATCGAAGGAGCCGAGCGCTTCGGGCTCTCGCAGCTTCACCAGCTGAGGGGAAGGGTCGGCCGGGGTGAGTTTGGTGGATGCTGCCTGCTGATGAGTTCGTCCGGCAGTCCTACCGCCCAACGTCGGCTTTCCGCCCTGGTCAGTGAACCCGACGGCTTCCGGTTGGCCGAAATCGACCTTGAGATGCGTGGCGAGGGCGAAGTGACCGGCACGCGCCAGAGCGGGCTGCCGAGGTTCCGGCTGGCCCGGCTGCCCCGCGACAGCGAACTGCTGGAATCCGCCCGTGAGGACCTCGATCGCCTGCTCGGCGAAGAGGGAGGCCTGGACGCTCCGGTCTTCGGACCGATGAACCAGGTCGCCAGGCATCGTTTCGACCGGACCGGGGCGATCCGGTGAGGGTCGTCGGAGGCGAACTCGGCGGCCGGCAGCTGCTCGCGCCGAAGGGGCGGAAGGTCCGGCCGACTCCCGAGCGGGTACGCGAAGCACTGTTCTCCGCACTCGGTGACATCGCCGGTGCCCGCGTCGCGGATCTCTACTGCGGCACCGGGGCGCTCGGAATCGAGGCGGTTTCCCGCGGCGCCGCCGAGGCGGTACTGGTCGACCGCGACACGCTTCCGGCGATGGGCAACATCCACAACCTCGGACTGGTCGACCGCGTCGAACTCGTCAAGGCAGACGCTGCGGCCTGGGCCGCTTCGGGCGGCGGCGGGCGGCAATTCGACCTGATTCTGCTCGACCCGCCCTATCGGCGGGCGGCAGAGCCGGCCCCCGGTTTCGACGACGTCCTTGGTTCGATCCTGGCCCCGGAGGGCAGGGTGGTGGTCGAGAGCGAAGCCGGACGGCCGTTCGAGCTGCCTTCCCTGGAGACGGTCCGGGAGCGCCGTTACGGCCGCACACTGGTTACATTTCTTGTCCACCCCTCGTCTCCCGAAAGAAAATGAACCCCAACTCACCCCGCACCGCAATCTGCCCGGGCAGCTACGACCCGGTCACCAACGGCCACCTCGACATCATCGGGCGCTCCGCAAAGATGTTCGACCGGGTCGTGGTCGGGGTCGTCAACAAGCCGATGCGGAAGAGCGCGACCCTGTTCACCGCCGAAGAGCGCAAGTCCTTCATCGAAGAGGCAACGGCGGACCTGGGGAACGTCGAAGTGCAGATCTTCTCGGACCTGCTGGTCAGGTTCGCACGGGAGGTCGATGCCACGGCAGTGATCAAGGGCCTGCGGGCGATCTCCGACTTCGAGTACGAGTTCGAGATGGCTCAGCTCAACCACAAGCTCGATCCCGGCAGCGAGAGCGTCTACGTCTTCGCGCGGTCGCACTTCAGCTTCCTTTCTTCGACCGGCGTCAAGGAGATGGCGACCTTCAACGCCGACATTTCAGACCTGGTCCCGGAGTCTGTGGCCGCCGCTCTTGTGGATAGGCTTGGCCGCAGGTGATTTCGTCGCGTTCCCTGGACGGTACGAAAAAGGAATGGGCGATTCCGTGCAGAATGTTCCAGCAGATGAACACTTTCCGGCATGATGTCGGCCAGACGCATAAGGTTCCCTGAGCAATGGATGTCCTCGTCCTCATAGACAAACTCGACGACCTCGTTCACAACGCGCGGCCGGTGCCACTTACCGACCAGGTGCGGGTGGACCGTGAGGAGATCTACGACCTGCTCGATCAGATGCGGGCGACTATCCCCGAAGAGATCAAGCAGGCCCGCTGGATCGTCAAGGAACGCCAGGAGATGCTCGAGGAAGCCAAGCGTGAGGCCGAGAGGGTCGTGCGTGAGGCCCGTGAGCAACAGGCCAGGCTCGTCTCCGACGAAGAGGTCACCAAGCAGGCCGAAAGGGCCGCCGACGAGATCGTGGAAGACGCCCGCTCACGCGAGCGTGAGATCCGCCTCGGGGCAGAGGATTACGCCGACGAGATTCTCAGCACCCTCGAAGTGAACCTGCAGAAGTTCACCGCAGCCGTTCAGCGCGGCCGCGACCGGCTCGCCGGGCGGGACGAAGAGCAGCTCGACGAACTCGAGGACTGATCTTCAGCGATAGTCGGCGGTAACCACGACCAGGTCGCCGCTTTCCCATTTGACTTCGCCTCCGCTCCAGCGGGAGAGTTTTTCCGCGGTGTCGGGATAGGCCGTGCCCGGGACCTCGGTCCTGCCGGCGCCCGACGGCAAGGCGACGAAGTCGCCGATCACCAGGCTCTTCGCCTGCTGTCTGACCCGCCGGAACAGGGTCTGTTTCTGCTCGTCGGTGAGGCGGTGGACGGAGAGCACGGAGATGACCAGATCCCAGGGTCCGTCCGGCAGGGGGTCCTCCATCCGCGCGAGCTTGACGTCGCTGATCTGCTCCCGCGCCCGGAAGACCATGTCCGGATCCCGGTCGAGGCCGGTGATCCGCGCGCCGGGGTACCTCTGCAGCAGCCGGGCACTGGTCTGCCCGGTCCCGATGCCGAGTTCCAGCACACTTTCCGGCTCGAAGGGGATCGCTGCGATTGCCGCCGCCTGGAGTTCGTCGTAGAGGGGAACCTGCGAGCGCACCGCTGTCAGGTAAGCCGATTCGTCGGGTGTGGATTCCGGTCTGCTCATCTCGTTACGCTGGTAGGCGAGTCGACATCGTAGACCCACGCCAGTCTGGAGACAGCACTATGCCGATGGAAACAGTGGACCTCGATTCTCTCGGGCTGACCTACGGAGATGCGAAACAGCTTCGGGGCCGGGTCGTGCCTGAAGACATCCATCTCGGCGGGCAGTCCTACCGTCCGGAACCGGCGGAAGCCGACTTCCGTCTCGACGTATCACGGACCAGCACCGGCTTCGCGCTGAGGCTGCGCTTCGAGGTAGGCCTCGAAGGACCCTGCTTCCGCTGTCTCGAACCCGCGGTCACGACCGTGACCGTCGATGCCCGGGAGGTGGATCAGCCGCCTCAGCCGGTGGCGGTCCGAGCCGGGACCGCGGAGGACGACGAGGAGGACGAAGCCAGCGCGGCCGAACTGGAGAGTCCCTACGTCGAGAACGGCATCCTCGACCTTGCGTCCTGGACCCACGACGCCCTGATTCTCTCGCTGCCCAACCAGATCGTCTGCCGGCCCGACTGCCTCGGGCTGTGCGCCTACTGTGGGGAGAGCCTGAACGGGGCCGACCCGGGTGCGCACGATCACGGTCAGAACGTGGACCCGCGCTGGGCGCGGCTGCGCGAACTCGGTTGACCGTGTGCCTCTTTGGCGTCAGACAGCGGGCGGTGGCGGCGTCCCGGTGGGACCTCGACTGTGGGGCTGCCGCTCTTCAAAGCGGATGCCCCCGGTTTTCTCTAGACTGCGCCGTCGCTATGGCCGTACCGAAGAAGAGAACCTCACGCACCCGACGCGACAAGCGTCGTGCCACCCACAAGGCCGCCAAGGCCCGTGTCAACCACTGCGTCAAGTGCCACTCACCGCGTCTTCCGCACCGGGTGTGCCCGAGCTGTGGCGACTACGCCGGTCGTGAGGTGATCGCCCAACGCAGGCCGGGGATGGACGGACTCACTCCACCGGGCGAGTAGTTGACCGTCGACCTCGGCGGGACCAGGGTCGCGCTCGACGGGTTCGGGGTTGAAAAGGGCTTCGATGTGCTCGAAGCCGGGATCCGCCAGGTCGCTGACGACGGTATCTGTGTCCGGGTCTTCGGACCCGCCGACCGGATCGACCTCGGGGGGATCCCGGGGGCCGAGCTGATCGACGCCCGCGAGTCGATCAGCAACGAGGACGAGCCGGTGCCGGCGGTCAGGAGCCGGCCGGAGTCATCGATCGTACGTGCCGTCGAGGACACCCGCGAAGGACGTTCCGAAGCGGTCGTCAGCCTCGGTTCCACCGGGGCCGCCATGGCCGCCTCGACGTTCGGCCTCAAGCGGATCCGCGGCGTACAGCGACCGGCCCTTGCGGCCGTGGTCCCTCTGCCCGGCAGGCCGGTCCTCCTGCTCGACATCGGCGCCAACGTCGAGGTGAGGGCCCAGCACCTGATCCAGTTCGCCTATCTGGGAGCAGCCTTCTCCTCGGCGGTCATGGGAGTCGAGTCCCCGACGGTCGGCCTTCTCTCGGTCGGGGAAGAATCAGGCAAGGGGCGCGACGAAGAGGTCGAGGCCAACCGCGTCCTCAGCGAGTCGGGCGAGATCGACTTCGTCGGCAACGTCGAGGGCGGCGACATTCCCGGCGCCGGGGCTGACGTGATCGTGACCGACGGTTTCACCGGAAACGTCGTGGTCAAGACCATGGAGGGGGTGGTCACGCTGATGACTTCTGCCATCCGTACTGCCGCCAGGAGCAACCCCGTCGCGGCAGCCGGAGGCTTGATGCTGAGGCCGGCGCTGAGCAGTCTCAGGCACGACCTTCACCCCGATACGACGGGCGGAGCGATCCTGCTGGGTCTCCGGCGTGTCGCCGTGGTCGGTCACGGAAGTTCCGGACCCGACGGGGTCGCCAACGCGATCCGGGTGGCGGCCCGTGGCGCCGCGGTCGATGCCCCCGGCCTGACTGAAGAAATGCTCCACCGGGTCGGGCTCAACCGTGGCGCAATCGGTTCCGGGGCTCAGGCGTGATAGGAAATCGGGGATGAACCGGGACGAAGTCATGGATCTGGTGCGGGAGCATCTGGTCACCGAGCTCGAGCTGGACCCGAACGAAATCAAGCCGGAGGCTCGCTTCAAAGAGGACTTCGATGCCGACTCGCTCGATCTCTACGAACTCGTCATGGAGCTTGAAGACCGTTATGGCATCTCGGTCTCCGAGAAAGAAGCCGGCGAGCTCTTCACCGTCGGGGACGCCGTTGACTTTGTCCTGGCTAAGACGAGCCCGTGAGCGCCGGCCCGGCGGCGAGCCCGCCGGAGCCGCGCTCCGCGACCTGATCGACGAGCTTCCCGAAGACCGCCGGCTTGCGGCCCTGACCCACTCTTCCTGGACCGGCGACAGGGTCGGGTCCTATGAACGGCTCGCCCTGCTCGGCGACAGCGTGCTCGGACTCTCGGTGGCCCAAGGGCTCTACGAGGACCTCCCCGGATTCGATGCCGGAGCCCTGACCAAGATCCTCAACCAGACTGTCAGCGGCGCCGCCTGTGCCGCGGTCGGACGTGAGCTCGGCGTTCCGGACATGCTGCTCGCTGCCGACCCCGGGGGGCCGGAAGGGACGCAGACCCCCGCCCGGTTGCTGCTCGAAGGTGAGCGGCCTCTGCCCGAAATCACCGAAGCGCTGATCGGCGCCTGCTTTCTGGAATTCGGCTTCGAGCGCACCGCAACGGCGGTCAGACAGGCTTTCGAGGGCAGGGTCGAAGCCGTCCAGAGCACGAGGACCGATTTCAAGTCGGCCCTTCAGGAGAGCGTCGCCCGCGATGGCGGGGCGGTCGAGTACGAAGTCGTCGATGCCCGCGGACCGTCTCACCGGCGCACCTATGAGGTCATCGTCAGGCTGGAAGGCCGGGAAATCGGCCGGGGCGAGGGCAGGAGCAAGAAAGCGGCCGGTCAGGCTGCGGCCGAGCGCGGCCTGGAGGCGCTCGGTGACTGACCGCAAAGGCGTCCGATGCAGACGGCAGCCTTAGGTAGCCATGTTTCTGTCATCCCTGACCATGAAGGGGTTCAAGTCCTTCCCGGAGAAGACCGAGCTTCGCTTCGCCCCCGGCGTCAGTGTCGTGGTCGGGCCCAACGGCTCCGGCAAGTCCAACATCACCGATGCTGTCCTCTGGGCGCTCGGAGAGCAGAGCCCGGGAGCGGTCCGCGGCACATCCATGCAGGACGTGATCTCGGTCGGCGGCAAGAACGTCGGCGCCCGGTCCTCGGCCGAGGTCGAGGTGGTCATCGACAACTCAGACGCGGAAATCGACTCCGACTTCACCGAGATCGCGATAACCAGGAGGCTCGACCGCTCCGGTGAGGGCGAGTACCGGCTGAACGGAGCGCGCTGCCGACTGGTCGACATCGTCGAACTCCTCTCCGACGTGAACCTCGGAAAGGAGATGCACTCGGTGATCAGCCAGGGCAGGGTGGACTCGATCGTCCACTCGAAGCCGCGCGAGCGACGCATGCTGATCGAGGAGGCTGCCGGACTCGGGAAGTTCCGCAAGCGCCGCCGCCGGGCTGAACTGAAGCTCAAGGCCACCCGCGACAACCTCGATCGCGCCCTCGACGTCGAGCGTGAGGCCAGACGCGCCCTGCGCCCGCTCAAACAGCAGGCGAACGCCGCCGAGATAGGCGCCCGCATCGAGCGTGAAGAACTCGGCCTCCGGGCGCAGCTGGTCGCCGAGGAGTTGCGTTTCGGCGAGGACAGACTGAAGGCAGCCCGCGAGGCCGCCGACGCGGCCCGCAGGGAGCGCACCGGACTCGAGGAGAAACTGTCGGGCGTAGGCAAGCGCCGGCGGGCCGCCGAGGAACGTTTCGCCGAGCGCGACCGGGAGCGGACTGCGATCTGGGGTGTTCTGAACTCCCTGCGCTCCGGCCAGGAGAAGATCGCGATCAGCAACTCGGCCCTGGTCGAGCGCAGCCGGTCGCTCGAAGGCCGGCTCGAGGCACTCAGGGTCGAACTGGCACCCCTGACTCTCGACCTTGGCTCGAGCGGCAGCTCCAGCGAGCGATCCAGGCGGCTGGTCGAAGAGCTCTCCGAGGTCGACGCCGGACTGAAGTCTGCCGGCGAAGGTCTCAGGCAGGCCCGTTCGGAGGGCCCGGAGGCCGATCGGCTGGACGCTCTCGGCGAGGTTCACGCCGGGGCGGAGCGGGCCACCCGACACGCCCGCCGGGCCGAAGGACTGCTCGGCGAGCGCCATCGTGAGCGGCTCGGCGAGAAGATGGCCGAGGTTGAAGGCCTGATGGCGGTCATCGCCGGCCTGAAAGCGGCCGGTGAGGCTGTCGGCGAAGCGGTGCGGCAGAGGGTCTCCCGGGCGGAGCGGACCGTGATCGGGGATCAGGGCGACGCGGACGAGATCGCCGCCGAGCTCAGGATCTGCTCCGATCTGGAGATCGACATCCAGTCGGATCTGCGAGCCGTCGCCGAAAAGGTGACGAGCGCTGAAGTCGAGGCCGCCCATCTCGGGGACCGGCGGGCCGAGGCGGCAGCCGAGCTCGGTCAGATCGCCCGGAAGCTCGACCGCGAGATCGAAGAGGCCGAAGAGCCACTGGGCGAGGAGGCGCGTCAGGCGATCGAGCGCCGCCTGGGCAACCTCCGACTGCGTCGCGAGCGTCTCGGGCCGGTCAACCCGCTGGCCCGGCGCGAGTACGAAGAAGCGCAGGAACACCTCGATCAGATGCTCGCGCAGCGCGAGGACACCGAACGGGCGCTGCGCGAACTCGAGGGCATCATCCGGGACATCGACGCCGAAATCACCCGCTCCTTCGACGAGACGTTCGCCGCCACCGCCGAGAACTTCGAGGAGATGATCGCCCACCTCTTCCCGGGCGGAAGCGGTCGGCTGCGCTCGGTCGACTTGAGGCCCCCTCCGGAGCCCGCCACCGAAGGCGGGGACGCCGACGAAGAAGCCGGGGTGGCCGAAGACGAGGAGGATGAAGGCCAGGCGGACTTCGGGGTCGAACTCGAAGTGACGCCGGCCGGCAAGCGCATGAGGCAGATGAAACTGCTTTCCGGCGGCGAGAAGGCGTTGACTGCCCTGGCCTTTGTCTTCGCGGTCTTTCTGGCCCGTCCCTGCCCCTTCTACATCCTCGACGAGGTCGAAGCGGCACTCGATGACGCCAACATCACCCGTTTCCTGGAAATGGTCCGGCGGTTCTCGGATCGCACCCAGTTCATCATCGTCACCCACCAGAAGCTCACAATGGACGCGGCAGACGTCCTCTACGGGGTCAGCATGGGCGGGGACGGAGTGACCAAGGTCCTCTCGCGCCGGCTGCCCCGCGAACTCGAAGCCGTCGGTAACGACGAAATCGACGAAGCCGCCTGACCCGGCGCAATCCGTCAGGATCCGAACCTGTGAGCGCGACCTGGAACGACACCCTCGACTCCTACCTGATCGGCCCCGGCGCCGTTCCCGCCGGGAACCGGTGAGCACGACCTGGGCCGACATCCTCGACCTCGGAGACCGCGCTCCCCGCGAGCTGCCTGCCCGGCCTCCGGATGAGGACGCACCGAAGCGCAAGGGCGCCTTCAGCCGCCTTCGGGAGAGCCTCTCCAAGAGCCGCCGTGCTCTCACGGAGGAGATCAGTTCCAGCCTTTTCGACAGGATCGACGATGAAACGTGGGAGCGGCTCGAGGAGGCGCTGATCTACGCCGACGCCGGGGCGTCGACTACCGCCAAGGTGGTCGAGAAGCTCGAGCACGAGGTCGACGCCGGCGAGGTTCCGGCTGACGGCGAGGCGATCAAGGCGAGGCTGGTCGAGATCCTGGCCGAGATCGCGGCGACCAACCGGGCGCCGATCAACCTCAGCGCCGAGCCGGCCGTACTGCTCATGACCGGTGTGAACGGGACCGGCAAAACGACTTCGATCGGCAAGATCGCCTGGCACCTGCAGCAGGAGTTCGGCCTGTCCGTCCTGCTGGGCGCAGCGGACACCTACCGTGCCGCCGCCGCCGAGCAGCTGGCCACCTGGGCCGAGCGTTCCGGAGCCGGAATCGTGCGCTCCAACGAAGGTGCCGATCCGGGCGCGGTCGCCTTCGATTCGATCAGCGCTGCCCGCGCCCGGGGCTCGGACGTGGTCATCATCGACACGGCGGGCCGTCTTCACACCCAGTCGAATCTGATGGACGAGCTCGGCAAAGTTCGCCGGGTGATCGAAAAGCAGATGCCCGGCGCTCCCCACGAGACGTTGATCTCGATCGACGCCACAACGGGTCAGAACGGCCTCCGCCAGGCCCAGGCCTTCGCTGAGGCAACCGCTTTGGACGGCGTCGTCCTGACCAAGCTGGATGGAACCGCCAAAGGCGGCATCACACTGGCTATCGCCACCGAACTCGGCATCCCGGTCAAGCTGATCGGGGTGGGGGAGAAGCTCGAAGACCTTCGTCCCTTCGACCCCGACGACTTCGCCCACGCCCTGCTCGACGAGTCCTGAAGCCGAGCGGTCGGCGGAGGGACCGGTGGGGTTCCCTGCCACAACCCACCGTTCCGGGGAACCCCACCGG
>JAUQWL010000123.1 GCA_030835185.1 Solirubrobacterales bacterium | reverse complement strand
CCGTCGAGTTCTCGCCGTCCTTGCGTACGTGGACTCGATCTGAGGGCGAGATCCCCGGGCGGACGCTCTTCCCGGTGCTGTTCCGCCCCCCTTTGAGGACGCGGCGGCGGGCGTGGCGGATCCAGGTCCGGTTGAGGGCGAGCAACACGACCGGGCCGATCGGGAACAAGACCGTAATCGCCGGCAGAGCGACCCCGGCCGTGACGGCGGGGATGTGACCAGAGTCGCAAACCGCATTCTGACTGATGAGTCGGATGCCTCCGGGGTGTTTTTCGGGCGCTTACGGGGGTCTTGAGGCTAGGTTAGGAGTCGTACTCGGCCAGGTCCTGGTCGAGCCTGGAGGAGTCGGTCTCCGATGGGCCCGGGCGAATGTCGTCGCGGTCTGAAGCCGGCCCTTCCCCGCGGTTGCGCCGCCATCGGATCGCCGCCCAGAGCACGGCGAGAGCACCGAGGATCAGACCGGCCAGGGGCACGACGTATACGAAGAAGTTGGTGTCTTCGTCGTCCGGCAGGGCCAGCACCTGTGGTCCGTACTCGGCGACCAGGGCGTCTTTGATCTCCTGCCCGGTCTTGCCCTCTGCGATCAGCCTGCGCATGAAGACCCGCTGGCGCTCGGCGGCGGGTGCCCGCGAGAGGCCGAGCAGCGTGCCGCAGATAGGGCACATCACCTCATCCTCGAGATCGGGAAGGTTCGCCCGCGGCTCCACCGTTCCTTCGGCCGGCACCCCCGGCTGCGATGACGGCGACCGGGCGGCATTCGTCTCGGCCAGGGCGGCCTGCGCCAGCAGGCCGGCGGCCATTGCGGCGAGCAGGGTGGCGATCGCGAAGAGCCTGACGATGCCGTGCCGGCCGCTCACACCGGGAATCACGGTAGCGAGCCCCCCGAGCCGGCTTCCCCGGTGGAGCCATCTTCGCCCGGAGTCGGCTCTGCTTTTCCGATCGCGGGTGCCGCGAACTTCTCGATTTCAGCCAGGTCGCGGAAGGGGCCGGGGAAGTGCGCGACCAGGTTGCCATCGGGGTCGACCAGGAAGGACTCCGGCACTCCGGTCGTCTCGAGGTCGTCGGCGTACTCGCCGCTGGCGTCGCGAAGCTGGTCGTAGGCGATGTCGTACTCCTCCATGAAGGCGAGTGCGTCGTCGGTCAGGTCGCGCGTATCGATTCCGAGCACGGCGATCCGGTCGCGGTTCCCGGCCTCGAAGCGGTCCAGGGCCGGAGACTCCTCGCGGCAGGGGATGCACCACGACGCCCAGACGTTGAGCAGGACCCACCGGCCCCGATAGTCGGCAAGAGAGCCTTCTCCACCGGGAGGGAGCGTCGGAAGGGTCTTCGTCGGTACCGGTTCTCCGGTGGCGATTCCACCGTCGCCGGCATTGACCAGTCCCCAGACGAGGAAGGCGACCAGGGCGGCAACGCCGATCGCAGTGATTGAGGTCTTCAGGTTCAAGGCAGCTCAGAGTATGAAGAAGAGACCGCCGGGGCTCGCGTAGTATGGCCCGGGCGCGGACGTAGCTCAGTTGGTAGAGCGCGAGCTTCCCAAGCTCGAGGTCGCGGGTTCGATCCCCGTCGTCCGCTTTGAGACCTTCGATCTCCGTGGTGATAGTGGCCTGGAACTCGGCCGATGATCTGGCCCGGACGCTGCCTGCGCTGGCCCCCGAACTCGGCCCGGATGACGAGGTGATCATCGTCGACAACGGCTCCTCCGACGATCCGTCGGGGGTCGCAACCCGCACTCTGGCGTCGGTACGGATGATCCTGATGGGCCGGAACGCCGGCTATGCGGCAGCGGTCAACCGTGGCGCTGCCGATGCTCGAGGCGACCTTCTGGTCATCCTGAATCCGGATGCGAAACCCGAACCCGGCTTCGGCGAGGCTATCCGCCGCCCGGTGACCGACGGTTGCGGCTGGGCGGCCTGGATGGCGCTCGTCCTCTGTGAAGAAGACGGCAGGCGGGTGGTCAACTCCGCCGGCAACCCCATTCACTTCACCGGTTTCGCCTGGGCGGGAAGCCACGGGCTTCCGGTGGACGAGCCGGCTCCATCGGGTGAAGTGCCGACGATGTCGGGGGCATGCCTGGCCATTCCGCGGGCGGGCTGGAGGCGGGTCGGCGGTTTCCCCGATCGTTTCTTCCTCTACCAGGAAGACACCGACCTCTCGGTCCGGCTCAGGCTGGCCGGCGGGACGATCGGTCTGGTCGGGGACGCCGTCGTCGATCACGACTACGACCCCGCTTTCCGTAGCCGGAAGTTCTTCTGGCTCGAGCGCAACCGGCTGGCGATGATCGTCAGGACCTATCCGGCCGCCCTGCTGCTGCCGGTCGCGCCTGTGCTGATGCTGACCGAGGTCGCGATTCTCGCGGCGGCGTCCCGGGGCGGATGGCTGCGCAGCAAGCTGGCGGCCGACTTCGCCTTCCTGCGCTGGCTGCCGCGGCTGCTTCGCGAGCGTCGCAGGATCCAGGCTTCACGCCGGATATCGGCGGACCGGCTCGCCGGGATCATGACCGCCGACCTCGACTCTCCCTACTTTCCGGCCTTCGTCAGCACCGGCCCCGTACGGCTGCTGCTCAGGTCCTACTGGGGCCTGGTCCGGCTGCTGCTCAGGCTCTCTGGCCGATCGGGCGGATCAGGATCTCGTTGACGTCGACGGTCGAGGGCTGCTCGAGGGCGAAACCGACCGCGCGTGCGACGTCCTCGTCCTTCAGGGCGCTGTCGCCGGGCGGGTCGTCGAAGAACGGCGTATCGACCATGCCCGGCTCGATCAGGGTCACCCGGATGCGGTTGCCGTCCTCGCGGGCGCGCAGCTCCGCCCGCAGGGCTTCGCCGATTGCGGTCGCGGCGAACTTCGTCGCCGAGTAGAGCGAGCCGGGAAGGATGCGGCGTCCGGCTATCGAGCTTGTGATCAGGAAGTGTCCGTCACCCTTTTCGAGCAGATGGGGCAGCGTGGCCCGGATGGTCAGTGCCGGTCCGAGCACGTTGGTCAGGACCATCGAGCGCCAATGCTCGGGCGACTCTTCGAGAAACCCCCGGCTCGCCCCGAAACCGGCATTGGCGAATACGGCATCGATCCCACCGAAGGTCTCAACTGCTCCGGCAACCATCTCTTCGACCTGTTCGAACTCGGTCACGTCGCAGGAGACGGCGATCGCGTTCTCCGATCCGCCGAGTCTCTCGGCCAGTTCTTCGAGCGGCTCGAGGCGCCGGCCTGCGAGCACGAACCGGTATCGGTCTTTGACCGCGTGAGCCGTGGCGGCCCCGATCCCGCTGCCGGCACCGGTGATGACGAGAACCTTCCTTTCGCTGTCCATGCGCCGATTCTCGCATGGAGGACACGTCGGGACCGCCGCCTTGCAATAATCCGTGTCGCCGTATGGATCCCCAGAAGAAACGACAGGTCAGGCTGTTCGTCGCGCTCGGTTTCGCACTCGTCCTCGCAACCGGTCTCGTCTACACGTCCTTCAACGCTTCGAGCGAGGCCCGCCAGCCTTCGGAACTCGCTGACGCGATTCCCGGCAAGAGTTATGAGATGACCGGAAAGGTCGTGCCCGGATCGATTCAGAAGCAGGCCGACGGCATCCGCTTCGAGGTTCGGGACCGCGACGGGGCGGGCTCGATTCCGGCCACCTACAGCGGCGTCATCCCCGACCCCTTCCGGGGTGGCCGAGAGATCGTGCTGAAGGGGACGGTTGAGAACGGGATTTTCGTGGGGGAGCGGGATACGCTCGTGACCAAATGCCCCTCGAAATTCTCGGAGAAGAAGAATCAGTAGCCTCGGTGACGCGGCCCTCTGGGTCGCCTTTCTGACCGCCGTTTTCGGCTCGATCGCCGCCCTGGCAGGGACTCGTGGCGATCGTCGCTGGATTGATGCCTCCCGTCGCTCGGCTTACGCGCTTTTCGGCCTGCTGCTGATCTGCGTCGTCGCGATCGAGGTCGCCTTCATCAGCAGCGACTTCAGCCTGAGCGTGGTCGCCAACCATTCCTCCAGGGAGACACCGGTTTTCTACAAGCTCACCGCGATGTGGTCGAGCCAGGAGGGTTCGCTGCTTCTCTGGGCCTTCCTGCTCTCGCTGGTCGCCTCGGTTTCGCTCTACTTCACCCGCAGCAAGCTGCGCGATCTGGTGCCGTGGGCCACCGCGATCATGCTCGGGGTTGCCACCTTCTTCACCTCGCTGATGTTGTTCGGCGGCGGGATCAACCCGTTCGACACGCTCAGTGAAGTCCCGGCGAACGGGAGCGGCCTGAACCCGTTGCTCCAGCATCCGTCGATGATCATCCATCCGCCGATGCTCTACATGGGCTACGTCTCGCTGACCGTACCCTTCGCCTTCGCGATCGGAGCGCTGATCACCCGCCGGGTCGATGCGGCATGGATCAAGTCGACACGCGGATTCGCCCTGATCGCCTGGACCTTCCTGACGATCGGGATCATCCTCGGTGCGCGCTGGTCGTATACGGAACTCGGCTGGGGTGGCTACTGGGCCTGGGACCCGGTCGAGAACGCCTCGGTCATGCCGTGGCTGATCACCACTGCCTATATCCACTCGATCATGGTGCAGGAGAAGCGCGGCATGCTCAAGGTCTGGAACGTCAGCCTGATCGTGGCCAGTTTCACCCTCGCCCTGCTCGGCACCTTCCTCGTCCGTTCCGGCGTGCTTCAGTCGATCCACGCGTTCGGCGACTCGACGGTCGGACCTTATTTTCTCGGTCTGATCACGCTGGTCCTGGCCGGATCGACGGCGCTGATCATCTCCAGGCTGCCGCTGTTGAAGTCACGGAAACGGATCGACTCGATGGCCTCGCGCGAAGCGGTCTTCCTGATCAACAACCTGCTGCTGGTGGCCCTCTGCGTGATCGTGTTCTGGGGCACCTTCTTCCCGCTGATATCGGAACTGTTCACCGGCACCGAATCCGTTCTGGCGGCGCCCTGGTTCGACCGGTATGCGACCCCGCTGGCCGTCGCCCTGGTGCTTTTCACAGGAATCGGCCCGCTGCTGGCCTGGCGACGGATTTCGTGGCAGGGCATCAGGCGGGTCTTCCCGATCCCGACGGCCGCGGCTGCGCTCGCCCTGGTCCTGTTGCTCGTCTTCACCGACGCCGCGGACAGTTTCTGGGCCCTGGCCGTCTTCGTCCTGGCCACTTTCACCGTTGTAGCCCTCGGACAGGAGACGTGGCGTGGCGCGGCCGCCCGGCGATCGAGCGCCGGCGGATCTCTTCCGGGTTCTATCCGGGCGGTGGCGGTCCGGAACCGCCGTCGCTACGGCGGCTACATCGTCCACCTCGGGTTCGTGGTCCTTCTCGTCGGAATAGCCGCGTCCTCGAGCTTCGAGTCCAAGCGGGACGTCAGCCTTGCCCCGGGGGAGTCGGTCGAGGTGGAGAACTACACGCTCACCTACGAGAAACCGACCGTCTCCCGTGACGGGCAGGCGATCGTTTTCGGGGCGAAGGTTTCCGTGGAGAAAGACGGCACTCAGTTCGCGACCATGGAGCCGACCCGTCGCTACTATCAACGGACCTCCGGAACCCGCACGATCGCCGGCTACTTCCAGGGTGAGGCGACCAGCGAAGTCGGTCTGAGTGCCGGGGTCCGCAAGGATTTCTGGGTCTCGATCGAGCCCGAGACCAAAGAGATCCGCAAACGGGCCGAGACCGCCGACGCCCGCTTCGCTGCCTACATGCGCTCCCGCGTACTGCCGGAGATCCAGCGCGACCCCTCCAAGGCCGGCGCTCTGACGGAGCAGCTGGTCGAGGTGCAGGGCCTTGCGACCGACCGGATAATCGGCGACTACGTCAAACCGCAGATGGCGACGACGGCCAGCTTCCGGGTGATCGTCAGTCCGATGGTCGGCTGGATCTGGGTCGGAGCGATCATCGCCATCCTCGGAGCCCTCTTCGCGGCGTGGCCCGCCCGGAAAACCAATCGCAGAAAGGCCGGCTGATGGAGTTCGCATATTTCGTACTCATGGCTGCTGCGACCGCTGCCTTCGTCAGCTACCCGTTCTGGGGAAGTGGTCACGGAACGGTGACCGAGGATCCGGCGGTCGCCGCCCTCGAGGCTGCGCGGGATGCCAAGTTCCGCGAGATCCGCGACGCCGAGGTGGACCTGAAGACGGGCAAGCTGACCAAGGACGATTACGACCGGGTGAACCAGGAACTGCGAAACGACGCCGTAGAGCTGCTCAGGAAGCTCGACGAGGCCCGGGACAACCAAAAACCGGCGAACGGCTAGACTCCGTCGCTGAATGTTCACGATTCTCGCTGTCATACAGGCTGGTATTGCGATACTGCTCATCTTCCTGGTGCTGCTGCACTCGGGCAAGGACGCCGGGCTCTCCGGGGCTTTCGGTATCGGCGGGGGCGGCAGCTCGATCGGCGGCGGCTCGATGGTCGAGCGCAACCTGACCCGGGCCACGATCGC
>JAUQWL010000010.1 GCA_030835185.1 Solirubrobacterales bacterium | reverse complement strand
GAGGAGGTCCCGGCCCTGGCCGAGGCCGACGGCGTGCTCGCCCTGCTGCGCTACTGAGCCGGACCGGGCGGCCCCGGACATGCGCGCCGGCACGCGGCGCCGATCAGTCTGAATCAGTACCCCGAGCTGGATTCGAACCAGCGGCCTACTCCTTAGGAGGGAGTCGCTCTATCCAGCTGAGCTATCGGGGCACGGTCCTTCACTTTATCCGGCCTCGCGGGCGGCCGGGTCAGCCGAAAATCGTCGACCAGATGAGGAAGGCGTTGAGGGCGATGATGACCGACGCGATCAGGCCGGCCACCACGGTCGTCGAGGTCCGGTTCACCAGGGTTCCCATCAGCCCGGCCTTGCGCGTGACCAGGATCAGCGGGATCAGGGCGAACGGGATGCCGAACGAGAGCACCACCTGGGAGAGCACGAGGGTCTGGGTGGTCGGCAGGCCGATGGCGAGCACGACCAGCGCCGGGGTCATGGTGACCAGTCGACGGACGTAGAGGGGGATGCGGCGCTGGATGAAACCCTGCATCACCACCTGGCCGGCGTAGGTTCCGACGCTGGACGATGAAAGCCCCGAAGCGAGCAGGGCGACCGCGAAGGCCAGTGCGGCGCCACCGCCGACCAGGGTCAGCAGCCCGTCGTAGGCAGCTTCGATCGAGTCCACTCCGGTGTTTCCGGTCCTGTTGAAGAGCGCGACCGCCACGAACAGCATCGAAAGGTTGATCATGCCGGCCATGCCCAGTCCGAAGACGCAGTCGAACCTGGTGTAACGGAGCAGTTCCTGCCGCTCCTGCTCGTTCTCGGGAACGACGCGCCTCTGGGTCAGGGCCGAATGCAGGTAGATCACGTGCGGCATGACCGTGGCGCCGATGATGCCGATCGCCAGCAGCAGCGAATCCGAACCGCTGAAACTCGGGATCAGCCCCTCGGCGATCCCGGAAGCGGACTGGTTTCCCACCGCGATCAGGTCGTAAAGGAACCCCAGAGCGACGAGTCCGAGCAGAGCGACGATCGCCAGTTCGAACTTGCGGTAGCCGCGCTGTTCGAGGGTGAGGATGGCGATCGCCATGACCGCGGTGATCAGCCCGGCCGGAAACAGCGGAATGCCGAAGAGCAGGTTGAGCCCGACGGCGGCCCCGACGAACTCGGCCAGGTCGGTGGCGATGGCGACGATTTCCGCCTGGACCCAGAGGAAGAAGTTGGTGGTCCGCGGAAAGCTGATCCGGCACAGTTCCGGCAGGCTCATGCCGGTGGCGAGGCCGGCCTTGGCCGAGAGGTACTGGACCAGCATTGCCATCAGGTTCGCCATGACGATCACCCAGGCGAGCGTGTAACCGAACTTCGCCCCGGCTTCGAAATTGGTCGCGAAGTTGCCCGGGTCGATATAGGCAACGGCAGCGACGAAGGCCGGGCCCATCAGCCCGATCCGGCCTCGCAGCTTCCCGCGAGCCTTCAGCCGGCGAAGCGGCGAAACCGGCAGGTCCAGTTGTGGACCTGCTCCGGTGGGTGGTTTGTCCGGTTCGACGGGCGGTGGTGGTGCGGACACTATCCCGAGACGATAGCCGCAACGGAAAAATAATTGAGCCTTGCCAAACTTTTGCCACCCGGTGCTCGCGATCTCCCCGTGCCCCCGGACTATGATCGGCTACTAATGATGAGCGAATGGGTCGAAGAGTTCTTCAACACGTTGCGGGGGGCCCGGGGTCGCGGGCCTGCGCCCGTCGACCGCCAATTTCAACCGGGAGGCAGACGATGATCACCCACACACAGATCGACCGGCAGGCTCTCGCCGACCGAACCGAAGCCGAAGTCGCCCGCTTCATCGCCGGGAACCCGAAATCAAAAGAGCTGTTCGACCGGGCCCGACATTCGCTGGTCGGTGGGGTGCCGATGCCGTGGATGATGCGCTGGGCCGGAGGTTTCCCGGTCTTCGCCGAACAGGCCTCCGGGGCCAGGATCACCGACGTCGACGGCCACACTTACGTCGATCTGTGCCTCGGTGACACCGGTTCGATGCCGGGTCACGGGCCGGCGCCGGTGGTCAACGCCGTCGCCGACCAGGTAGCCAAGGGGATCACCACGATGCTGCCGACCGAGAACGCCGCCTGGGTGGGCGAAGAGATGACCCGCCGCTTCGCTCTCGACCGCTGGATGTTCACGCTCACCGCCACGGACGCGAACAGGGCGGCGCTGCGGATCTGCCGGCACATCACCGGCCGCAGCAAGGTCCTGGTCTACAGCTACAGCTACCACGGCTCGGTCGACGAAGCTTTCGCCGTGGCAGGACCGGGCGGCACCACGGTCTCGAGAGAAGGCAACGTCGGGCCGGCGGTCGACCCGTCACAGACCACGGTGGCGATCGAGTTCAACGACCTCGACGCGCTCGAACAGGCGCTGGCCAGCGAGGAGATCGCCTGCGTGCTCGCCGAGCCGGCGATGACCAACATGGGAATAGTCCTGCCGGAGGAGGGCTATCACGACGCGCTCAGGGCGCTGACGAGAGCGCACGGCACGTTGCTGATCATCGACGAGACCCACACTTTCTCTGCCGGGCCGGGTGGCTGCACCGCCGAGTGGGGACTCGATCCCGACCTGTTCACCATCGGCAAGGCGATCGGTTCCGGCATACCGGCAGGGGCACTCGGCATGACCCTCGACGTGAACGAACGCATGCTGGCCGACCCCGAAGCCGACTACGAAGACACCGGTGGTGTCGGAGGTACCCTGGCCGGCAACGCGCTCTCGATGGCGGCTATCAGGGCAACCCTTTCCGAGGTGTTGACCCCGGAGGCCTTCGAGCACACGATCCCGCTGGCGACCCGTTTCAGCGACGGTATCCGCGAAGTGGTCGCCGACTACGACCTGCCCTGGAACGTGAGCCGGCTCGGTGCCCGGGCCGAGTACCGCTTCGAGCACGAAGCCGCCCGCAACGGCACTCAGGCGCACGACAACAGCGATCCGGAACTCGAACGCTACCTCCACCTGCATGCGCTCAACCGCGGGGTTCTGATCACCCCGTTCCACAACATGGCACTGATGTCGCCGGCGACCACCGCGGCCGACGTGGACCGTCACACGACGGTCTTCCGCGAGGCGGTCAGTGACCTGCTCGGTCCGGGCGGGTCGAGCTGACCAGGCCGGACGAACTGTGAGGGGCGCGAAGCGATGATAGTTCTGATCACGGGTGCATCCAGCGGGATCGGCGAGGCGACCGCCTGGCGCTTCGCCCGCGAACCCGGCACCCAGATCGTCCTCGTGGCCCGCCGGGAAGACAGGCTGCGGGGACTGGCCGCCAGGCTCCCTGCCCCGGCGACCTGGCTCGCCACCGACCTCACCGAGGAAGACGCTCCGGCTCGTGTGCTGGCCCACGTCGAAGAGCATCACGGCCGGCTCGACTGCCTGGTCAACAACGCCGGTGCCGCCTGGCGCGGAAGCTTCGCCGATGTCGGCTACGAAAACGTACGGCGCACGATGGAGCTCAACTTCGACGCGGTGCTCAGACTGACCGAAGCGCTCCTGCCCCTGCTGCGCCGGTCGGCACCGAGCTCGGTCGTCAACATCTCGAGCACGGCCGGCCGGATCGCCCGGGGAGGTGCCGGAGCCTACTCGGCCTCGAAGTTCGCGCTTGCGGGGTGGACCGACGCACTCCACCTCGAAGAGGCGCCCAACGGCGTCCACGTCGGTCTGGTCCTGCCGGGCTTCATCCGCACCGAGGGCTTTCCGGCGGACGAACTCACGTCGAAGATCTTCACCCGCTGGATGGTC
>JAUQWL010000122.1 GCA_030835185.1 Solirubrobacterales bacterium | reverse complement strand
CCATGCGCCGGCCGAGCACCTCCTCCATCGAGGCGAAGTCGTCCGGCCCCTGGTGGTCGTCGTCGCCCTTGACCCGAAAGCGCCTGTAGTCGGACTTCTTCGGCCGTCCACCCTCGAACACGACCATCGAGGCGACCGTGTGCTCGCCGCCGAGGTTGGAGATGTCAAACCCCTCGATCCGGACCGGCAAAGCGTCCATGCCCAGGGCTTCGGCCAGCGACCCCAGGGACTCGACCCGGCGCCGGCGGCGGTGTTCGGTCCGCAGCCGGTCCTGGTCGAGCGCCAGCCTGGCGTTGCGTTCGGCCAGTTCGCGCAGGCGGCGGGTGTCGCCGCGTTCGGCGATCCGCACTTCGGCTTTCGAGTCGGTGCGGCGCTCGGCCAGGAAATCCCGGACCGAGTCGGCACGCCCGGCCATGCAGGGGCCGAGCACGATGCGTCCCGGCACCGCCGGCGAAGTCGAGTAGTACTGCTGGATGAACTCGAAGGTCACTTCGCCGAGATCGCTGTCGGGCGGGATCTCCAGGTAGAAGCTCTGGCGCTCGGCAAGGATGCCGTCACGCACCTGAAAGACCTGTGCGTTGGCGTCCCCGCCTTCGATCGCGATCCCGATCAGGTCGGCGGTCCCGATCGTCGATCCGGATATCCGCTGGCGCTCGAACAGGGAGCGGACCGAGAGCAGCCGGTCGCGGTAGACCGCGGCCGCCTCGAAGTCCTGGGCGGTCGCCGCCGCCTCCATCCGGGTTTCGAGATCCTCTTCGATCTGGCCGTAGCGGCCGGAGAGGAAGTCGATCACCGAGTCGATGTTGGCACGGTATGCGTCGCGGTCGATGTAACCGACGCAGGGTGCCCCGCAGCGTTTGATGAAGTAGTCGAGGCAGGGGCTGCCCGAGCGGCGACCGGGCTCCTTGCCTTCGCAGGTCCGGTACTGGAAGAGCTTGCCCAGCAGGTCGAGTGTGTCGCGGACGCGGCGGGCCGAGGAAAACGGTCCGAAATAGGCCCGGCCGGGCCGGTGTCGCTCGCGGGTGAAGTAGACGCGCGGATACTCCTCGTCGAGGCTCACGGCGATGTACGGGTACGACTTGTCGTCGCGCAGCTTGACGTTGAACCTCGGCCGGTAACGCTTGATGAAGCTCTGCTCGGCGATCAGCGCCTCGGACTCCGAGCCGGTGACCAGGAACTCGATCTGGTCGATGGTGCGGGTCATCCCGGAGTTTCCGCCACTGAAGTGCGAAGCGACCCGCTTGCGGATCGAGTTCGCCTTGCCGACGTAGATCACCTCGTCCTGCGAATCGCGGAACAGATAGACGCCCGGGTCGTCGGGCAGCGAGCGTCGCTCGGAGACGATGCGGCGGCTCCTCTGGTCGGCTGTCTCGATGCGGTCGTCCACCTCTCAAAGAGTAGGCACTGGGTAGGGTTGGGGCCGATGAACCTGCCTACGGCTGCACTTCCCGACCTGGAAACCATGCGGATCGAGATCGATGGCGATATCGGGACCCTGACCCTGAACCGCCCCGAATCCTTCAACGCGATGAGCCCCGAGATGATCTCGGAGATGCCGGCGGCCTTCAGCTGGCTGGCGGACCGGGCCCCGCTCAGGGCGCTGATCGTCACCGGGGAGGGCGCCGCCTTCTGCGCCGGCGGTGACATCAACTGGTTCAAGAAGGGCATCGACGATCCCGAGATCGACATCGTCGCCGGCATACGCGCCGGTGCCGAGACCCTTCACCAGGCCATCATCGACATGCAGCGCATCCCGTACCCGGTGATCGCCGCGATCAACGGTCCGGCGGCCGGCGCCGGACTCTCGTTGGCCCTGGCCTGTGACACCCGGATCTGTTCCGAGAAAGCCTTCCTCGCCTGCGCCTACGGCCGCATCGGCGCTTCACCCGACGGTGGCATGACCTACTTCCTGCCCCGTGTGGTCGGCCCGAGCCGTGCGATCGAACTGCTGCTGAACGATCCCAACCTGACCCCGCAGGCGGCCCTCGAAGAAAAACTGGTGTCCGAGGTGGTGCCGGCCGAGCAGTTGATGGAGCGTGCCCGCGAGAAAGCGCAGAAGTTTGCCGCCAAGGCCCCCTATTTCGTGCGCAACGCCAAGCGGCTGATCCAGACCAGTCTCGACCACACGCTCGCCGAGCACCTTCAGTTCGAACGCCACGCGATCGCCGAGGCGATGGGCACCGAGGACGTGAAAGCGGCGGTCACCGCCTTCATCGACGGCCGCGGCGACCAGGTCGAGTTCAA
>JAUQWL010000121.1 GCA_030835185.1 Solirubrobacterales bacterium | reverse complement strand
CTCGTCCTGCTGATCCTGGCGGCGATCGCGGGGCTGGTCGTGGCCGCCACGCTGATCCAGTTCGTCAGCACGGTAATCCTCACGGTCGGCCTTGGCGTGCTGTTCTGGTTCATGGTCAAGGCGATGGCCCGAATCCAGATGCCGGACCGACCTTCGGCACGGCAGAAACCCTGAATGGAACCGCGATCGGCGGTCCTATAGTCTCGGCTGACAATGTCTGAAAACTCCTTCGACGTAATCGTTATCGGTGGCGGACCAGGCGGGTACGTAGCCGCTGTCAGGGCCGCCCAACTCGGCAGGAGCACCGCGGTGGTTGAACGCGACAAAGCGGGTGGGCGCTGCCTGAACTACGCATGCATCCCGGCCAAGACGATGCTGCATACCGCCGAGGTCTTCGACCATTCGAAGAACAGCGGCGACATCGGCGTCAAGGCACAAGGCGTCGAACTCGACTGGCAGGCTCTCGGCCGACGCCGGACAGACGTGTCGGCCGGGCTCGAGGGCGGCGTCAAGGGGCTTCTCAAGAAGAACGGCGTCGAGCTGATCGAAGGCGAGGCTTCACTGACCGAAGACGGCAGCGTCAAGGTCGGCGACACCGTCTACGAAGCTGAAAAGGTGATCCTGGCCACTGGTTCCGTGGCCCAGTCCATCCCCGGAGTCGAGTTCTCGGATCGCGTACTCGACACCTGGGCCGCCTGGTCTCTTCCCGAGCAGCCAGAATCGATTGCGGTCGCCGGCGCCGGAGCGTCCGGAGCCGAGATCGCCTCGGCCTACATCCGCTTCGGCACCGAGGTGACCCTGATCGAGATGCTCGACCAGATCCTGCCCGCCGAAGACAAGGACCTCGCGAGGGTCGTTGAAAGGACCTTCAAGAAGCAGGGCATCGAAGTCTCGACCGGTACCCCGGTGGAGAAGGTCGAGGTCGGGCCGGACTCGGTCAAGCTGAGCTACGGCGATAACAGCATCGAGGTCGACTACCTCGTGATCGCCGGCGGACGGCGCCCCGACACCGACCCGCTCGGACTCGAAGCAGCCGGGGTCAAGCTGGACGAGAACGGCAAGGTCGATGTCGACGAAAACCAGGTCACCTCCAACGGACGGATCTACGCGATCGGCGACCTCGTGCGGGGACCGGCACTGGCCCACAAGGCCCAGGAGGAAGGCATCGTCGCGGCCGAGCATGCCGCCGGCGAGAAGACCCACCCCCTCGATCTGAACCTGATCCCGGGAGCCACCTTCTGCCAGCCTCAGGTTGCCAGTGTCGGATTGACCGAAGCCCAGGCCAAGGAAGCCGGACACGACATCAAGACTTCGAAATTCAAGCTCGGTGGCGTCGGTGCCGGGACCGTCTACGACGACCGCGACGGCATCGTCAAGCTGGTCGTGGATACCGAGTACGGCGAAATTCTCGGTGCCCATGTCGTCGGCAACCGTGCCTGCGACATGATCTCGGAGCTGGTCAATACGATCGCCCTCGAAGGCGGCTACCAGGAGCTGGCCCGCATCATCCACCCCCACCCGACGATCTCCGAGGCCATCCCCGAGGCCGCCCGGGCGGTCGACGGCTGGGCCACCCACGCCTGACCTTCAGCCGGCCGTCAGTCGACCGTCCGCCGGAGCCGGCCAGGTGTGACGCAGCACGCCTGAAGCTGGAACTCCGCACCCTGCGGTGCCCTCACGACACGGCTCTGGCTGTTTCAGGTGTGATCGGCGCCATCAACCCGCCGACCGCGTGGTAGCCGCCGTCGACGTGGACGATCTCTCCGGAGATCGCCCTGGACAGATCCGAGAACAGCAGGCAGACGGCGTCGGCGACCGGATACGGGTCGGTGACCTCCCAGCCGAGCGGGGCCCCGGCCCGCCAGGAGTCGGCGAGGCTGGAGAACCCGGGAACCCCACTGGCCGCAGCGGTGGCGATCGGACCGGCAGAAATCAGGTTCGACCGGTGGCCGCCCGGGCCGAGTTCGCGGGCGAGGTAGCGGCTGGTCGACTCGAGCGCCGCTTTGGCCACGCCCATCCAGTCGTAGGAGGGCCAGGCGACACCTGCGTCGAAATCGAGTCCTACGAGGCTCGCTTCCTCCAGCAGGGGGGTGAGCGCCCGGGCGAGCGCCTTGTATGAGTAGGCACTGGTTTCGAAGGCAGCGATCGCGCTGGCGCGAGGTGCGCCCATGAAATTTCCGCCGAGTGCGTCTCCCGGCGCGTGGGCGATCGCGTGGAGAACTCCGTCGACGCCATCCCAGGTGCGAGCGATCTCAGCCGGAAGTGCTTCGAGATCGCGCTCGCTGTTGACGTCGAGCTCGACCACCTCGACCGCCTTCGGCAGGCGTGCGGCGGAGCGTTCGGTCATGCGGCGGATCCGTCCGAAGCTGGTCAGGATCACGTCGGCCCCGAGCTGCTGTGCCCGCTCGGCCACCGCGAAAGCGATGCTCCGGCGGTTGACCACCCCGGTTACGAGAATGCGCTTGCCCTCGAGCATCAGAGGTAGACCGGGATCGGAGAAACCTCGGCGTCCTCCACCGGATCCGGGGCCGACCGTCGCCAGATGATCTCGGCTTCGGCCCGGAGGACGAGCTGATCCTTCTGGTTTCGAACCCTCCACAGGACCCTCACCAGCCCGGTCTGATCGTCAAGCGGCTTCAGTGAGTCGACTTTTCCGGTGAGGGTGATCGTCTCGCCGATCCGAACCGGCCGCTTGAAGACGAC
>JAUQWL010000120.1 GCA_030835185.1 Solirubrobacterales bacterium | reverse complement strand
TTCTACATCCGCCAGGCACAGGCCGCATTCGAGGCGATCGATCCGACGCTGCTTCAGGCCTCGCGCACACTCGGGGCCGGTGAGGCCCGCACCTTTGCCAGGATCGCACTGCCCTCTGCCCGGGCCGGTCTCCTTTCCGGGACCGCCCTGGCCTGGGGACGCGCCCTGGGTGAATTCGGGGCCACGCTGGTATTCGCCGGTTCATTCCGGGGCGTCACCCAGACCGCACCCCTGGCGATCGTCGAACGCTTCGGTTCGGACTTCACCTCGGCGATCGCCCTGTCGGCGGTGCTGGTCGTGATCTCGAGCGCGATCCTGCTCAGCGCAAAGTACCTCTCGGCTTCGGTCGGTTCGGGACGCAATGCTCGAAATTGAAGCCCGGACCCGCTTCGGTGACTTCGACCTCGACGTCAAGCTCGAGGTGGCCGCCGGTCGATGCCTCGCGCTCGCCGGACCATCCGGCGCCGGCAAGAGCACCGTGCTGCGGATAGCGGCCGGTCTGGTGCGACCCGACCGGGGCAGGGTGAGCTGCGCCGGGCAGACCTGGCTCGACACCGGCCTCGGCCAGGATCTGGCACCCGAGCGCCGGCGCTGTGGATACGTATTCCAGGACTACGCGCTCTTCCCCGGGATGAACGCCTGGCGGAATGTCGCCTACGGACTGCGTGATATCCCGCGACGGCAGCGCCGCGCCCGGGCCATGGAACTTCTCGACCGTTTCGGCATGACCGGCCTCGCCGAAGCCTCCCCGGTGACGCTGTCCGGAGGCGAGCGCCAGAGAGTCGCCCTCGCCCGGGCGCTGGGCGGCAATCCGGAGGCTCTACTGCTCGACGAGCCTCTCTCGGCGCTCGACGCCGGGACGCGGGCCCGTGCCGCGCGGGAGCTGGCCGGACTTCTCCGGGAGGCCGAGGTACCGACGCTCCTGGTCACCCATGATTTCGGCGAAGCGGCCCGGCTGGGCGACGAAGTCGCTGTGGTCGACGACGGCCGGGTCGTTCAGCTCGGTTCCGCGACCGAGCTGGCATCGAAGCCCTGCTCTTCCTTCGTCGCCGACTTCACCGGAGCGACCGTGATGACCGGTGAGGCCCGGCCCGGCTCGCAGGAGCTGACCTCCGTCCGACTCGACGGCTGCGGAACGGCGATCTCCAGCACGGACACCGGTTACCGCGGCCGCGTGGCGGCGAGCGTCTACCCGTGGGAGATCACGCTGCTCCCGGCGACGGAACGGTCGCGGGGATCGGCCCAGAATCACCTTGCGGCAGAAGTCGTCTCGGTGACTTCGGTCGGTGCCCGGGTGCGGGTCGGCCTGGAAGCGGGACAGCCGCTGTCGGCCGAGGTGACCCGGGTAGCCGCTGAAGATCTGGATCTCGGACCGGGCCGGCGGGTGATCGCGACCTGGAAAGCATCGGCAACCCGGATCATGGAGCTCTGACCGGATACGGGAGGTCGGCGATGGGCCGTGAAGGATTCGAACCTTCGACCTTGAGATTAAGAGTCTCCTGCTCTACCAACTGAGCTAACGGCCCTGGAGGTGCTGACCTGTACCTGCACCGGACGGCAAAGTATAGATTGAGCCGCGCCGTCGCGTCTGCTTACGGCTGAGCCGGCGCGGCGCCCTGGCTGTCCGGGGCTCCGAGGTTGCCCAGAGGGTCCTGCAGCGACTCGCCGCCGTTCTGGCGGGCCTGCTTCTCGGCACGTTTGATTATGCCGCCGAC
>JAUQWL010000119.1 GCA_030835185.1 Solirubrobacterales bacterium | reverse complement strand
CCCGCGCTACTGACCGCCCGCGTTCGCTTTGTTGCGGTTCTTCGGCTTCTTCTTGCTCTTCGCTTTTGCCTGCTGCTCCCGCTTCTTCTTCGCAGCCTGCTGCTCTTTCCGCTTCTTCTTCGCAGCCTGCTGCTGCTTCCTGCTGATCGGCTTCAGGGCGTGGATGCTGGAGTAGCCGACCAGGTAGAGGTTCTGTCCGTCGGAGAGTGCCGGCATGTAGGCGCCGGTGTGGTAACCGAAGGTCTTCTTGCCGGTCCTGGCGCTGATGCCGTACGTGTTGGTGCCATCGAAAGTCGAGGCGTAGACGGTGCGGCCGATCACGCTCAGGGACCCGATCACCCGTCCGCCCATGGCGAAGGTCCAGCGTGTCTGTCCGCTCTTGGCGTCGAGTGCGTAGGCATTGCCGTCGAAAGAGCCGATGTACACGGTCGGCGGTGTGCCCGGGACGTTGGCCACGGTCGGGCCGGAGTAGACGTAGCCGCCGGTCGAAAAGGTCCAGGCGAGCTCACCCGTATCGGCATCGAAGCTGTAAACCCGGCTGTCGTTGTTGCCGGCGTACACGCGGCCGAAAGCCACCGCGGGAGTCGAGTAGAAGGCGCCCGGCTGGCCCAGGCCGGGACCGAGAGCCTGGGTCTGCCAGCGAACCTCACCGTTTGAGGCACGCACGGCTGTCATGGCCCCGCCGTAATCGCCGACGAACAGGGTGCCGTTCTCGTAGGCGGGTGCGCCCTTGATCGCTCCCGCAACCGAGGTCGCCCAGACTTCCTTGCCGTTCCTTTTCCTGAGGGCGTAGAGCACTCCGTTTTCGCAGCCGAAGTAGAGTCGGTCACGGACCACGACCGGCGAAGACTCGGAGCGGCATGGCAGCGGCTTCTTCCAGATCTGCTTGCCGTTCTTCGCCTTCAGTGACATCACCTGCCCGGGCTCCAGATTGACCACGTAGAGGCGTCCCTTCGAGTAAGTCGGGGTGGCAGCGTTGAGGTCGGCGATCTTGCGGCTCCATTTCGCCTTGCCGGTCCGAGTGTCGAGTGCGTGAGCGAAACCGTCGTTGTCGACGAAGTACATGGTGCCGTCGACGATCGCGGGTGGGAACTCGAGCAGAGGCTTGTCCCCGTACTTCCAGAGCCGCTTGAACGGTGGCTTGATCCCGTTGACCGGCAGGTAGCCGGTGCGCTGGCGGTCATAACGGAAGGTCGGCCAGTCAACGGCCTTGTCCCTGGGCTTGGCTTTGGACTTCGGCTTCTCGACAACCGGGGCCTCGAAAGGCACCGAGGTATTGCTCACGTCGTCGGGACGCTTCAACTGGCTGTAAGCGACGGCGGCGGCGACCGCGAGAGTCAGTGCGGCGACCGCCAGGACAGTGAACAGGCGGCGACGGTCCTGCCACCAGCGCGCGGCATGGCCTTCTGGGGTTGAATGGCTTTCTGGCTCAGTATTCATCCGGAGAAAGGATCATGGTAGGGAAGAGACGTGACCGGGCCACCGAAAACGAAGATCGAGCGAGACGGTCCCAGCCGGCTGATCCGGGCCGACAAGGTTATCCGTGCGCTCGGCCGGAGGGCGGGCGACCGGGCGCTCTACCTCGTCGGGGGCACCGTGCGCGACGCGCTGTTGGGAACGGCCCCGGCGGACATCGACATCGCCGTCGACGCGCCGGTTGCCGATTTCGCCCGCGAACTCGACTCCGATGCAGTCCTGCATGAGAACTTCGATACAGCGGAAGTGACGCTGCTCGGCCGTCGCGTCGACCTGGCTCGCACACGCTCCGAGAAGTACGCGAGAGCCGGTTCGCTACCGGAGGTGACGCCCGATCGAATTGAGAAAGACCTGGCCAGAAGGGATTTCACGATCAACTCGCTGGCCGTACCGCTTGCAGACCCCGACGAGTTGATCGACCCCTACGGAGGACTCGAAGACATCGAGCGCCGGGTGATCCGGGTGCTTCACCCGGGATCGTTCACCGACGATCCGACCCGTGCGCTCAGGGCGGCGAGGTATGCGGCCAAGCTCGGTTTCGACATCGACCACCGCACTGCAGACCTGCTGACCGGGGTCGACCTCGGGACCGTGTCGCCCCAGAGGGTCCGGTCGGACCTGAGGCTGATCGCCGAAGAGCCGACGGCGATGGAGGCGCTCCGCCTGATTTCGGCCTGGGGCCTGCTGACGATCGCCGAGGCGGACG
>JAUQWL010000009.1 GCA_030835185.1 Solirubrobacterales bacterium | reverse complement strand
GATCGAGGTGAGCGGCCCGGGCGGGAGGATCACTTACGGGGCCTACTGCAGACCGAACGATGCACTGATCGACTTCGCCGGCGATACGGATCTGCTGATCGCCGAAGCGACACTCCCGCGACCGGAGCGGGACGGGGTCCGGGGGCAAATGACACCCGGGGAGGCAGGCGAGCACGCGGCGGCGGCCGACGCGAAACGGCTCGTCCTGACCCACATCTCCGACGAGCTCGATCCCGGGTGGGCTGCGGCGGAAGCTGCGAAGGCGTTTCAAGGGCCGCTTGAAGTTGCCTTTGAGGGTCTGCAGATCAACCTCTAAACTCTGCTGCCATGTCCGAACGTGATCTCTTCGCAAACTTCGCCCGCATGCGCCGCGAGATGGACGAAATGCTCGGCGGCACCTGGGGCAGGACCACCTACATCAGCCGCCGGTCGAGCGGGTTCTCTCCCAACGTCGACGTTTACTACTGCGGCGACCCCCAGCGGGCCGTAGTCAAGTGCGACCTGGCCGGCGTCGATCCCTCGAAGGTCGGAATCGAGGTGGGTGGACGCCAGCTGACGATCATCGGCGAGCGCGCCCTCCAGGAAACCGAAGGCCGCGTATACCAGCAGGTCGAGATCCCGACCGGACCGTTCCGGCACATCGTCGAACTCCAGGTCGACGTCGACCCGGAGCGGGCTGAAGCCGCATACGAAGACGGCATCCTGAGAATCGACCTGCCGCTGCGTGACGACGCCCAGTTGACGAGGCGGGTGCCGGTCGATCATCGCCGGGTCGGTGGTGGGGACAGTGGCTGAGAAGACCCCCGAAGCGCCGCTCTCGACAGAGGAGGCGGCAATCGAGTCGGTGCCCGTTCTCGAGGTGGTCGAGAGCGGTCAGGAGGAGGCGGCGATCCGCGCCACCGAGGCCCTTCCGGACGCGATGCCGGTCCTGCCGCTCCGCGACACGGTCGCCTATCCGGACACACTCGCTCCGCTCGGGGTCGGCCAGGAGCGCTCGATAAAGCTGGTCGACGACGTACTGGCCGGCAACCGCATGCTGGTCATGGTCGCCTCGACCGAGCCCGAAGAGGACGCACCTTCTCCCGACCAGCTCTACGACGTCGGTGTGGTCGGCGTCGTGACCCGCATGCTCAAGGTGCCCGACGGCTCGATCCGCATCCTCGTCCAGGGGAGCCAGCGGGTCAGGCTCGGCCCGTACGTGGCCGAAGAGCCCTACCTGGTCGCCCGGATCACCGAAATGCCGGACGTCCGGGACGATACGCCCGAACTCGAGGCGCTGAGCCGAAACGTTCAGCGCACCTTCTCGGACATCATCGAGCAGATCCCGTACCTGCCCGAGGAGCTCCAGATGGCGGTGACCAACGTGGACGAGCCGTCCGCTCTGTCACACCTGATCGCCGGAGCCCTTCGCATACCGACCGAAGAGAAGCAGACCCTGCTGGAGGAAGTCGATGTCTCCAAGCGGCTGAGGCTGCTCTCCGGGATCCTCGCCCGCGAGCTGGAGGTGATCCAGCTGGGATCGCAGATCCAGTCCGAGGTCCAGTCCTCGATCGACAAGGGCCAGCGCGAGTACTTCCTGCGCGAGCAGCTGAAAGCGATCCAGGCCGAGCTCGGCGAAGAGGACGAGCAGGTCGCCGAGGCCAACGAACTGCGCGAGCGGGTCGAGGCGGCGGGACTTCCCGAACAGGCTCTGCGATCCGCCGAGCGCGAACTCTCGCGGCTTGAGAAGTTGCCGGCAGCGGCGGCTGAGCACGGCGTGATCCGTACCTACCTCGAGTGGCTGGTCGAGCTGCCGTGGAGTGTGGAGACGGAGGACAACCTCGATATCGACCACGCCGAAGCGGTGCTCAACGAGGACCACTACGACATGGAGAAAATCAAGGACCGCATCCTCGAATACCTCGCCGTGCGCAAGCTCAACCCGGAATCCCGCGGGCCGATCCTCTGTTTCGTCGGCCCTCCCGGTGTCGGCAAGACCAGCCTCGGCAAGTCGATCGCCAGGGCTTTGGGCCGCAACTTCGAGCGCATCTCGGTCGGTGGCGTCCGCGATGAGGCCGAGATCCGCGGCCATCGCCGTACCTACGTCGGAGCGATGCCAGGCACGATCATCCGGGCACTTCGTGACGCCGGCTCCAGTAACCCCGTCTTCATGATCGACGAAATTGACAAGATGGGCTCCGACTTCCGCGGGGACCCGTCCTCGGCGATGCTGGAAGTTCTCGATCCGGCGCAGAACGACTCCTTCCGGGACCATTACCTGGACGTCCCGTTCGACCTCTCGGACGTCATGTTCATCGCCACCGCCAACCTGCTTGACACGGTTCCGGGGCCGTTGCGCGACCGTATGGAGACGATCCAGCTGGCCGGCTACACGGTTGACGAGAAGCGCCACATCGCCCGCCGGTACCTGGTGCCACGCCAGATCAGGGCCAACGGCCTCAAGCCGAGCATGATTGCCTTTACCGATCCGGCCCTGACCGCGATCATCGAGGAGTACACCCGGGAGGCCGGTGTACGTGGACTCGAAAGGGAGATAGGCACCGTCTGCCGCAAGGTGGCGAGGGGTTTCGCCGAGAATGACGGCAAGGGCAAGAAGGTCAAGGTTTCGGGCAAGCGGGTCAGGGAGTTGCTCGGCCGCCGTCGCGTCTTCTCGGAGACCCGCCGTCGGACCAGGATCCCCGGTGTCTCGACCGGACTGGCCTGGACGCCCACCGGTGGCGACGTGCTTTTCATCGAGGCGACGGCGATGCCGGGGAACGGCAAGCTGGTCATCACCGGCCAGCTGGGCGACGTGATGCGTGAATCGGCCCAGGCGGCTCTTTCGTACGTCCGGGCTAACGCGAAGACAGTCGCTCCCGACGCGGACGTCAAGTGGTTTGCCGAGAACGACATCCACATTCATGTGCCGGCAGGCGCGGTGCCCAAGGACGGCCCCTCGGCCGGTGTGGCGATAACCGTGGCGCTGGTCTCGCTGATCACCGGCCGTCCGGTCCGAAACGATGTCGCAATGACCGGGGAGGTGACGCTGACCGGTCAGGTCCTGGCGATCGGCGGCGTGAAGGAGAAGTCGCTCGCCGCGCAGCGCGCCGGGATCGAGACCGTCATCCTCCCGAGCCGCAACGAAGGCGAGGTAGCCGAGATTCCCGAGCACGAAAGAACCGGCATCGAGTTTCGCTATGCGGGCAGGATGAGCGATGCTCTCGCCATCGCACTTGAAGACAAGTGACGGAATGATCGCTATTCTCGGAACAGACCTTCAGTCGAACATGACCAGACTTGAACGAAAGAAGTGAGGGGCGCATGAGCAAGGCAGACATTTCCAGCAAGGCCGGCAGGGCATACACCTCCGCCCGCGAAAACACGTACGTGCGCCGTCTGATCGAGGACGAGGAGCTGCGCGCGAGCATCATCGCAGCCGCCGTGGCAGCCAAGAGCGCCTACGGCCGGATCCAGTCCAGTCGTGGCTCCGCGGTCGAGGCCGTCAGCAGCGACCGCAAGGTCAAACGTGAACTCAGCGATGCCGCGGACTCCCTGCGCGACGCCGCCGAGCGTCTGCGGGAGGGGCCGAAGAAGAAGCGCCACCCGATCCGCAATCTGATCGGACTCACCCTGCTCAGCGGTGGCCTCGTCCTGATCTTCAGCGAGTCGGCCCGCAAGACTGTGCTCGACGCCGTCTTCGGTGCCGAAGAAGAGTTCGTCTACACCTCGACCACGTCGGTGCCGCCGGCCGAGTCTGCCGCCCAGACCAACGGCACTCCGGTTCCCGAGTAGCAACGGCACTCCGGTTCCCGAGTAGTCTGGGAGCCGTTTCCGCCACCGGGAAGGGGCCGATGGTCCGGCTTCCCTAGTATCCCGCCTCCTCATGGAGCGCCGGGAAGACATACGAAACATCGCCATCGTGGCCCACGTGGACCACGGGAAGACCACTCTGGTCGACGCCATGCTGTGGCAGTCCGGAGCCTTCCGCAAGGGTCAGGACGTCGATGACAGGGTCATGGACTCGATGGACCTCGAGCGCGAGAAGGGCATCACGATCCTCGCCAAGAACACCGCGGTCCGCTACGGCGGCGTCAAGCTCAACATCATCGA
>JAUQWL010000118.1 GCA_030835185.1 Solirubrobacterales bacterium | reverse complement strand
TCCGGCCGCCGGGGCGAAGGCGACCCGGTCCCGCAGGCTGCGGATGTCGTCGACCGAACGGTTCGACGCGGCATCCATCTCGATCACGTCGACCGACGAGCCGGCCGCGATCGAGCGGCAGGACTCGCACTCTCCACACGGCGTCAGCGTCGGGCCGCCACGCTCGCAGTTGAGCGATGCGGCGAGGATCTTCGCCATCGAGGTCTTCCCCGTGCCGCGCGACCCGACGAACAGATAGGCGTGGTGGACCTTGTCGGCTTCGATCGCGTTCGAGAGCGTGCGTACGACGTGGCGCTGCCCCACGACCTGATCGAAAGACGCGGGACGGTGGCGGCGGTAGAGGGAGGTGGACTGACTCATCGGAAGGGTCAGTGTATCCACGCCGTGGGACACGGCCACCGGCCCGGCGGACCGCCTCACAGGGCCCGCAACGGGTCGCGATCGCAGACCCGTTGCGACAGGGCCCGGACCACCTGCCGGGCCGCTAATCCGCTTCCGGATGCAGCCTCTGGAGACGGCCGTCCTGCGATCCAGCGAGAATGCGGCGATGCCTCAGCCGAGTCGAGCCCGGGCCTGGGCCGAGCCCATGATCTTCATCGCCGCCATCTCGGCGGCCCTGCTGGCGATCTTCCCGCGTGGCTTCCCCAACTACGACACGATCTACTACCTGCTCTGGGGTCGTGAGATCGCCGAAGGCATGAGTCCGGACTACAGCGCGCCGCTCGCCCCCACGCCACATCCGCTCTACGACCTGCTCGGGGCCGTGCTCTCACCGCTCGGCGACGGAGCGATCACCGTCGCGGTGATCCTGGCCTACGTCAGCCTGGGCCTGCTGGCCTGGCTGGTCTACCGTCTCGGCTCAGCCTGGCTGGACCGCCCGGTCGGCCTGCTTGCCGCCTTCCTGGTGATGACCAGCGCCCCGGTGCTGAGCAACGGCCTGCGCGCCTACATCGACATCCCGTACATGGTCTTCTGCCTGGCGGCGCTGCTGATCGAGACGAAGCGGCCGCGGGCCGGCTGGCCGGTCCTGGTGCTGCTGGCGCTGGCCGGGCTTCTGCGGCCGGAAGCCTGGCTGTTCGCCGGCTTCTACTTCCTCTACCTCGCTCTCGAGTTCCATCTCGCACCGAAGGACGGCCCGGACGACATCCTGCCCGACCGCCGGCCCGGTATGAACTTCGGTCGGCTCCGCATCCAGATGCGGCAGGACGGCATCGACCGCAGCCTGATCCTGATGGCCTGCCTGGCAGCCGCCGGCCCGGTAATCTGGGTCCTGTTCGACCTGATCACCACCGGCGACGCGCTGTACTCGTTCACCGGCACCCGCGAGACCGTGGAAACGCTGGAGCGCGATACGGGACCGGTCGACGTGATCCTTTTCGGACCGCGACGGCTCGGGGAGGTCATGCAGTGGCCCGGCATGGTCGGCGCCCTCGTCGGGATCGTCCTCTGCCTGAAAACGATGCCGCGCCGGGTGATGCTGGGCCTGGTCGCCGCGGTCGCGGCCCTGGTGGCATTCGCCCTGATGGGTGCGGCCGGGCTGGCGATCATCCCCCGCTACACGATGCTGGCCGCCTCGATCCTGTTCATCTTCGCTGCAGCGTCGGTCCTGGGCTGGCGGTTGCTGGAACCAGGCCACCCCTGGAGACGGCCGTGGCAGGTCGCTGCCGCGCTGGTCGTGATCCTCTACCTCGCCTGGCTGCCCAACCAGTACGACCTTCTGGGCAAGGTCGATCGAGACCTGAGCAACCAGAGCCTGGTCGAACGCGATCTCGAGGCGCTGGTGGACGAAGGGGCGTTCATTCCGCCGAACGACCTCGTCGACGAGCTCAGCGTCGAAGACTGCCTGCCGATCTCGGTGCCGAACCACCGCGCGGTACCCCGGCTCGCCTTCTGGCTCGACCTGCGCCCTTCCGACATCGTCTCGATCGCCGCCGCCGATGAGCAGCCGACCGAAGGCTTCTTCCTCGCCCCCGCCCGCGACTTCACGGTCGAGAACTTCATCCTCGACCCGGGAGAGCCCGGCCGGGCCGTCACCACCCCACCCCCCGGCTTCGAGCCGGTGGCAGAGAACCGATCCTGGAAGCTCTACACCAGCTGCCTCGCCGGCTGACAGCCGGCGCCCGGGGTCGCCGGCCGAACCGGGCTGCGGTCAGTCCGGCAGCTTGCCGGTGATCACGTATCGCAGTACGGCAGCCACCTGCTGAGGTGTTCGGGCCGTGGCACGGGCGGCCGCATCGACCTCCTTCAGAGCGTGGTCGAACTCCGGGTCATGCTGGGTGATCACCGGCTTGCCGAGTGCCGAGGCGTAACCGGCGTCGAAGGCGGCGTTCCACTGGCGGTACTTGTCGCCGAAGCGCACCACGACCACGTCGGCCTCCTCGATCATCGTCTGGGTGCGAATCGAGTTGACCCCGGCGCCCTTGTGGTCGGCCCAGAACTTC
>JAUQWL010000117.1 GCA_030835185.1 Solirubrobacterales bacterium | reverse complement strand
CGCCGGAAAACTGCCGCCTTCGGCCGGACGGTTCACGGGAACGGTGGACCCGGGCGGCTGGGCCGGAACCCGATCGACCGGCGAGGTTCGTCCGTGCGGACCGGTCCGGCGCCGGTAAGCGCTGCGTGGGCAGCTCGCCGGCCGGTGCTGCGGTCCATCGCGTTCATCCCGCCTGCGCTTCGAGCAGCTGTCGCTTCTCCTCGCCGGCCAGAGCGCTGGTGAACTCACCCAGGCTGCCGTTCATCACCGCATCGAGGTCATGAGAGGTCAACTTGATCCGGTGGTCGGTGATCCGGCCCTGCGGATAGTTGTATGTCCGGATCTTCTCCGAACGCCGGCCGGTGCCGACCTGGGCCTTGCGATCGGAGGCGATCGCCGCCTGCTGTTCGGCCAGCCGGCTCTCATAGATCCGGGCGCGCAGTACCCGCATCCCTTTCTCGCGATTCTGCAGCTGGGACTTCTCGTCCTGCATCGAAACCGTGATCCCGGTCGGGCGATGGGTGATCCGCACCGCCGAGTCGGTCGTATTGACCGACTGCCCCCCGGGGCCGGACGATCTGTAGACGTCGACCTGAAGGTCGTTGGGGTCGATCTGGACGTCGACCTCTTCGGCTTCGGGCAGCACGGCCACGGTCGCCGTCGAGGTGTGGATCCTTCCCTGAGACTCGGTCTCGGGAACGCGCTGGACCCGGTGGGTTCCACCCTCGTACTTGAAAACCGAGTAGGCGCCCTCGCCCCGGATCTCGAAGGTGACCTCTTTGAATCCGCCTTGTTCGGCGGAGGAATGGGACAGCGTCGCAGTGCTGAAGCCACGCTCGGTCGCGTACCTGGTCAGCATCTTGTGGAGGTCACCGGCAAATATCGCGGCTTCATCCCCGCCCGCCCCGGCGCGGATCTCGACGATCACGTTCTTCTCGTCGTTGGGGTCCGCCTCGACCATCGCCAGCCTGATCTCCTCTTCGAGCTCGGACAGCCGGAGCGGGGCTTCGTCGATCACCCCTCGCAGCTCCTCGTCGGATTCTTCTTCCTCCAGGAGCTCGCGGGCACTCTCCAGGTCATCGCTCAGCTTGCGGTACTCGGTCACCAGTTCATGGGCCGGGGAGATCCGGCGATACTCGCGGCCGACCTCGGCGTAACGCTCCCGGTCGGCTATTACGTCCGGGTCGCTCATATCGCGCTCGAGCTCGGCGAAGCGTCTCTCGATCTGGTCGGCGAGTTTCTGGATCATCGTCACCAGTCTGACGGTCAGGCGACGATCTCGATCGGCTCGGGACCTGCGCTGTCCTCCGGCCTCTCGATTGCAAGCACTGCCCTCAACGCTGCGATCGCGACCTCGAGCTGGCTTTCGTCGGGTTCGCCGGTGGTCAGGTTCTGAAGCATCAGGCCGGGCCACATCACCGTCCGGACCCACTTACGGTCGTGGTTTCGCCCGGCCCAGCGGATCACTTCGTATGAGAGGCCGGCGATCAACGGGATGCCCAGCACGCGCGAGAGCAACAGCCAGTACCAGGCCGGGAGTCCGATCGGGGCGAAAACGAAGATCGCCAGGACCATCACGATCAGCAGGAAGCTGGTGCCGCACCGCGGATGCAGCCGGGAGTAGAGCGTCGCTCGCGACGGGATCAGCTCGTCACCGGCCTCGAAGCACGAGATCGCCTTGTGTTCGGCGCCGTGGTACTCGAAAACCCGTCGAAGATCCTTGATCTGGCCGAGAAACAGGATGTATCCGATGAAGATCGCAGTTCGAAGCACGCCCTCGACCAGCCAGAAGAGCAGGGCCGATCCGAGTTGCTCTTTGAAAAGGCTGGTCAGTCCGACCGGAATCAGGAAGAAGAGGGTGATCGCGGCCAGCATCGAGACCAGGATCGTCATCACCCGGGCGAAGCCACCGATTTCGTCCCGCTCACCGGACTCGCCGTCCTCGAGCTGGGCGTCGGCGGAGATCGAGAGAGCCCGGAATCCGATGCCGAGAGATTCGGCGAGGGCGACCATGCCGCGGATGACCGGCCGACGCAGCATCGGGTGGCGCCTCCCCCACGGTTCGATCGACCTGGTGGAGACGTCGATCTCTCCGCCGGGCCCGCGGACCGCCACCGACCAGGTCGCGACGCCTCGCATCATCACCCCTTCGAGCACCGCCTGGCCGCCGACCGGAGCGTGCCGGCCGGCCGGAAATCGCCGTTCACGACGATCGGCAGGAAGCATCAAGGCCGGCACCCCCGACGCTGAGGACAGAAAAGACCAGCAGCGATCCTGACGCGCACGGCGTCCCGGCCCTCGCCGGAGTTGAAGCCGCGGACTTCGGGACCGGTCAGCTCTTGCCGGCGCCGGCCTTGGCGCGCTTGGCAGCACGGCGCTGGAATCGCTCAACGCGGCCACCGGTATCGACCAGCTTCTGCTTGCCGGTGTAGAAGGGGTGGCATTCCGAGCAGAGCTCCACGTGCAGATCCGACTTCGTCGACCGGGTGTAGAACTGGTTTCCGCAAGAGCAACGGACGTTGGCGATCGTGTATTCGGGATGGATGTCTGCCTTCATTGGACGCATTCTAGGGCAACGGTCAAAGTGGCGAAAGCCGGCCTCCGGGTCGCCTCCCCGGATGACTGCGTCGAAACCGGCTTTCGGGAAATCGAAAAAAGCCGCGATTTGCGGCAGGTTTTCCGTCCGACGGGGCGAAGAGACTTTCCATAACCACCCGTGGTAGGAGAGGATTACCCCTATGGCAAAACAGGTATTTGACCAGGCTCAGCCGCGCAGCACCAAGGCGCAGCGCTTCGCTGATGCTTTTGTCGGCTGTGACCAGTGGACGGTACCCCCGAGAAAACGGCGCCGGCCGGTCGAAGAGTCGATCTTTGACGCCCAGGCAGTTCGACTTCAGGACTCGCATCCAGAACTGAGAAGAGCCGCCTGAACGACACCTGATCGCCGCTTCGCCGCCCTCGGGGTCTGGCGACCGGTCCGCCGGAGCACGCTCGGCGTGGTATCGCGTCGCATCGGTCCGTCCCGCATCGGCGCGTCCGTCATCCCGGTCGACCCCTCGGTTCGCTATGTCCCAGGCAGTCGTTCTGTGCCATTACCCGGCAGCGGCGCCGTCATCTGACCGCGCCGCCCCGTCGACACCGCCGTCGGCGGTGTCCCGGATTTCAGGTCCGGCTCAGGTCTCTGTGTAGAGCGGGCCGTCTCCACCTTCGGGCAGAGTCAGCCTGCCACCCTTGGCGGTGATCGCGCCGCACTGCACGCAGTTCGACGCGGTGACCTGGACATCGACGATCGCCGCGTCGCTCTCGAGCTGGTCCTCGGGAATCTCGTAGACCTGCGCCGGGCACATCGAGACCCAGGTCTGTGCGACTTCGCGCGGCACTTCGGTCTGGATCCGGATGTGGTTCGGAGCGTCGTCGCGAGTGGCGTTGCCGGTCATGAACACCGATGACAGCTTGTCGAAAGTCAGCTCGCCGTCGGGCGCCGGATAGCTGTCGCCCGCCTTGCCGATCTCCATCTTGTAGGTAGCGTCGTCGTGGTTCTTCCAGTGGCCGCCGGGGAAGCGACCGCCGGTCAGGGTCATCGCCGAAGCGAGTGCACCACCGACGAAGAAACCCTTGGTGAAGGGCTGGCTGGCGTTGCGCACCTTGTAGAGGTCCTTCTCGATCATCGAGTTGTGGACCTTCTCGTCATAGGCCGAGAAATCGACCGAGTCCTTCTCGAGCGCTTCGACGATCGCCTCGGCCGCGTACATGCCGGCATGCATGGCGTAGTGGACGCCTTTGAGCTCGGCGACGTTGACCATGCCGGCGTTGTCGCCCGCGATGCACATTCCCGGGACCGCGAGCCGCTTGGGCATCGACCAGTAGCCACCGGCCGGGATCGTCTTGGCGCCCCAGCCGACCCGTTTGCCGCCCTTGAGGATCTTCTTGATGAAGGGGTGCGTCTTGAGCTGCTGCAGTCCGTCGTGGACGGAGAGGGTGGCGTCGGTGTAATCCAGGCCGACGACCAGGCCGATGCAGATCTTGTTGTCCTCCATCGGGTAGATGAAGGAGCCACCGAACTCCTTGTACCTGGCAGCCTTTCGAAGCGGCCAGCCCATCGTGTGGATGACCTGGTCGAGAGGTTCATCGACCTCCCAGATTTCCTTGACGCCCAGTTCCCAGCGCTGCGGATCGACACCGTTGATGTCGAAGTGGTCCAGAGCGGCGTACGTCAGGTGACCGATCGTGCCCTCGGCGAGCACTGTCGCCTTGGCCATCACGTCAGAGCCCGGCTCGAAGTTGGCCAGCTCCTCTCCCTGCCGGCCGCGGCCCTTGTCGCCGGAGCGCACGCCGCGCACGATCCGGTCTTCGACCAGCAACTTGTCGGCCGAGGTCTCGGAGAGGATGTACGCACCCAGCTCCTCGGCCTTCTCGGCGAGGAAGCGGGAAAGCTTGGAAACCGAGGTGACGTAGTTGCCGTGATTCTTGAAGTTCGGCGGCATCGGCTTCAGTGGCAACGCCTGCTTCTCGGTCAGCAGGTAGACCGAGTCCTTGGTGACCTCGCGGTAGACCGGCCACTCGGACTTCGGCAGGTCGGGGAAGAGTTCTTCCATCGCCGACGGACGCATGTTGGCGCCCGACATCGCATGCGCACCGGCGACTTTGCCCTTTTCGATGACCGCGACCGGTACTTCACCCAGCTTCTCGGTCAGTTCGGGCCGATCCTCGAGCAGCTGCAGCATCCTGACCGCGCAGGCCAGGCCAGCCGGTCCGCCGCCGACGATTGCGGCACCGACCTCAATGCGCTCGTCTTCCGGGTCGGTCGGCTTCGCGATGACACTCTCGGACTGGAAAGGGGGCGGATACGCGGCGGGCGCTACGGGTGGCATGAACTGGTCCTTTCGGGAATTACGGGTCGTTTCAAGCGTGGAGCGAGACCCGGGCCGGAGGGAGCGGTGCTCTGACGAGCGCCCGCGCCCTCCGACCGGAGGTTCTCTGTGCCTCAGCCCTTCCTGGCCTTGAGGGCCTCGGTGAGCTTCGGCATGATCTTGTTGAGGTCACCGACGATGCCGAGATCGGAGAACTCGAAGATCGGAGCGTTGGAGTCCTTGTTGATCGCCACGATCGTCTCGGAGTTCATCATCCCGACCTTGTGCTGGATGGCGCCGGAGACACCGACCGCCAGGTACAGCTTCGGCGCGACCGTCTTGCCGGTCTGGCCGATCTGCGCGGCGTACGGGTACCAGCCGGCATCGACGACCGCACGGGTCGCGGCGACGGCACCGTTGTCGAAGACGCCGGCGAGATCCTCGCAGGCGTCGAACCCTTCGGCGGAACCGAGCCCGCGGCCACCGCCTATGAGCACGTCCGCGGCTTCGATGTCCACGTCGGCGCCGCGCTGCTCGCCGCGGGTGATCATCTCGGCCTTGGTCGACCATTCGGAGAGCTCGACCTCGACATCGACGATTTCGGCGCTTCCGCCGGACTCCTTGACGTCGAAGGCGTTCAGCCGTCCGATGATGATGCCGGGCTCGGAGACATAACCGACGTCGGCGATCTGGCTGTCCTGCAGGATCGGACGCTCGGAGATCAGCTTGCAGTCGGCAACCTTCACTGCCGTGACCTCCATGGTCACACCGGCGCCGAGGCGCGCGGTCAGACCGGCGCCGATCTCGAAGCCGAGCAGCCCGCCACCGAACAGCGCGTACGAGTAGCCGTTGTCGGTGATGACCTTGGCCATCACGTCGACGATCGGCTGGGCGAGGCCTTCAGCCACACCCTTGGCGCGGTAGACCTTGCTCACCCCGTAGTTGCCGAGACCCTGGGCGCCTTCGTCGGAAACGTCACCGACCACGACCGCCGCGGCCTCGGTACCGAGCTCGCCGGCCAGTTTGGCCGCTTCGGAAAGGGCTCCGAGGGAGTTCTTGTTGAAATTGCCCTCATCGTCATGCAGGGCGTATACGAGGATGCCGGCCATCAGATCAGCTTCCTTTCGTCGAGCCAGTTAACGATCTTCTCGACCGTTTCGGCGGTGTCTTCGTCTTCGATGATCTCGCCCGCTTCCTTCTGGGGCGGCGGATTCAGTGCGATCACGGACGTCTTCGATCCGGCCTCGCCGACTTCGTCGGCGGCGAGCCCGAGGTCTGCCGCGGACTTGCTGTCGAGCGGCTTCTTCTTCGCACCCATGATCGCCTTGAGGCTCGGGTAGCGTGGCTCGTTGATCGCGTCCCCGACCGAGATCACGGCCGGAAGCGAGAGTGCGACAGTGTCGTATCCGTACTCGGCCTGACGCTCGCAGCGCAGCTTTCCGTCTTCGACCTTCATCGCGACCACCTGGGTCAGTGACGGCATCTTGAGGTGGTCGGCGACTACGGCGCCCATCGTGTAGCACTCGCCGTCGTCGGACTGCTGTCCGAGCAGGACGATGTCCGGGCTCTCCGACTCGAGAACCTTGGCGAGGGCGATACCGGTGGCGCAAACATCGGAGCCGGCCAGGGCGTCATCGGAAAGATGAACCGAGCGGTCGGCACCGAGCGCGACCGCCTTCTGGAGCGCCCGCTGGGCGGAACCGGGGCCCATCGTGACGGCGACCACTTCGTCGATCGCAAGCTCGCCGCCTTCCTTCAGCTGCATCGCAGCTTCGATGGCGTGGGTGTCGAACGGGTTCAAGTTGTTTTCGCCGCTACGATCGAGCCGCATGGTGTCGGTATCGATGCGCTTCTGAACCGCGGCATCCGGCACCTCTTTGACCAGGACGCAGATTTTCAAGGGGAGCCTCCTTAGGGCGTGTTACTGGCTGACTCGTCAGGAATCCATTTGGCGAGCCGAAAGATGATCTTGGGTCGGCAATCTTAGCGACTGTACCGGCTTATTGACTGACGAGTCAATCGGGCGAAGGTGCCGTCAGGGCACGACAGAGTTCGTAGAGCCGCCTGCGATCCTCGGCAGACTCCCGTGTTCCCGGGACGCGGTGTCTGGATCGAGGCCGGCGATCCATGTAGAACTCGCCGCCCGGTGCTTCTTCCGGGGTCGCCCCGCTCAGCCAGACCGCGGTCTCGCCGCCTTCGGCTCCGGTCCTGAGGATCGGATTCATCACCCTGTTGAAACCGGGCAGAGCGTCGCTCACCCCCTGGGTCCGGGCCCAGCCGGGATGCATCGAGCAGAAAACCGGCCCGCCCTCCGGCTCGCGGTCCTGCCACTCGTCGGCCAGCATCACCTCGGCCCGCTTGCTCTGCGCGTAGAACTTCGGCGGGTCGTAGTCGCGCCTGTCCAGCTCGGGGTCGTCAAGATCGAAGCCACTCGTATACATGCCCCCCGAAGACATCAGTACGACGCGGCCGCTCCCGCTCTGGCGAAGTTTCGGTAACAGCAGTTCGGTCAGCAGGAAGGGTCCCAGCACGTTGGTGGCGAAAGTCAGTTCGAAACCCTCGTCCGTCTTCCGGCGCTCGGGTGGCATCACGCCGGCGTTGTTGATCAGCACGTCGAGGCTCGCATCGCCGGAGACGAAGGCGGTACCGAACTCGCGGACCGAGGAGATACTGGAGAGATCGCAGATGTGAAGCTCCGGCTCGAGTCCGCTCTCCAGTGCGATCTCCAGTCTCGCGGCCTCGCCCCTGTCGGCGTTGCGGCAGACCATGTGAACCTCGGCTCCACGCCGGCCGAGTTCGATCGAGATCGCCTTGCCGATTCCGGCGTTGGCACCGGTGACCATGACCGAGCGCCCTTCGAGAGGATCCGCCTCCCAGTCGAAGAGCCGCTTGCGGATCCGGTAGCCGATCGCACTGAAGCCGGGTACGACGCCGAAGTCCAGGGCCTCGTCGACCAGGTCCGCGGCCCGTCCCTTGATCATCGCCACCACTGAACCCCCTTCCGCCTCGATTACGAGAGGTCACCATACGCCAGCGAAAGCCCAGGCGGGTACGGTCCGGAACAGATCAGCCGGAAGCCATCCGGTCGAGCACGAAACGATGGAAGCCGGTCATGGTGACCAGGTCGCTCACCATCAGCCGCTCGTCGGCGCCGTGCATCGAGTCGAGGTAGACGTCCACGTCGGTATCGGCTACCGGCGCGAGCCCGTAGGCGACCGTGCCGAAGGCCTGTCTGACCCAGTGGGAATCGGTGAATCCGGGGGTGACCATCGGCAGCAGAGCCGTTCCGGGGAAGCGCTCCTCCACATACTGCTCGCAGATAGACCAGAGAACGGTGCCGACCGGGGACTCGAAACCGCCCGCGAGCGGCTCGAGGAATTCGACGTCGTACTCGATGCCGGGACCGAGCGCCTCGGCCAGGTGCCCGCGGATGTCGTCCTCATCCTGACCGGGAAGCGCCCGGCAGTCGCAGACGATGTCGGCGAACGGCGGGATCACGTTGCTCGGCTCGAAGGTCTCGAGTCCGGTCGGGGTGATGGTCATCCGGGTCATCACCGGGACCAGGTCGGCCAGCACCGAATGTTGCCCGGCAGCCCACTCGAGCCTCTCGGTGTCGCTTCCGGAAGGGGCACCGATCGCGTCGAGCGACGCTCTCACGGAATCGGATACCTCCGGTTCGAAATCGTGCGAGAGCAGGCGTTCAATCGCCCTCGAAACCGAAAGCAGAGTGTTCTTCTCGCGGTCGGGGATCGAGGCGTGGGCCGATGTCCCCTTGATCCTCAGGCGCAATGAAGTGACCTTCTTTTCGCCGATCGAGACCGTCATCACCCGGCCACCGTCGGCCAGGTCCAGCAGTTGCCCGCCGCCTTCGTTCAGAGCGAAGTCACACTTCAGGTCCGGGCGCTCGCGGACCAGCCACGACATGCCGACGCCGGCAGTGTTTCGCTCTTCGTCGGATTCGGCGACGAGGATCACGTCACCACGAGGTCGACCCCCGCTGCGGGAGAATCCGGCCATCGCGACCGCCCGCGCGGCGAGTTCGTTCTTCATGTCGACCGCCCCCCGGCCGACGAGGTGGCCGTCGCGAACGGTCGCCTCGAAAGGTGGCACGGTCCAGTTGTCCGGGGGAGCGGGCACGACGTCGGTGTGCGCCATCAGCATCAACGATGGGCCGTCACCCGTTCCCGGCAGCCGGGCGATCAGGTTGAGCCGTGCCGGGTCGGGGCCGGCCAATTCGCACTCGATACCGGCTTCGCCCAGGTAGCCGGCGAGAAACTCTGCCGCAGGGGTCTCGTTTCCCGGGGGATTGGACGTATCGATCCGGATCAGGTCCCGGGCGAGACCGACGACCTCGGCTTCGAGGGCAGCCCGATCGTCAGCGCCCATCAGCTTTCCCGTTCCGCCAGACGACGCACCAGGTCGACCGGGAAGGCGTCCTGCATGGTGCCGTCGCGCCGCTCGGAGGGACGGGCGGCGACCAGACAGTTGTAGACCGCTTCGTGGCCGGCCTCCCAGGCGGCAGCGAGGTACGGGTTCAGTTCCTTGCCGGAGAGACCGGCACCGGGCGACGTGGAGAAGGCGATCCCGATCTCGCCCGAACCTTCTGCACCGTAGGAGCCGGCCCGTGCCAGCCCGAGCTGCGGCCTCAGCGAGAGCCGTCTCAACTGGTTGACCGACAACGGGGCATCGGTGGCACAGACGGCGATGCAGGAGCCTTGGGAATCGGCCTTCCTGGCGGCCGGATCGAGCCGGTGGCCGAGCAGGTCGAGGTATTCACGGTCGCCGAAATTGCACAGCAGCAGCACTCCGACGGTGTGGGCGCCGACCCGCCTGGAGGCGGTGCCGATGCCACCCGGGAAGTCGAAGCAGGTCATGCCGGTGCCCGCACCGACCGTGCCTTCTTCCACCTCGGTCCCGAGGCTGTCTCTCGCCCTCGTGACATCGTCTTCGGTAATCGTGCGGGAGTCGGCCATCTCGCCGTCGTCGCATTCCCCGACTACCGGCAGCACGATGTTGTCGGGTCCGCGGCCCGACGCGAGGATCGCGGCCTGGAGCACGGTGCCGATCGCGTGAGACCCGCAGAGGTGTACCGCCGTTTCCATCACGCCACGCTCGTTGATCTCGAGGTTTGCGGTCAGCTCGCCGACCCCGTTGACCGTGGTCACCGCGGCCGCTGCCGGCAACTCGGGTGGTGCGACGATCGTCACTCCGCTCTTCTCCCCGCTGGCAGCCTGGGAGTGCCCGACCAGCACACCGGGTACGTCGGTTATCCGGTTTGCCGGACCGGTCGGCATGCGACCGACGGCACCGGCGAGATCCCTCCATCTCAGCTCAGCCATCGAAGCGCTCGCTCAACTGGGCACTCACTCCCCGGTGAGTCCGGCGGGCGGCGCCAGCCTGCTCGACGGATCTGCGTCCGGGGCGGTCCCCGGACCGCCCGCGCTTCGACCCGCAGGATCGGCGCCGTCGTAGAGCAGGCAGGCGGCCTTCTGACCGTGAGGCCCGACTGCCGCAAGAACCGGGTCGATCTCGTCGCAACCCGCGAAACGCTTCGGGCAGCGGGGGTGAAAGCGACAGCCAGGCGGCAGCTCGCTCGGGTCGGGAAGCTCGCCCTTGAGCAGGGCGCGCGACGATCCGGCTCCGATCGCCGGCACGGGCACCGCCGCCACCAGCGCAGTCGTGTACGGATGCTTCGGCTTCTCGATCACATCTACGGCAGTGCCCGTCTCGACCACCCGGCCGAGGTACATGACGGCGATCCGGTCGCAGAGCGACCAGGCGAGACTGAGGTCGTGGGTAATGAAGATCAGGGCGAGGTTTCGACGCTCCTTGAGCTCCATCAGCACCGTCAGGATCTGGGATCGCACCGACGCATCGAGCATCGACACAGGTTCGTCGCAGATCAGCCCGTCCGGCTCGAGCACGAGGGCCGCAGCAATCGCGACCCGCTGGCGCTGGCCGCCTGAAAGCTGATGCGGGTAGCGGTCGAGATAGGTCTCCGGATCAAGCCCCACGTCGGTCAGAGCCTTCAGAATGCGCTCCTGGCGCACCGACTTGTCGACGGCCTGGACGATCAGCGGCTCGGCCACGATCGCACCGACCTTCTGCCGCGGGTTCAGCGTCTGGTAGGGATCCTGGAAGATCATCTGGACCCTTCGCCGGAGATCGCGCATCTCCGAGCGGCCACCGGCCGGGTTGCCGGCGAGCAGGACTTCGCCCCCCGAAACCTCCTGCAGGCCGAGCATCGCCCGGGCGAGCGTCGACTTGCCACAGCCGGATTCTCCGACCACCCCGAGGACTTCACCGCGCTTCCAGTCCAGTGAAACTCCATCGAGAGCCCGCGACGTCTTGCGGCGCGACCTGAAGGTGACGGCGAGATCCTTCACGTCCATCAGGGTTTCGCTCACGACTCGACCGCCAATCCGGAAGATTCGAGCTCTGGCCAGCTCGCCCAGGGAGAGAAGTGGCAGGCCGCAACGTGACCGGCCGCGATTTCACGGGCTTCCGGTTCGATCAGGCAGCGATCGGTCGAGTACGGGCAGCGGGGATGAAAAGAGCAGCCCTTCGGCGGGTTGCCGGGGTCCGGTGGGGCACCGGGTATCGGTGGCGCCAGACCGCGCTCGCCGCCGATGACCGGCAGCGAGTCGAGCAGCCGCTTCGTGTACGGATGCTGGGGATTGGAGAACACCGCTTCAACCGTCCCGGTTTCGACGATCCGGCCGGCGTACATCACCGCGATGCGGTCGCAGGTCTCCGCCAGGACGCCGAGGTCGTGGGAGATCAGGATCAGTGACAGACCGAGCTCCTCGCGCAACCGCTCGAGCAACTCCAGGACCTGGGCCTGGTTGACGACATCCAGAGCGGTGGTCGGCTCGTCGGCAACCACGAGTGACGGCCGGCAGGCAAGTGCGAGGGCGATCATCACCCGCTGGCGCTGGCCGCCCGAAAGCTGATGCGGATAGCGCTTGCCCAGGGCCGGGGTCAGGCCGACCGTGGTCAGAAGGTCGGCGATCCGGTCGCTGACCTCTCCCGACGACACGCCCTTCTCGTGGAGCCGGATCACTTCGGCGATCTGGGAATCGATGTGCTTGACCGGATCGAGCGAGTTCATCGCCCCCTGGAAGACCAGCGACACGTGGCGCCAGCGCACCACCTGCATTCCGGCTTCGGTCCGCTTGCCGATGTTGATCGCTTCCTCCAGCCCTTCCGGACGCAGGGTTATCCCTCCGGACTGCTTCAGGCCGTCCGGGAGCATCTTCATCAGCGACAGTGCTGTGGTGGTCTTGCCACAGCCGGATTCGCCGGCCAGGCCGAGCGACTCACCCTTGCCGAGGCTGAAGGAGACGCCGCCGACGATCGGCCGGCCCCTGTACTCCACCCTCAGGTCTTCGACTTCGAGCAGGTTCTTCATGACTCCTTCTGGACCAGCGGGATCGCGAGTTCGTCGGCCGCGGCAGGCTCGCCGGAGTCCTTCTGGAGACGGGGGTTGATGAACTCCTCGAACAGAAAGCCGATCAGGGAGACGGCCAGCACCAGCAGCGTGATCGCCAGGCCGGGAGGAATCACGTACCACCAGGCACCGGCGCTCGGGGCGCCCGAGTTGAATGCGTTCTCCAGCATCGTGCCCCAGGAGATCCGGGTGGGATCACCGAGGCCGAGGAAGGAGAGCGCCGCTTCGGAGAGGATCGCAACGGCGATGATCAGCACGGTATTGGCGAAAATCAGCGGCAGCGTATTCGGGAGGATGTGCCTGCGGATGATGTAGGTATCCCCCGCCCCCAGCGCCCGGGCCCGCTCGACGAAGGCCCGCTCCCTCAGGGTCAGCACCTGGGCTCTGACGATCCTTCCGGTGCCGGCCCAGGACGTAAGCCCGATGACGGCGATCAGGACGGTCAGCGAGGGGTCGAGCAGACGGGCGAGGACGATCATCAGCGGCAGCGTCGGGATCACCAGGAACCAGTTCTCGAGAGCGTCGAGGAAGCGATCGGTCCAGCCGCCGTAGTAGCCGCTGGCCAGGCCCACCGTCGAGCCGAGCACGGCGGAGATGAAGGCGGCTGCGAAGCCGACCAGCACCGACACCCGGGTCCCGACCAGGATCTGGGAGAAGACATCGGCTCCGCTCTCGGTCGTGCCCATGATGTGATCGAAGCTGGGCGGCTGCAGCACCTGAAGGCTGGAAGCCTCGGGGTCGTACGGGGCGAGCAGTGTGCCGAAGATCGAGACGAACACGGCCAGGCCGATTATCGCCAGACCGAAACGGCCGCGCCAGCTGCCGACCAGCAGTGAGAAAGCGCCGGACCAGGTCATGTCGCCTTCACCCTCGGGTCGAGATAGAAGTAGAGGATGTCGGCCAGCAGGTTGGCCAGGATCACACCGAAGGAGAAGATCAGGAAGGTGCCCTGGAGTACCGGAAAGTCCTTGTCGTTGATCGCCGTGAAGGTGAGCTCACCGAGGCCGGGCCAGGAGAAGACGGTCTCGATCGTGATCGCCCCACCGACGACCGAGCCGAACTGGATTGCCGAGAGCGTGACCAGCGGCAGCAGGGCATTCGGCACGGCGTGCTTGCGCACGACCCGGTCCCAGCGCTGGCCGGTGGCCCGCTTGACCGTGATGAAGTCCTCGGTCAGGACATCGACCATCGAGGAGCGCATGATCAGGAAGTACTGTCCGAGCAGCATCAGGGTCATAGCCGTCGCCGGCAGGATCAGATGTTCCGCCACATCGAGAACTTCGGCAAAGACGCTGCTGAACTCGACCCCCGGAGTCACCTGAAGCCCCGATGGCAGGATCGGTATCCAGACCGCGAACAACAGGATCAGGATTATGCCGATCCAGTATTCGGGCGAGGCATATGTGAACAGGCTGAAGCCGAGCAGGCCGTCATCGGTCTTTTGACCGCGCCGCGTTGCGGCAATCACCCCCATCCAGCTCCCGAGCAGCGTCGCGATCAGGGTTCCCGTGCCGACCAGGATCAGCGTCCAGGGTAACGCGTCGACGATCTCGTCCCAGACCGGCCGGCGGGAGCGCTGGCTGGTGCCGAGGTCGAACCTCGCCGTATCGCCCGCATAGTCGGTGAACTGACCTATCAGGGGCTTGTCGAGGCCGTAGGAGGCCTGGAGCTTCTCGATCTCCTCGGGGGTTGACCGGGGCAGGCGGGCAAGCTGGGTGGTCGGGTCGCCCATGACCCTGAACAGGAAGAAATTGAACAGGATCACGAACAGCAGCGTCAGTAGCGCCGCTGCCACCTTCCCGGCCAGCCAGCGCCCGCTCATGCGTCGGGCCTCTCTTCAAAACCCGGCGTCACGCCGGTGTCACTCTTCCATTTCCATCGGTTCGCCGTCACGGCGCCGGCGCGAGCGCAGGATGAAGAATCCGGCGCCGCCGATCAGGACGACCGCGATGATCGCGATGATCACGCCAGATCCGCCTCCACCGTCATCCGATGACGCGCCCGAGGCGGGCTCGATCGAAAGCAGCGGCTCATAGCCGGCCTGCTCGCAGAAGATGTCGCCGGTCTCCAGCGGGCAGATCGGCTCGACGTTGGCGAGCCTGTCGGTGCGGTACGCCTGCAGGTTCGGATCCTCCGACAGGACCAGATAGGCGACGTCGTCCTGCAGCAGGTTGACCATCCGGGTGATCACCTCACGGCGCTGGTCGACGTCGAATATGCCGGCCTGCTCCTCGTAGAGCTTGTCGTACTCCGGGTTCGAGTAGAACGAGTCCGAGGAACCGCCGACCTCTCCGGTTGTCATCAGGCTGAGCAGGAAGCTCGGGTCGTAAGCATCCCCGCCCCAGCCCCAGATGAAGCTGTCGAAGTCCGGCGCCGGCTTGCCGTCCTTGGAACGGATCGTCAGCTCGGTCAGCTTGTCGACGCTGACCACCTGGACGTTGTACTCGATGCCGACCTCACGGGCCATCTCCGAAACGAGCTTGGCTGCCTGGATGTTGGTCGGTGACTCCGAGCGCACGTAGAGATCGAACGAGAGCTCGTTGCCGTCCTTGGAGCGGATGCCGTCACCTTCACGGGTGTAACCGGCGTCGTCGAGTATCTGGTTGGCCTTTTCCGGATCGAACGGGTACGTGTTGTCGGGCTCCTCGTAGAAGTCCTTGTAGAAGGACGGCAGGAATCCGTTCGCCACGAACGAGGTACCGCGGTTGGCGATCTCGTTGATCCGGTTGCGATCGACTGCGTAAGCGATTGCCTGACGCACGGCCACATCCTGGATCGCCGGGTTGAAGCTGGCGTCGGGACACAGCTTCTTCGGACAGAGGTTGAATGCGAGCTGGGTGAACGACGGCGCCGGGCTGGCCATCGTCGCGATGTTCTCCTGCTCCCCGAGTCGCTCGAAAGTCGATGCCTGGACCTCGGGTACGAGATCGATCTCACCGAGCTGGAGCGCCCGCTCGGTGGCATCCTGGGTTCCGTACTTTATGAACTGGACCTGGCTGAACTTCGGTTTCGGTTCGAACTCCGGGTTCTGTTCCATGCGGATGATCCGGCCACGCTCGAACTCGGTGACGATGAACGGTCCGCTGCCGACCAGCGGCAGCTCCGGCTGGTAGCTGGTGGTCAGCTCTTCCAGCGGGACCTCGCCCCAGATGTGCTCCGGCAGGATGTAGATCAGCAGACCGCCGATGATGCGAGCGTCGGGGCGGCTGGTCTTGATCACGACGGTCTTGTCATCCGGCGTGGTGATCGAAGTGACGTTGTTCGTGTAGCTGGCGAACAGCTCGCCTTCGCTGCCCAGCGTGTCGAGCGACCACTTGACGTCGGCCGAGGTGATCGGCACGCCGTCGGACCACTTGCGGTCCGCGAGCTTGAAGGTGACCGTCTTGCGGTCATCGGAGACCTCCCAGCTCTCGGCGATGCCGGGCGACGGCGACAGGTCCTCCGGCGAGAAGTTGACCAGCAGATCCCAGTTGATCGCCCAGACCGTGTAGCTCTCCTCATCGAGGCCGGTGAAGGGGTTGAGGGTCTGTGGATCCTGGGCCCATCCGATACGCAGCACGTCGTCGCCGGAGTCCCCCGCCGCTCCGGACTCACCGGTAGTACCGGCCATCGCCGGCATGGCGAAAGCCATCGCCAGCGCCAGCACGGCGAAGACCGCCCCCGGAAGCTTGCTTCTTCTATCCGTCAGACCCATCTCTATCCTCCTCATTGCTGTTCGGCCGGCTGGACAGCCGCCTCGGTCACTTCGAGCGTCTTCGCCGCACCGTCGAGCCGGACTTGGGCTCCCAGCGGCATCGTCGCCATGTGCTTGCCGTGCCCCACGGGCACGTTCGCGATCGCCGGTATTCCCAGCGGTCCAATCAGTTCGTCCAGAACTTCTTCAATCGAAAGCGTCGACTCCGGCCCCTCGGGAAGGGTCTGCGGCCGCAGGTTCACGTCGGTTCCCATGACGAAACCGGCAGCGTTGTCGAGCTTGCCGGCCCGGACCAGGTGGTTGAGCAGCGTGTCGACCAGGTACGGGTCCGTGTTCAGTTCTTCGACCATCAGGATCTTGCCGTCGGTATCCACCTCGACCGGGGTGCCGATGCTGGCGCTGACCAGGGTCAGGCAGCCGCCGGCCAGGGTTCCCTCGGCGACGCCTTCGCCTACGGTCAGCACGTAGGGGTCGTCGGGATCCTCGAAGACCTTGCCGAGTGGTTCCGGCTGGAAGGCACGGTGAAACCACTCCTCGGTCTCTTTGGTCAATTCGTCCTTGCGACGGGTGAAGCGCAGGAAATTGGGGCCGTAAAAGGTGACCCATCCCGGCTTGGCGGCGAGGGCCAGGTGGAGTCCGGTGATGTCGCTGAACCCACAGACGATCCTGGGATCACCGAGGTTGTCCCAGTCGACCAGATCGTAGAGCCGGGCGCACCCGTAGCCGCCGCAGAGGGTGTGGACCATGTCGATCCCGGGCTCGGTCAGCGCCCACTGGAGATCGGCCGCGCGCTCGGCGTCGGTGCCGGCGAGGTAGCCGTGGACCTTGCGGTGGTTCGGACCGAATATGACCTTGTGACCACGGGCCTCGAAGTAGTTCTTCGCCTGCTCGATCTCCGCCCGGGTCTGGGGCGGACTGGCCGGCGCCACTACGGCGATCGTGGCGTTCTCGGGCAACGCCTTCGGCTTGATCCTGCTCATGCGGTCCTCCCCGCGGTAAGGCCGAGCGCGTCGGCGACAAGTGCGTCGTCGGCTTTCAGCGAGCCGAGGACGAGTTCGATGTGAAGGTCGGCGATCCTCGCGAGAGGGAGCGGCCCGCCGGGCTGGTACCAGAGTGCGACCCCGGTGCATTGGAGCAGGATCGCGTAGGTCGCGACACCTGGTTCGGAGGTGCTCAGCTCGCCTCGATCCATGCCGTCGGCGATCAGTGAGCGGAACATCTCCTGGTACGTGTCGCGGCTGGCGAGCAGGGCGTCGCGGGCAGCGCCGGAGAGGGCACGGATCTCACTGTCGGTGACGAAGGCCTCACGTGTGTGGAGGCCGTGGTAGACGACGTGCTCGCGCACCCCGGCGGCCAGCTTCTGCGCCGGGCTGTCGACCCTGGCCATGGCGGCAGTGACCGCCTCGGTCAGCCGCTCCATGAAGTCGTTCTGGAGCTGGACCAGAATCGACTCCTTGGCCGGGAACCAGTGATAGATCGCCGCCGGCTGGATGCCCGCGGCGGCGGCGATGGAGCGCATCGAAGTCGCATGGTAGCCGCGGCGGGCGAACAGGTCGACGGCGACCTCCTCGATCAGATCCTTCGTTTCGACCCCGCGGTGGACCGTCTCTTTGCCGGCAGTCTCAGACAAGCCCGAGCAGCTCCTTCGCGGTCTGCTGGTCGGCGACCTCGCGGCCGAGGCTGCGGGTCAGATCGCAGGCGGCCTCGACCAGGGCAGCGTTCGACGGCGCGTGCACACCGCGGCTGATGTAGGCCACGTCCTCGAGTCCGGTGCGGATCCCGGGGGCGCCCTTGAGCAGGGCGAGCGCCATCATCCGGCGGTGGTGACGGCCGATACAGGTGACCGTCCAGAAGGCGTCGGACGGAAGCGGCCGCAGCATCGCGTCCAGGGCCTCGGGCGAGGCATCGATGCCTCCCGGCACGCCGAAGACGAGGTTGATCCGCAGCGGTCCCGGGAGGGTGCCGTCCTCGAGCCAGCGGATCGCGCTGACCACGTGACCGACGTCGAAGCATTCGACCTCGAGTGCGATGCCGGAGTCGAGCGCACGCTTGACGATGCCCCGGCCCGCCGGCGGTGCCGTGATGAAGGTCTCGTCGCCGAAGTTCATCGATCCCGACTCGACCCCGGAGATGTCCGGCGAAGCGTCGAGGCCGGTGGTCCGTTCCTCGATGGTCATGTCGTTGCTGCCGCCGGTCGAAACCATCGTGATCATGTCACTGTCCTGGCGGATTCTCTCGATCACCTCCTGAAAGAGCTCCGGCCGGCCGCTGGGCGTGCCGTCGTCCTCACGCACGTGGAGATGGGCGATATTGGCTCCGGCCTCAGCTGACTCGATCGCTGACTCGGCGATCTCCCGGGTCGTATACGGGATGTTCGGGTTGTTGTCCCGGAAGACGTCCGCCCCGGTCACGGCGACGGTCAGGACCACCGGATCGCTGTCCCATGCCTTCATCCGATACTCCTTCCCGACCGCTCGAAGGCGGTCCGTTCCGCCCGGGTCAGCGGCCTCGATCCGGACTTCGCGCCATCCCACATGACCAGGGCGAACTCGGCCTCGACCGCGGTCTCGCCGTTGATGTCACGCAGAACCTCTTTCGTTTCGAAGCTCTTGTTGCCGATCCGGGTGACCTCGACGCTGAACGCCACCGGGCCGGAGGCCAGGGTCAGCTCGCGATTGAAGTTGACCGAGCACCGCCCGACGACGTACTGGCTGCGGTTCATGCCGAGACCCTCCAGAAAGCGGTCGCGACCCTCCTCGAGGTAGGTCAGCAGGACGGCATTGTTGACGTGGCCGAGTCCGTCGATGTCGCGCCACCTCATGTTGACGGCGAAGTCGGCAGCCGAGCCGGTCGCGGGGGTCAAGTCCTCACCCCCTGTAGGCCGAATGCCTGCTGGAGGGACGGCGTCCGCCGGAGCAGATCCAGCGAATAGGCACCGACGTCCGGAGTGAAACCGGAGCCGACCAGCATGCGGATGTCGCGGCCGATGCCGTCGGCGGTCAGCGCCGCGGTCTGGAACGTGGTCGCCATCGAGAAGAACAGCACGGTGCCGCCAGTTGCCGTGGCGACGATCGCCGCCGGTTCGCAACCGCCGGCGTTGACCACGACCACAGTGAGGTCGGCCGCCGAAACCCCGGCTTCGGCCATTGCCGCAACCGTGCCCACCGGATCGCGCAGGTCGACCACCAGGCCGACATCGCAGAGACCGAGCTGGATCGCCCGGGCCACCGCGACTTCGTCGACGTCCATGCAGACGACGGTTCCGTCGGCCACCGTCTCCTGTGCCGCCGCCATCGCCAGTTTGCCGGCATGGCCGGCACCCATCACCAGGACGGTATCCCCCTCGTGGGCGAGGTTGCGCACATGCGAGCCGGCACCGTAAACGTCGTAGACCTCGAGCGCGACCTCCACCGGCAGGTCGTCCGGCAGCGGGCCCCAGGGCGCGCTGTCGAAGACATAGGCTGTGCCCTTGACCCCGATCTGGGCGGAGTCCGGGTCGAGGTGGGTCACCGAGTCGATTCTCAGCGGGGTCAGGGTGAGCGAGGCCAGGGTGACGATCCGGTCGCCGACTCCGGGCGGATCCGTGTAACGCCCGCCGACCGCAGTGACCGTGCCGAGGGCGACGCCACCGGAGTCGGTGTCGGGATTGTGCATCTTGCCCCGGGCGCGAACGATCTCCATCACCCTGAGCGCCATCAGCTCGGGGTCGCCGTCAGCGGATTCGCGGATGTTGCGAT
>JAUQWL010000116.1 GCA_030835185.1 Solirubrobacterales bacterium | reverse complement strand
GGTTGAATGAAAAGGTAAAATCTTGATTGCTAAATTCACTGCATTTTGCAAGATTAAGTTCTAATTTTTGCTTAACAAAAATAGATTTTTCATCTATAATGAGCATAGTAGCACAAAGAAAGATGGATTTTTTTACATGCTAAACCAACAACTGAAATTAGTATGCTAGACTAAATTCCACTTGTCTGCATGCAAAACTAAATTCATCACAGTGAAATGTGCCTGTGCTACATCTATATTATTTCAGTAAATTTGGTCTTAGTGTTACTTCATCAGGTGCAACCTCTTGAAGGAACAACGCAGCGTGAAGCTGATTATTTAACAAAAGTAGAGACAACTGATATGGGGTGCAGCCATTGAGGCTGTCTCTTGCTTCACTGTTGATATGATTAGCCATCAGAGAGATATCATCCTGCGTGTATTGATCAAAAGAAATCCCTTTTGGAAGAACAAATCTGATGTATTCATGATTTTTCTCAAGCATGCCTTTTTGCCATGAACTGTGAGGATTGCAGTAATAAACCTTAGTACGTATTTCGCCATCCCCAGTACATTCTAATGAAAATGGATCTTGGAATTCCGCGCCATTATCAGTGAGTATGACAGGAAACAACGATTGAAATACCGCCACTCCAAGCACATTCGTCAGCTCATCAAATACCCGTTTTACTTCTTCCTGAGACTTTGAATCTAGTAAGAAGATAAGCATGAGAGAACAGCTTCTAAACATCATAGTAAGCAATACCTTTCCGCCTTTTTTGCCTTCTACCGTATCCATTTCAACGATAGAGACAGAAGGAGCTTCCTTAAGCATTTTCTGAAAGTCATCATAAGTCCTTTCATTTCTAAAGGCCTTGCTGATGGTACTGCACATTGTAGATTTCTTGCGAGGTTTGTACTTCACCCTGCGGCGTAGATCAATATTACGCACCGTAAATACAGACCTGTCTATGTAAGAATACAGAGTCCTGCGAGAGCATTTAATCTCTTGAGCATGATTGGCATAAATGTGTGCAACAGACTGACCTCTTTGAATTAGCGGAGAAATCAGCTCGTCCAATACTTTTATACTTTCAGCTGTCTGATTGATACCTTCCCTTGATGAGATGAGCGTATCTCGATAAGCATCATCAGCATATTTGGCAACGTAAACCATTTTATTTAACAGACAGTTTATTCTTTTTGTACACCCATTACATACATAAGGTGCCTTATGTAGCTTTTGACATTGGATGGGCACATATTCGTCACAATACATATGACATGTTATTTTCGGTTTTCTACATAACTTACACATGATGCCACATTCTGATCCGCATAAATAACGAATGTTACATTTGGATTTTTTTGAACAGGGAATAGCTAAGAAATCATCATTCCTTACCCTAGAATCCCTGTGCTTCCGCACTTCTTTTGAAATGGTACTTGGATCCTTCGCCGTTTTACGTGCAATTGCAGCAAAGGATAGACCGTCATTAAGACCTTTTTCAATTTCTATTCTTTGTGATAGAGTTAAATGTTTCTGATTGCCTTTAGATTTATTCATATTGCCCTCTCTTTTCGCACAGGCAGGCAATCCATCTGTACTTTTATTTTATGCCAGAGAGGTGCATCTGTAAATTCTATTCATATAGAATTTACTCT
>JAUQWL010000115.1 GCA_030835185.1 Solirubrobacterales bacterium | reverse complement strand
GGGGTTGCGCTCGTTGCGGGACTTAACCCAACATCTCACGACACGAGCTGACGACAGCCATGCACCACCTGTGAATGTGCCCCGAAGGGAAGCCATATCTCTATGGCGGTCACATACATGTCAAGCCCAGGTAAGGTTCTTCGCGTTGCGTCGAATTAAACCACATGCTCCGCTGCTTGTGCGGGCCCCCGTCAATTCCTTTGAGTTTTAGCCTTGCGGCCGTACTCCCCAGGCGGGGTACTTAGTGCGTTAGCTACGATACGGGAGGAGTCGACACCTCCCACATCTAGTACCCATCGTTTACGGCGTGGACTACCAGGGTATCTAATCCTGTTTGCTCCCCACGCTTTCGCGCCTCAGTGTCAGTAACGTCCCAGCGAGCTGCCTTCGCTATTGGTGTTCCTCCTGATATCTGCGCATTCCACCGCTACACCAGGAATTCCACTCGCCTCTTCCGTACTCTAGATCAACAGTATCCACCGGCATTCAAAGGTTGAGCCTTTGACTTTCACAGCAGACTAATTGATCCACCTACGCGCTCTTTACGCCCAATGAGTCCGGACAACGCTTGCTCCCTACGTATTACCGCGGCTGCTGGCACGTAGTTAGCCGGAGCTTCTTCTGACGGTACCGTCAATCCGATCGGCTGTTCACCGTCGAACCTTCGTCCCATCTGAAAGAGGTTTACAACCCTAAGGCCGTCTTCCCTCACGCGGTGTTGCTGCGTCACGCTTTCGCGCATTGCGCAAGATTCCCCACTGCTGCCTCCCGTAGGAGTCTGGGCCGTGTCTCAGTCCCAGTGTGGCTGATCGTCCTCTCAGACCAGCTACCCATCGTTGCCTTGGTGGGCCTTGACCCCACCAACAAGCTAATGGGCCGCGGGCCCCTCCCAATGCGGAAGCCGAAGCTACCTTTAGTACACAGACTTATGACTGTGGACCACATCCGGTATTAGCCCGAGTTTCCTCGGGTTGTCCCGGTCATCGGGGCAGATTACCCACGTGTTACTCACCCGTTCGCGGCTTTGCCCCAGGCCGAAGCCTGGTTCGTCGCACCACTTGCATGTGTTAAGCACACCGCCAGCGTTCGTCCTGAGCCAGGATCAAACTCTCCGTAAAAATGTTGCGAGGTATCAATGCCGGCCCCGAAGGACCGACTCCCGATTCCGAAGAACCGGGGGCCTCTAACTTCTTAACGTAGAGCGTGTCATGTCGGAAATGTTGCCAAGTACACAAATATGACAACGGACATGACGGGGTAAAACAATTGTCCGGCCGCGCTGGCGCGCCGGACATATAAATCGGGCTCGAGCATTTTCCCCAGACGAACTTTCCGTCTGGAGTAATGCACACTGCTCAGTTTTCAAAGACCGCCTGCGCTCTGACAGCGGGATTCGCCGCAGAGCCACCTGAGTCGGAAGTGAACCCCCGACTCAGCGGACAAAGGACTATACAGGATTCTCCCCGACGTGTCGAAGGCCTGTGGTTGTGGCTTCAGGACTGGCTTTGGAAGCGGCGAAACCGGCGCTTGCCGACCTGGATGACCGCCCCGTCCAGTTCGGATGGAGCGTAGTCCAGCTCGTCGGCCGGCAGTACGTCGCCGTCCCGGCGCACTCCACCCTGCTGGATGATCCGCCGCGCTTCGCTTCGGCTGATCCCGAAAGCCTCGGAGAGCGCCGCGGGCAGGTGGACCGTCTCTTCCACGTCCATCGCGTAGTCCTCGATCTCTTTCGGCACCTCACGATCGACGAACACCCGGTTGAATGCCGCCTCGGCATTCGTGCCGGCACTCTCTCCGTGAAAGTGGTCGACCAGACGGGATGCCAGACGCCTTTTTGAGAGGTTCGGAGGATCGCCCGGAGAGGGCTCGTCGCCGAGCAGCAGCCCCCAGTACTCGTCGAGGTTCTCGTCCGGAATGCTCATGACCTTGCCGAACATCTCATCCGGAGGATCGGTCACCCCGATGTAGTTGCCGAGCGACTTCGACATCCTGCGTACGCCATCGACTCCGGGAAGGATCGGCATGGTCATGACCGTCTGCCTCGGGCAGTCGTAGGCGGCCTGGATGTCACGCGCGAAGAGGAGATTGAATTTCTGGTCGGTCCCACCGAGTTCGACGTCGGATCGAATCGCGACCGAGTCGTATCCCTGGAGCAGCGGGTAGAGCAGCTCGAGCGCCGAGATCGGCTCTCCCGCGGCCATGCGCTTCTGGAAGTCTTCCCGTTCGAGCAGCCTGGCGACGGTCGCCCTTGCCAGCAGGCCGAGCAGTTCTTCCGGCTCCATCCGTAGCCACTCGCTGTTGAAACGGACATCGGTCCGGTCGCGGTCAAGGATCTTGAAGGCCTGCTCCTGAAAGGTCCGTGCGTTGGCGTCGATCTGTTCAGGGGCGAGCATCGGCCGCTGGTCGGATCGGCCGCTCGGATCGCCGACCCGGGCCGTGTAGTCACCGATGATCAGGACGACCCGGTGGCCTTCGTCCTGAAACTGGCGCAGTTTGTTCAGTACTACGGTGTGCCCGAGGTGGATGTCGGGGGCGGTCGGGTCGATGCCGAGCTTGACCCTGAGCGGCTCTCCACGATCGAGTTGCAGAGCCAGCCCGCCGTCGGGCAGCACTTCGACCGAGTGGGAGGCCAGTTCTGCTGCCTTCAGCACGGACTTCTCCGACGGCCTGGTGGTATCCGGATGCGACTTGACGCTCATTTCGCCAATGCTAGACTGACTGGTCGACTCTGTGAGTCCGCGTTAGGGATGACAGCGCGGGAGCCAGTACTCAGCGTCGTCGATTCGTCGTGTATTTCGTCACCCCTCACCGATGGCCTCCGGAACGACAAAGCACCCACCGGGAAATGAACCCCGGGAGAACTCCGATGTTCTCGACACGCAGTCCGCTGCCTCAGGCGACGGTTCGTCCGTGCTGCGCCCGACCGGCGGAGACAAGGCACGGGCGGGCCGCGTCAAGCACGGTCGCCTGAAGACCGGGACGGGTCGCCGATCGATTCTCAGGCGCCGGGGCCGCAAAGCAGGAACCTCCGGGACCGGGGTCCCCGCAAACGGCAAACCTTCCGGGACCGGAAGCACAAGCTCGAGCGACAACGGCAGCGGAGCGGGCAACGGCGCACGGCCGCCGATCGGAGTCATGCCGACCCCCCCGGGAGCCAAGCCACCGAAGCCCCGCATCAAGAAGCTGCGCATCCTGTTCATCCTGCTCGGACTCGGCGTACTCGGCTTCGCCTCGGCTGTCTTCGGGGCGGTCATGGCGGTTTCCCAGGACGTGCCGGCGATCGAACGCTACGCCCAGTTCGAAGAAGCCAAGAACTCGGTGCTGACCGACAGCCAGGGGCTTGAGATCGGGACACTGAGCAGCAACGAGAACCGGATCCTGCTCGACGCGGATCAAATCACGCCGAACATGAAGAACGCGGTGGTCGCGGTCGAAGACGCGCGCTTTTACGAGCACCGCGGACTGGACTTCCGCGGGCTGGCGCGAGCGATGTTCCAGAACGTGCTCTCAGGCAGCGCCAAGGAAGGCGCCTCGACGATCACCCAGCAGCTGGTCAAGCAGGCCCTCGAAGCTCAGAGCGACCGGACCGTCTTCCAGAAGGCCCGCGAAATCGCCGCCGCGTACCACCTCGAGCAACAGTGGACCAAGGACAAGATCCTCACCGAGTACCTGAACACGGTCTATTTCGGCTCGGGTGCCTACGGCATCGAATCGGCCGCCCGTACCTACTTCGGGTACGCGCACCCCACCTGCGGGACAGAGGATTCCCCCTGCGCGGAACTGCTCACGCCGGCCGAGTCGGCGCTGCTGGCCGGCATCATCCAGAACCCTTACGGATACGACCCGCAGATCAACCCGGAAGCTTCGCTCTTGCGACGCAACGCCGTGCTTCAGAAGATGTTCGACCAGGGATACATCACCTCCGAGCAGCTGAGTGGGTCCACAGCCGAGGCTCTTCCACCGAGCAGCTCGATCGAGCCACCCGAGATCGACTCTGAAGCGCCCTACTTCACGGAGTGGGTCCGCCAGCAACTGGTCGACCGCTTCGGAGCCGGACGAACCTTCTTCGGCGGTCTCGAAGTGAAAACGTCCCTCGACCTCGAGGTTCAGGCTGCCGCGGAAGAAGCGGTGACGAGCACACTCGGCGGCATCGGCCCGACCGCCTCGGTGGTGGTGCTCAACAACAAGGACGCGACGGTCGATGCAATGGTCGCCGGGCCCGACTTCGATACCGCGCCGTTCAACCTCGCTACCCAGGGTTACCGGCAGCCCGGTTCGACCGTCAAGCCGTTCATCCTGACCACCGCGCTCGAGCAGGGCATTTCGCCCTATACGGTCTACGAGTCGGCCCCGCAGTTGTTCACGTTCGGCAAGAGGGGCAAAGAGCTCTTCCCGGTCTCCAACTACGGGGACAGCTACTCCGGATCCTCAACGCTCTACGACGCGACCACCAACTCCGACAACTCGGTTTACGCGCAGGTAGGCCTGGAGAGCATCAAGGGCGGCCCCAGGGCGATCGCCAGGACGATTCACAAGATGGGCGTCTCCGACAAGATCAGGACGAACCCGGCGATGGTTCTCGGTACCTCCGAGGTCACCCCGATGGAGTGGACCTATGCTTTCTCGACCCTGGCGAACGACGGACGCCGGGTGAGTGGCACGCTCGCCCCGGAACCCGGCGATTCGCCGGTGGCCTACACGCGGGTCCGCGACAGCGAAGGCAAGTCGATCAAGGGAGGCGACAACGAGGTGATCAGCACCGGCGTGATCGATCCCGAGGTCGCACAGACCACCAAGAGCATTCTCAGCACGGTGGTCACCAGCGGCACCGGCACCAACGCGAACATCGGGGACGATTCCCAATGGGGCAAGACCGGGACCACCGAGGACAACACCAACGCCTGGTTCTGCGGCGCGATCACCGAAGTGACCGCCTGCGTATGGGTGGGGTACCCCGAGGGGTACCAGAAGATGCTGACCGAGTACGGCGGCAGCCCGGTTGACGGCGGTACCTACCCGGCGCTGATCTGGGCCAAGGTAATCGAGGCGTGGCAGGCGATCGAAGCGGCCCGCGCGGCCGACCGGGAGGCCAAGGCGGCCGAAGAAGGGGCGGACGGGGAAGCCGGTACTACCACGGACACCACCGTCGATCCGGCACCCGACTATGTCGCCCCCACACCGGAGCCGGCACCGGAGCCAGAAGCGACAGCGCCGGCACCGGAGCCTGCCCCCGCCCCCGAGCCGGTCCCGGCACCCGAGGCGCCGGCCCCGACCACGCCGTCCACGCCGGGGGGCGGCGGCGTGACTCCGGGCTCCGGCGGAGCTTCGCCCGGCTAGGCAACTCCCGGAATCAGCCTCTGGAATCAGCCTCTGGGGCCAGCCTCCGGGTCGTATCGACCGGGACTGTGCGCGTCCGGCCGTGCCGCTCAGCTCAGGCCGGCGAGGACCTCGCTCGCAAGGTCGATCTGCCTGGACAGACTCTCGCTGGAGGTTCCGCCTTCGCTGCGCTTCGACTCGAGCCAGCTGGACTGCCGGAGGACTTCGTAGTACTCATCGTCGAGGAGTTCGGACTCGAGCCGCACTTCTTCGAGGGTGAGCTCCGAGAGCGAGCGTCCGTCCTCCACACAGAGCCTGACCAGGCCACCGACGATTCCGTGAGCCTGCCTGAAAGGCATGCCGCGGCGAACCAGCAGGTCGGCGACTTCGGTGGCGGCGAGCATCTCATCACCGGCCGCATCGACCAGCCGTTCGCGATCGAAGACGATCCCTTCGAGGATTCCGGCGGTCATCTCCAGGCTGGCCTCTACCGTGTCGACTGCATCGAAGAACGGTTCCTTGTCCTCCTGCATGTCCTTGCCGTAGGCCAACGGAAGCGCGTGCATCACACCGAGCAGGGTGGTCATGTCCCCGATCACCCGCGGCGCCTTGGCCCGGAGCAGCTCGGCCGAGTCCGGGTTCTGCTTCTGCGGCATGATGCTCGACCCGGAGGTGAACGGTTCGGCGATCCGGCAGAAGCCGAACTCGGTGCTCGACCAGACCACCAGCTCCGATCCGAGGCGCGACAGGTGCGTGGTGCAGATCGAAGCCGCGGAAAGATAGTCGAGGATGAAATCGCGGTTGGAGGTGCTGTCGAGCGAGTTCGGGGTGATCCCCTTGAAACCGAGTTCGGCCGCTACACCGCGGCGGTCGATTTCCCAGTTGACGCCGGCGAGGGCGCCGGACCCGAGCGGCATCACGGAGGCCGCTTCAGCCGCCGCCTGAAAACGGGTTGCGTCACGCGAGAGCATCCAGAAGAACGCGAGCAGATGGTGGCCCAGATAGACCGGCTGCGCACGCTGCAGATGGGTATACCCGGGCATCGCCCAGTCGCGGTGACGACGGGCAAGATCGAGCAGTTCGCCCATCGTCGTGCGGATCAGCGAGACTGCGCGTTTCGAATGGGCGATCGCGGCCATCGCGATATCGGTCGCCACCTGGTCGTTGCGGGAACGTCCGGTGTGGAGCTTGCCGGCGAGCGCGCCCACGAGATCCCCCAGCCTGCGTTCGACGGCCATGTGGACGTCTTCGTCGGCGGGCAGGAACTCGAACCGACCGGACTCGACTTCGTCGAGGATTTCGGCCAGGGCCCGGTCGAGCTCGGGCAGTTCTTCGTCCGAGATCACACCGATGCGGTTCAGTGCGGCTGCGTGAGCGCGTGACTGAATCAGGTCGTACGGTGCCAGGCGGCGGTCAAAATCGACTGAGCGGTTGAGGCGCCAGAAACGGGGGTCGGGATCTTCTCTGAAACGGGACACGTTGACGATTATGCCCGCAGGGACCGGTCGAGCGCGCCTGCGACCCGGGCGACATCGCCTTCGGTCATGGCCGTGTGGAACGGAAGCGCCACCGAACGCGCAGAAACCGACTCGGCTACCGGGAACTGGCCCTCCTCATAGCCGAACCGCCGCAGGTGCGGGAAGAGGTGGATGCAGGGAAGATAGGCCTTGGCGGGGACGCCTTCGGCAGCGAGCTTCGCGATGACCGCATCGCGGTCGACGCCGGGGTCGAGGCGAACCGGATAGACGAACCAGCTTCGCCGGCTTCTGCCGATCCCTTCGACAGGCAACTCGATCCCTTCGACTTCCTCAAAGGCTTGCCCGTACAGACCGGCGATCCGGGCGCGATCGCAAAGCATGCGGTCCAGCTTCTCGACCTGGGCAACGCCGATCGCCGCGGCGACGTCGGAGAGGCGGTAGTTGAAGCC